>JAJRYG010000088.1 GCA_024275915.1 Gammaproteobacteria bacterium
AAGATTGTAACCAGTCTTCACCTGCTTCTGGCAGAGCTGTCAGTGACATTATTCAGCCGCCCGCTCAGCGAGGAACACATCACCAATCGCTATCATCGAAGACGGATGGAAATTCAGAAAATTCAGAGGGCCCTGCCGCCGTGAGATTTATTCCGGACAGTAGTGAGCCTTCGCTGGAATGATGACGGAGCCGGGTTTTACCTGTATCTTGTATCTGCCTTAAATCGCAGGAATGACCTCGAAGCCGGTTTTTACTTGCATCTTGTAACTTGTAACTTGTACCTTGATTCTGACTTTACATCCTCAGTCTGTCTTCCTTATGATAGGCCGTGGCTGCCCTCTCTTTCAGCGCTGAAACCACAATGGCCAAAATCGTGACCGCAAAGCACAACACAACCTCCCATTCACCAAACCCGGTATTGCGACATATCGGTATCGCCAGTGCCATTGGCATTTTCCTGGTGGTTTTTGGCCATTCCCTGCCACCTCACCTGACGTTTCCTGCCAACGATCTCTTTGCCAGCATCTCGATCCTGGTCATCGACTTCATCTACACCTTCCACATGCCGCTGTTTTTCAGCATTTCGGGCTATTTGTACGTGCATACCAATCCCGTTTCATCCAGACGAAGCTATGGAGGGCTGCTGAAAAACAAGGTCATTCGCCTGTTGCTGCCCTATGTGGTCCTGGGAACAGTGGCTTTTATCCCGAAGATCATGCTTGCGGAATTCGCCAAGAACCCGATTGAACCCAGCTGGGAGTTTTATCTGGGCAGCCTCCTCTATCCATGGCAGAACTCGATTCGTTTTTTCTGGTTTCTGCCCACCCTGTTTGCCGTATTTGTACTTGCACCAGTCCTGCTGCGCAGTTTGCGTGTTTCTGGCCAGTTTCCGGCCCGGCTACTGCAGATCACCATAACCGGTGTATTGATCTGGCTTAATCTGACGTTCGAGCATTCTGCCAATCCACCGACCCTGTTCAACTACACGGGTATCTTGCATAACATGATCTACTTCTGGTTTGGCATGCTCATGTATCCGCTTCTGGGCAAATGGCTGAACCGGCAGACGGACAAACCCGCAACCAATAACCTCGCCATAAGCCTTGCCTTGTTTTCTCTCAGCATCATCATCCATGTATCGCTTTCACACAGCAGCTACACCGTGTTGGCAAAAGCCATACTCGGAATTTCGGCAACCATCATGCTTGCCGTTGCACTCAGTCGCAAACAATCCGGGCCGGGCAGATGGGTGGATATCTATTCCTACCAGATTTACCTCTTATCTTTTTTCTTTCAGGTTCCTGTTCAGCTCGTCATGTACCATTACATCAAGGCCCCCAGCAGCCTGGTGTTACTTGCCTCGCTGACGGCTGGCCTGCTCGGCCCACTGCTCAGCATTTATTTAGTCAACCGTTACAAGATCCCCGGCAAGGTCGTGATCGGACTGTGACCAGACTCTGCGGACCGGCCCCGGCATGGTCATGCCACCTGTCCTGCACACCAGCCTGACGACCAGGCCCATTGAAAATTGAAACCACCGAGCCAGCCTTAAACGTCCACGACTTCACCGACGAAGTACAAGCCATCAACCTTGTTCGATTCCATAGTTCTGGAGGACAACTCATTGCAATCGACACCACCCAGGGTGATTTCTGCGGTACGGTAACCTTCGGTGCCATTGGGCTTGATCTGCCAGCCCTTGAAAAGCCGAATTACTTCACCGAGCTGCTGGCGGTTCAAGCTCTGCAGTGACCGGTTTGCCGTTTCATTGCCCAGCAGGGTCTGCACAAGCCGTTTTGGCAATGCCTCTGCGAGGAAGGTTTGTAACTTCTGAGTGGGATGTTCGTGCTTGCGTGATTTGAGCAAATCTTCAAGATCGAGATCCGGCAACAAATCGACCTCGATGGCTTCACCGGGCTGCCAATAGGAAGAAATCTGCAGAATTGCCGGGCCACTCAGACCCCGGTGGGTAAAGAGAATATTCTCTCTGAACTGTATCGTTTCATTACTCACCAAACTGTCAACAGCAATACCTGAGAGCTTGGCCAGTTTATCCCTGTCATGAGGTTGCAGGGTAAAGGGCACCAGCCCTGCCCGGGTAGGCCAGACATGATGGCCAAATTGTTCTGCAATTCGATAGCCTAACGGGCTGGCACACATTTTCGGTATTGACAGACCGCCACTGGCAATGACAAGTGAGCGGGCCTGAAATTGGCCCAACGAGGTATCAATGACAAACATGCCATCATCTGATTTTTCGACTTTTTCGATATTGCAATCCAGGCGAATATCGACCCTCACCTTCTGACACTCAGCGAGCAACATGTCAAGAATATCTCTGGCACTGTCATTACAGAACAACTGGCCATGTTCGCGTTCGTGGTAGGGGATTTTGTATTCATTCACCATGGCAATGAAATCCCACTGTGTGAAGCGACTCAATGCCGATTTACAAAAGTGTGGGTTATGCGATATGTAGTTGCTGGCGCTGACATCATAATTGGTGAAATTGCAGCGCCCGCCACCAGACATGAGGATTTTTTTTCCTGGTTTGTTGGCATGATCGAGTACAATCACGTTACGCCCCCGCTTGCCCGCCTCGATAGCACACATCAGACCTGAGGCACTGGCACCGATGATCAGAACATCTGTTGACCTGGTGTTTGCCGGCATGTCAACGCAGCTTTCGAACCTTGAACTTTCGACCCTTGATCTTGCCTTCTGACAGGATTTTCAGTGCCTGCCGGGCAATTGGCCGCTCTACTGCCACATAGGCAACAAGATCCAGCAGCTCGATTTTACCGATCTGTTTGCCCTCCAGCTGACTTTTTGCAGTCAATGCACCGAGGATATCTCCTGCCCGTACCTTGTTTTTACGACCGCCGTTGATACACAGGGTAACCATGGGCGGACTGAGACGGAAATTCTCCCTGGGCCTGAGAGACGACAGTTTCTCGATTCTGACAGCGGAATCCTGATACGCTTCGATGGATTCGAGCTTGTATTTTTCCGACTCCATGAACAGACTCAGGGCCAGACCCTCCTTGCCAGCACGTCCTGTTCTGCCAATCCGGTGGATATATATCTGCGGGTCCGGTGACAGTTCGAAATTTATGACCACCTGCAAATCCTTGATATCCAGACCACGGGCGGCGACATCTGTTGCTACCAGAATCGAGCTGCTTTTATTGGCAAATTGTGCCAGTACCTGGTCACGACCTTTTTGTTCAAGATCGCCATGCAAGGCCTGGGCATGAAAACCCTGTTGCCATAATTCATCGGCGAGTTCCTGGCATTGCTGCTTGCGATTACAGAATATCACACTGGATTCAGGGCGGTAGTGCTGTAGCAGAGCGATCAGTGTTCTGGTTCTTTCCCCTTTCCTGATCTCATAGAATACCTGTTTGATTTTGTTGCTGTCATGCAGGCTTTCGACACGAACCTCGACCGGGTTATTCTGAACAAGATCACTGACTTGCTTTATTCTCTGAGGGTAAGTTGCGGAAAAAAGCAGGGTTTGTCTTTGCCGTGGTGTCATATCGATAATGTGCATGATATCTTCCTGAAACCCCATGTCGAGCATGCGATCGGCCTCGTCGAGCACCAGAACCTTCAAGTGTTGCAGCTGCAAAGCACCCTGTTGCAGGTGCTGCACGACCCTGCCGGGGGTACCGACCACAATATGTGGGCCGTGTTGTAATGAGTCTCTCTGCGGTCCTGCCGGCTTGCCTCCGCACAGGGTGACCAGCCGGGTATTTGGCATCGCCCGTGCCAGACACCGGATTTCCCTGCTAACCTGTTCGGCCAGTTCCCTCGTCGGGCAAAGCACCAGTGCCTGGCTTGCACATGTCTGTACTTCAACCCTGTCTAACAGGCCGATTGCAAAAGCGGCCGTCTTTCCGCTACCGGTTTTTGCCTGTGCCAGTAAATCCTCACCGTTTAAAATAACAGGCAGGCTTTGTGCCTGAATCGGGGTCATTTCCATGTATCCCAGTGAGGCGATGTTCGCCAACACCTCGGCGGGCAGGGGAAGTGATGAAAAAGTTGCTGTAGTCACGAGAAAACCGGTCTTTGTTGCTTGCAGTCAGATTTCCTATAATAACAGAACAGGGCCTGCAGGGTTGCCATTATGGCTTGATAGCCTACCGACAGTCACTATCCGACTCAAGCCGGTCGTTACTCTGCCTGTTACAATGCCACTGACATTGAGCACAAATGCGGCCATTTTCAATAGCAATGTGTTGATCTGATTTTCATGACAGCCTGATGGCATGGAAATAAAAGTAAAAAATCTCGAAGTTCTCATCGTTGCCATCCTGGTTCTGTTTCTCGGCAAACTGCTGACCAGAAAACTGCCTATTCTCGAACGTTGCAATATTCCTACCGCAGTCACAGGTGGCATCATCTGCAGTCTGCTGGTTGCCCTGTTGACTGCTGTCTGGGATATCTGTGTCACATTCGACCTGCAGCTTCGGGATCTCTTCCTGCTGTTTTCCTTCAGCACCATTGGGCTGGGGGCCAAGATGAACACTCTGCGCCAGGGTGGAAAAACTCTGGCCATCCTCACTGTGGTTGCTGCTGCATTACTTGTTTACAGAATTCCGTCGGCGTCGCCCTGGCCATGCTTGCAGGCGGACACCCTGGTTATGGCCTGTTAGCTGGAAGTGTTTCCTTTGCAGGTGGCCATGGTACTGCCATAGCATGGAGGCAGCTTGCCACTGAAGCAGGATTGCAGGTAGCCGAGGAATTTGCCATCGACTGCGCAACCTTTGGTCTCATCGCAAGGGGGCTCATAGGCGGTCCGGTTGGTGGGTGGCTAATTAACAAACATCAGTTGTCTCCTGATACCTCTGCTGCCATTATATCCATGGAGGCTTCTTCAGACGATTCCAGGGAATTTCATATGGATTATGTACTTGGCACCTTGCTGGTGCTGGCCACCTGTATCATGGCAGGTGATCTGGTTAATCAATATCTCTCCATCAAGGGGCTCAGCCTGCCCGGCTTCCTTACCGCCATGGCGGTTTATATTCTGATCACAAACTTGTCCAATGTATTCAACAAGCCACTCAACAAGGTTACCATTGAATGGGCAGGTGAGCTCAGCCTGCAGCTTTTTCTCGCCATGAGTCTCATGAGCATGCAGTTACCGTCCTTGATTGATTCAGCAGGCCCTATTCTGCTTGCCGTTCTGAGCCAGACATTACTGATCACCCTTGTTGCGGTATATATTGTTTTTATCGTTACCTAAAAAACCTATGACTAAGCCGTCATGGCCTCCGGGCTCTGTGGTCTGGGTCTGGGTGCAACACCGGTGGCCATTGCCAACATGGCAGCGGTAACATCCAGATACGGCCCCTCACCTCTGGCGTTTCTCGTCATCCCCTTGGTCGTGCCTTCTTCATCGATCTAATGAACGCACTGGTCATCAAGTTCTTCCTTGCAACACCATTTTTTTCAGGCCGCGAACATCATCGACTAAATTTTTGTTGGACCATCAGCTCATTTGCCGGGCACAGGCGTGCACTGGCTGGCTCCGGATCGTTTTTTCTGCCAGGCAGATCACATCGTACAGCTGACTTTGACATGATCAGCTTGCAGAACGGGACTTGTTTTTTGTCAGGGCTGCCCATGCCGATTCCTGCAACCACAGGTCCAGTTCCTCTTCGGGTAACGGTCGGCTGAAATAATATCCCTGCGCATAGTCACACCCCATGCCGCGGACATGCTCCAGGGCATGCTCATTTTCAACGCCTTCGGCAACAACCCTATAGCCCAGATTATGACCAAGATCGATTACCGTATGTACAATTGTCGTGTTACTTTCGTCCTTGTCCATGTCAATGATAAATGATTTGTCGATTTTCAACTCGTGGACAGGCAATTGCTTGAGGTATGCGAGGGAAGAAAAACCGGTGCCAAAATCATCAATCGCCAGTTTCAGCCCCATGTTATGCAGCCGATCCAGAACTTCTCTCGCCCGCTTGATGTCATTCATCAATGCACTTTCAGTAATCTCCAGTACCACACATTCTGCCGACACATCATTCTCATCGAGAATGGTTCTTAACTCACCAGGGAATGATGTATCCTGCAAGCAATATGTCGACAGATTGATGGACATATTAAGTTCATAACCTGCCACACTGCATTGCCGGCATACATTAAGTGCACGATCCACTACCCACAGTGTCAGGATCCTGATTAGCCCCATTTGCTCTGCCATGGGAATAAACACATCAGGTAGTATATATCCCTGCTCAGGATGCTGCCAGCGTGCCAGGGCTTCGAACTTGAATATCTTGTTACTGTCCAGATCGATGATTGGCTGGAAGTGGAGGCTCAATTGATCATTTTCTATGGCCTCGCGCAAATCACCCATCAGCCGCAAACGTTGAACACTATGTGAATCCAGTGCCTGATTATAGACTGCGTATCCGCTACCGCTCTGTTTCGCCTGATACATGGCTACATCGGCATGCTGTAACAACTCTTCGGTTTCTGTACCATGATCCGGGTACATGGCAATTCCGATGCTGGCCTTTGCCTCAATTCGTACATCGTTGATATTGAATTTGGATTCCAGATTCCTGGTAATCCGTTTGGCACATTGAATCGCACCATCCTGATCCGTGTCAGGCAGTACAACGGCAAATTCGTCGCCGCCAAGCCTGGCAACGGAATCATTTTCACGAATGGATTCCTGAATGCGATGACTGACTTCCTGCAACAGCTGGTCGCCAAACTGATGGCCAAGGGTATCATTGACTTCCTTGAACCTGTCCAGATCCATGATGAACAGGGCAAAACACTGACCCTTGCGATGTGCCGTGAGCCTTACCTGGTTGAGTCTGTCATACAGCAGATTCCGGTTTGGCAGGCCGGTAAGATTATCATGCAGGGCCTGGTGGCGCAGTGCCAGGTTTTTGTCGTTGAGTCGTTTAGAAATAATCGAAGACAACAGCAGGGCCACCCACACAGCCATCCAGATTACCACACCCGCCGTCACCAGCAGGCGAATTCCGAGTTTCGATACAATGGCCTGTTCCACCAGACTGACCGGCTCGAGCAAGACCAGCGCCAAGCTGTCCTGGCCATTTTCAACACGACTCCACAGGTAGTCTTCACCATCGAACTCGACGATTCCACCTGCCTTGTCTGCCTGATCATTTATTTCCGACAGCAAGCCTGGTGCCAACTCGCCTTCTATACCCACTGTGTGTAGCTGTCCTTTCATGTCACGCAGCAGGATAATCGACTTGTTCAGATGGTATTTTTTCTGTAACTCGTCGAGTATGTCAGGTGAATCGGCAGCGGTACTGGAGTCTGACCATTCAAACAGGATCTCACTGGCATAGTGGGCCAGCATTTCAATACGCCGGTCACGGCTCGAGTCCAGGGTTATCCAGTATGCCACGGCACCAAATACGACCTGTGCCAGTATGGTTATTCCCAGGATGGCGGCCAGAACCTGTGTGGAAGTACGCATGAAGCTTGTTATTCTCTATGTGAGGTATGACAGGTATCGATCCCTACCATCGAATACAGGGGACATATTCGTAACAGTGCCACCATCAAATTCATCACCCCAACCACACCAAGAACGGTCGCACTGAAGGAATCACCAACCAGATTTCTGTCGATGAATCCGATGTAAATCAGCCCGATGCTGATGCCAATTCGCAGAATCTGATCCAGTCGACCCACATTTCTGGCTTTCAATACATTCATGTTTTCTCCTCAACACAAGGATTATGCTTCTGTTATTTTTACCCTTATAAATATCGGCGTATTCAAGCAACTCTTAAACAAGTACCTGTTTTTTGTGAGTGAGTTAACACAAAATGCCACAAGGCACGGCTAGCCTTGTTTTTTTCCGTCGTGTTCTTGTTTCTGAACCCGAATCCGCCTGCGGCACGAATTCATACAGGCCTGTGCACGGCAAGAGGCCATACCCACGATAAAAAAAAGGGCAAGCCCAGAAGCCTGCCCCCTTGCGGGTTTCGCCCGTCAACAATTCCTGTCTCCATCGCCAGGCGACCGTGTCAAATACCAGCTCACTTGCTGGTCGTCAATCCAATCGTTGCATAAATTTCTGGATGCAGGACAGGCTAAACGCATACTCACCTTGCGGCCGGTGTAAGTGCTGGCATGGAAGGTCCTGTCATCCTGTGCCGAAAACTCATGCCGCGATTGTGGTTATTCTCCATCAACACCCCCCATGGCCCGGAAGCGTTGCAGCTCCTCGAGTAACCAGTCAGCCGTTTTTACCGGCATTCTGCCCTTGCACAAAACATGGTAGTACTTGCCGGACATGAGGCTTTTTGTTGCCGAGTAGCGAATGAAGTCTTCTGTGGTTTTTATCTCATCCACAAAATAATCATATTTATTTTTGATGTGGGACAGTGCCTCACTGGCACTGTGGTATTTGCCATTGCGCTCCAGCTGACAGCCGGAGTCGGCGATGAATTTCAGCAGGTGCTTGATTTCATGCTGGTTGTTCGGCTGCACACCTGCCGAAACTGATACTGAAACTGCCGCCATGATGACAATCAGACAGACAGACAGTGCAGGAAAATGTCTGTGCGCAAGTATCATGAGGCCGGACCCCCACTCAACTGAATGCTTATTTACCGTCTTTCGGTTTCGCCTCATGAAGACGCTCTTCATCGGCAATGGCTTTTTCGAATTCGTCATCCATTTCCTGCTCGCTCATTTCGAATTCCTCGACATCCTGCTTGTGCCGCTTGACCAGGATACGCGAGAAGATAACCCCGATTTCGAACAGCAACCACATGGGTACCGCCAGCAGGGTCTGGGATATGATGTCCGGCGGTGTCAGCAACATGCCCACCACGAATGCGGCGACGATGATGTAGGCGCGTTTTTCCACCAGGCTTTCAGGGGTGGTGATACCGGCCAGCACCAGCAGGATGGTCGCAATGGGTACCTCGAAGGCGATGCCGAAGGCAAAGAACAGCTTGAGCGCAAAATCCAGGTACATGCTGATGTCCGGGGTATGCGTCACACCCTCTGGCGTGGTCGTGGCCATGAAACCGAAGACCAGCGGGAACACCACATAGTAGGCAAAGACCATGCCGGCATAAAACAGAAAGATACTTGAGACCAGCAGTGGAAATGCCAAGCGTTTTTCGTGCCTGTAAAGTCCCGGTGCAATGAACGACCAGACCTGATACAGAATGAACGGCATGGCAACGAAAATGGATGCCACCAGTGCCAGTTTGAAGGGGGTCAGAAACGGTGAAATGACCCCGGTGGCGATCATCGTCTGCCCTTCCGGTAACTGGTTGAGCAGGGGCTGGGCAAGGATATGGTAGATGTCATTGGCAAACGAAAACAGGCCAAGAAAAATGACCAGTACCACCACCACCACACGCAACAGGCGGTCACGCAGCTCGAACAGGTGACTGAGGAAGGGCTGTTCCTGTTCGACGTTGGCAGCCTGTTCGGTAGTCTTATTTTTCTCGGTCATGGGGAACTTCGGTTTCTTCTGTACTGCCGGTTTCATTGGAAGCGCTGGCCTGGCTGTCACTCATGGCCCTGATTTCCTCTTCGGGATCAGGGGAGTATTCGGCATGGGCTTTACCAGTGTTGCCATCTTCATCGATACTGTCATCATGGCCCTGTTCATGGCTTGCTGTGTCCTCATCGGGAATGGCCTTGACCAGGTAGTCCTTGACATCATCTTCCTCGAGACTGAACTTGTCAGTACTCATGATCTTCTTGATTTCATCCAGCCCGGCATTTTCTTCCAGGGCCTTTTTCAGCTCTTCCTGGCGCAATTCCAGATCGATGTCGTTTTTTACCTGGGAAATGAAGCGACGGGTGCGCCCCATCCACATGCCTGCCTTGCGCGCCACACCCGGCAACTTGTCGGGCCCGATTACCAGCAGGGCGACAATGGCAATGATGGTCAGTTCCCAGAAGCCGATGTCAAACATGTGGGCGGTGACGGTTGATGAGTGAGGTATGACGCGTTGAATCCGCGCATGGCCGGGCATTCAGGCTGTAGCATACTGCAGACATGGCATGTATTTTCATCATATTGAACAAGGCATCAGACAGGGCCGGAACAGCTCTGTCACGCATCCCTCTTGATCAGTGCTTGTCCTCTTCCTTGATTTTGCTGGCTTCACCTTCGATGACTTCGCCTTCGCGTTTTTCCAGTTGCTCGGTTTCGCTGCCAGTGTCGGTTTTGCTTTCCTCTTCCTTGATGGCACTTTTGAAGCCTTTCACTGCGGTACCGAGATCCGAGCCGATATTGCGCAGGCGCTTGGCGCCAAACAGTAATAAAACAATCAGCAGAATGATAACCAGTTGCCAGATACTAAAACCCATTTTCTTGCTCCACGTTTGTGTTGAATTCGTTGTCGATCAGGCCGGGCCTGATCCGTCTTGCCACTGCCGGCTACTGGAAGCCCGGCAGGCCCTTGCCACCGAGCAGGTGGATGTGCAGGTGAAAGATCAGCTGCCCACCGCCCTTGCCGGTGTTGATGATGGTGCGATAGCCTTCTGTCAGTCCCTGTTCGCTGGCCAGTTTCGGCAACAGGCGCATCATGTGTGCGATCAACTCGTCATCGCCCTCGGTCAGCTCGTCGAGGCTGTCGATGTGCACCTTGGGGATCACCAGCAGGTGGACCTCGGCCTTGGGATTGATGTCCCGGAACACCAGCACCTGCTTGTCTTCGTAGACCTTGTCGGCCGGGATCTCGCCAGCAACGATCTTGCAGAACAGGCAATCACTCATGATGTACCCCGTCCGGCCTTTTCTTCAAGTCCGGAAAGCCCGAAACGGCGTTCCAGTTCCTGCAGCACATCCTCGGCACTAAGCCCCTGGTGTGCCAGCAGGACCATGCAATGAAACCATAAATCGGCGGTTTCATGGACAATCTTGGCCCTGTCTCCATCCTTGGCGGCCATCACGGTTTCGGTGGCCTCTTCACCGATCTTTTTCAGAATCGCATCCAGGCCCTTGCTGTACAGTTTGGCCACATAGGAGGACTCGGGAGCCGCCGTCTTGCGCTCCTCCAGTACCTTGGTCAGTTGTGCCAGTGTATCGTTCATTCTTCAGCCCTTGCCATACATATCCTGGGGATTCTTCTTTACCGGCTCCACGGCCTGCCACTGGCCATCGTGCAGTTGCTTGTAGAAGCAGTTGTGACGGCCCGTGTGGCAGGCGATGCCGCCGATCTGCTCGACTTGCAGCAGGACGACGTCGTTGTCACAGTCCAGGCGGATGTCCTTGAGTACCTGGACATTGCCTGATTCCTCGCCCTTGCGCCACAGCCGCTGGCGCGAACGTGACCAGTAGATGGCCCGGCCTTCCTGCACCGTCAGGGCCAGGGCTTCCCGGTTCATCCAGGCCATCATCAGCACCTTGCCACTGCCGCTTTCCTGGGCGATGGCCGGCACCAGGCCGTCCTGGTCCCATTTTATGTCATCCAGCCAGCTGTCGGCCATGACTAGAGCCGAACCTCGATACCGTTGGCGGCCATCTTGCGCTTGGCCTCCTCGATGGTGTATTCGGCAAAATGGAAAATGCTCGCTGCCAGCACGGCATCGGCCTTGCCCTGCCGGATGCCATCCACCAGGTGGTCCAGGTTGCCGACACCACCGGAGGCAATAACCGGCACCGGTACGGCCTCACTGATGGCGCGGGTCAGTTCCAGGTAGAAGCCAATCCTGGTGCCGTCCCGGTCCATGCTGGTCAGCAGGATCTCACCGGCACCGTAGTCGACCATTTTCTTCGCCCATTCCACCGCATCGATACCGGTGGGCTTGCGCCCGCCGTGGGTGAAGATCTCCCATTTCGGTGGCTCACCCTCGGCACTGACGCGTTTGGCATCGATGGCCACGACGATGCACTGGGAGCCGAATTTCTGCGCCGCCTCGCGGACGAATTCGGGATTGAACACGGCGGCGGTGTTGATGGCCACCTTGTCGGCGCCGGCATTGAGCATGCGGCGGATGTCCTCGACCTTGCGGATACCTCCACCCACGGTCAAGGGGATGAATACCTGGCCGGCCACTTCCTCCACCACATGCACCATGGTTTCCCGGTCGTCGGAACTGGCGGTGATGTCGAGGAAGGTCAGCTCGTCGGCGCCCTGCTCGTCATAGCGCCGCGCCACTTCCACCGGATCCCCGGCATCGCGGATGTCGACGAACTGCACGCCCTTGACCACGCGACCGTTGTCCACGTCCAGACAGGGAATGATGCGTTTGGCGAGAGTCATGTCAAATTCAGATTAAAGATACAAGGGAAAAGAGAAAGGCTGGAAACAGCCGAATCGGCCCACGGCCGATTCACCGGGACTTGCATCTCGTATCCTGTGTCTTTCATCAGTTTTCATCCAGTTCATCTGCCAGCCTCTGCCCCTCGGCAAAATCCAGCGTGCCTTCATAAATGGCGCGGCCGGTGATGGCGCCCATGATACCTTCGTCGGCGACCTTGCACAGGGCGCGGATGTCGCCGAGGTTGGTGATGCCGCCGGAGGCGATCACGGGGGTATTGATGGATTGTGCCAGTTTCACGGTGGAGTCCACATTGACCCCGGTCATCATGCCGTCACGGCCGATATCCGTGTAGACGATGGCGGCGACACCATCCTGCTCGAAATGCTGTGCCATGTCGATGACATCATGGCGGGAAATCTTCGACCAGCCTTCCACTGCCACCTTGCCATCGCGGGCATCGAGGCCGACGATGATGTGACCGGGAAATTCCAGGCACACGTCCTTGACGAAATGGGGCGCACTCACGGCCTTGCTGCCGATGATCACATACTGCACCCCGGCATCGAGGTAGGTTTCGATGGTCTCTTCGTCGCGGATACCGCCACCGATCTGGATGGGCAACTCGGGCCAGGCCTCGGCAATGGCATGCACCACCTCGGCGTTGACCGGCTTGCCTTCAAAGGCGCCATTGAGATCGACGATGTGCAGGCGCCGCGCGCCGGCCTCGACCCACTGGCCAGCCATGGCCACGGGATCATCGGAAAACACGGTTTCGTCTTCCATGCGCCCCTGGCGCAGTCGTACACATTTCCATCCTTGAGATCAATGGCGGGAATCAACAACATGGTCTGTTTCTCTGGCTCAGGTTGGGGATGTTCCATCCCAGTTCAAAAAGTTTTCATAAAGTTTCAAGCCGTCGTGCTGGCTCTTTTCCGGATGAAATTGTACGGCAAAAACATTGTTACGGGTGACCGCAACGGTAAATGGAAAACCATACTCACTGGTGGCGGCAATGACCTCGGGCCCGGCCGGCTCCACATAATAACTGTGGACAAAATAAAAGCGGGCATCCTGGGGAATACCCCGCCAGAGCGGATGATCCATGGTCTGGTGTACCTGGTTCCAGCCCATGTGCGGAATCTTCAGTCGCTCCCCGGTTTTGCCATCGGTGAGTTCACTGCCGAAATACTGCACCTTGCCGGGCAGGATTCCCAGGCAATCGACACCCTCGTTCTCGGCACTCCAGTCCATCATGGCCTGCATGCCGACACAGACGCCCAGCAAGGGCGTGCCCGATTCGGCCACCTGGTGCACCACCTTGTCCAGGCCGAGGCGGCTGATTTCGGCCATGCAGTCACGCATGGCGCCGACACCAGGCAGCACCACGTGGTCCGCCGTGAGTATGTGGCCGGCATCGGCGGTAACCTGTACCTCGACGCCGTGGCCAACCTTTTCCAGTGCCTTGGCGACCGAGTGCAGGTTGCCCATACCGTAATCGATGACTGCGACCGTGCTCATGAAAAACGTTCTGATTTTATCAATGGAAGATGGGTTCTGGTTGTGTGTCTGTGTGTTGTTTCAGTTTGATTTGCAGGTAAGTTCAGCCGCTGAAATCATCTGTCCGTGCCCGGATTCTACACGAAGGGGCGCGACAATTTCGAGTCGAATCTCGTTCACCCGTCCTTGCCGCTTACAGGCTGCCCTTGGTCGATGGCATGGTGCCCTGCATACGCGGGTCCGCCTCCAGCGCCATGCGCAGGGCCCGGCCAAAGGCCTTGAAAATGGTTTCTGCCACATGGTGGGCATTGCGACCGCGCAGGGCATCCACATGCAGGGTCACACGGGCATGATTGACGAAGCCCTGGAAAAACTCGAAAAACAGGTCGACATCGAAGCCGCCAATGCTGGCACGGGGGAAATCCACACCGAACTCCAGCCCCGGACGGCCGGAAAAGTCGATGACCACCCGGGACAGGGCCTCGTCGAGCGGGACGTAGGCGTGGCCATAACTACGGATGCCCTTCTTGTCACCCACCGCCGAGGCAAATGCCTGGCCCAGGGTGATGCCGATGTCTTCCACCGTGTGGTGGGCATCGATGTGCAGATCCCCCTCGGCCTGAATCCACAGGTCGATGAGGCCGTGACGGGCCACCTGATCGAGCATGTGCTCCAGAAATGGCACACCGGTATTGAAATCACTGCGGCCACTGCCGTCGATGTTGACCGTCACTTCGATGCGGGTTTCCAGCGTGTCGCGTTTGACCGTGGCGCTGCGTTCGCCCATTTGAGACTCCAGATAAATTAAACATGCCGGCATCTTGACCGACAAATCATGATGAGTACGGAGGATACCTTATATTTAATACTCCGTTAACTTTTGTATGCGGATTTTACAGGCATATTCTCGGAATTTGCGCCATTTTATGGCAAACTGGCAAATCAGGACATTGATTGTGGTCAATATTTTTTAGTATTTTATATCTTGTCTAAATTTTTTCGAGTATATTTAACCTGTTGTCTGTCGTTTGTGACATGCGATACTTAGCCGACCCGATGTAGTCCAAGATGGTGAAACATGCCCCCTGAACCGATTGTCAAACTCGACGAGTTACGCAACAACTGCAAGAAATGCAGCCTGTACCAACTCTGCCTCCCCATGGGACTGGAAGAAGGTGATCTCACCAAGCTGGATGACATCATCCAGCGCCGTCGACCGGTGGAAAAGGGGGAATACCTCTACCGCATGGGAGAAACCTTCACCTCCGTGTACGCGATTCGTGCCGGCTCACTGAAATCCTTCACCAGCAACCATGAAGGCCACGAACAGGTACTCGGTTTTCACCTGCCTGGCGAACTGCTGGGCATGGATGCCATCAGCCGCCAGGTCCATACCTGCTCGGCCCAGGCCCTGGAAACCGTCAGTGTCTGCGAGATCCCCTTCGACCGGCTCGAATCCCTGAGCCAGAAGATCCCCGGCCTGCAGCACCACCTGTTCAAGCTGATGAGCGAGGAAATCCAGCACGATCACTGCCACCTGACCGTACTGGCCAAGTCCACCGTGGAAAGCCGCCTGGCCAGTTTCCTGGTCCAGTTGTCCGACCGCTACAAGGCGCGGGGCTATTCCACCGTGGAATTCAACCTGAGCATGTCCCGTAACGATATCGCCAACCTGCTGGGCATGGCGGTGGAAACCATCAGCCGCCTGTTTACCCAGTTTCAGGAGCAGGGCCTGCTGCAAGTGGAACGCAAGCATGTGCATATTCTCCAGCTCGAGCAATTGCAGACCCTGGCCAACAATTGTGGCATCGAGATATCCGAGAACACCGATAACTCACAGCAATCATCTTCGTAGCCCCGCTTCCCCTCATCCCGGCCCTGCCTGTGGCAAGGCCGCAGATCCGGTTTTCACTCACCCTGCTCACAGCGAACCCCGCCGGGGGGGGCATTGTGCCTGCCAAATATGTCAGGCAATTTTCGTATTTTTGAAAGTTCCCTCACCAAAGTGCAAATTCGTCCTATCCTCTACTAAAGTGTCCAGTAACTTGATCCAGATCAATCGCTGGCCACAACAATCTGGATATCGTCTAAAAATTCCGGGGTTCGCCCCATCGTTTACCACCAACTCCTGAAGGAAGCTTATGGAAACTGCAAATACCTACAACTATAAGGTAGTTCGCCAGTTTGCTGTGATGACCATCGTCTGGGGGATCGTCGGCATGACCGTCGGTGTCCTCATCGCAGCGCAGCTGGTGTGGCCTGAGTTAAACTTTGATACCCCCTGGCTGACCTACAGCCGCCTGCGACCCCTGCACACCAATGCGGTGATCTTCGCCTTCGGCGGTTCGGCCCTGTTTGCCACTTCCTATTATGTGGTACAGCGCACCTGTCAGACCCGCCTGTTCTCCGACCGTCTGGCGGCCTTTACCTTCTGGGGCTGGACCTTGGTGATCCTGCTGGCGGCCGTCAGCCTGCCGCTGGGCATCACCACGTCCAAGGAATACGCCGAGCTGGAATGGCCCATCGACCTGCTCATCGCGGTGGTCTGGGTCTCCTATGCGGTGGTGTTCTTCGGCACCATCATGAAGCGCAAGGTCAAGCACATCTACGTGGCCAACTGGTTCTATGGTGCTTTCATCCTCACCGTTGCCGTGCTGCACATCGTCAACAGCATGGCCCTGCCGGTGAGCCTGACCAAGTCCTACTCCCTGTATCCCGGCGCCATCGATGCCATGGTGCAGTGGTGGTATGGGCATAACGCCGTGGGCTTCTTCCTCACCGCCGGCTTCCTGGGCATGATGTACTACTTCATTCCCAAGCAGGCCGAGCGGCCGGTGTATTCCTACCGCCTGTCGGTGGTGCATTTCTGGGCCCTGATCTCCACCTACATGTGGGCCGGCCCCCATCATCTGCACTACACCGCCCTGCCCGACTGGGCCCAGTCACTGGGCATGGTGTTCTCGCTGATCCTGCTGGCACCCTCCTGGGGCGGCATGATCAACGGCATGATGACCCTCTCGGGGGCCTGGCACAAACTGCGCACCGACCCGATTCTCAAGTTCCTCGTCGTTTCCCTGTCCTTCTACGGCATGTCCACCTTCGAAGGCCCGATGATGGCCATCAAGACCGTCAACGCCCTGTCCCATTACACCGACTGGACCATCGGCCACGTGCATTCCGGTGCGCTGGGCTGGGTAGCCCTGGTCTCCATTGGCTCCATCTACTTCCTGATCCCGAAACTGTTCGGCAAGGAGCAGATGTACTCGGTGAAACTCATCGATACCCATTTCTGGATCGCCACCGTGGGCATCGTCCTGTATATCGTCTCCATGTGGATTGCCGGTATCATGCAGGGCCTGATGTGGCGCGCGGTCAATGACGACGGTACCCTGACCTACAGCTTCGTCGAAAGCCTCAAGGCCATGTACCCCTATTACACGGTTCGCTTCATCGGTGGTCTGCTGTTCCTGTCGGGCATGTTCATCATGGCCTACAACGCCTTCAAGACCATCAGTGGCGCCACCCCTGCCACCCAACCTGCCACGCAGACGGCTTAAAGGAGGAGGATTATCATGAGTCATGAAGTCGTCGAAAAAAATATTGGTCTGATGATCATCCTGATCATCGTGGTGATCAGTTTTGGTGGCCTGGTGGAAATCGTTCCGCTGTTCTTCATGAAGGACACCACCCAGCCGGTCAAGGGTGTCGAACCCTACTCGGCCCTGCGTCTGGAAGGCCGGGACATCTATGTACGGGAAGGCTGTTATGTCTGCCATTCACAGATGATCCGTCCGTTCCGCGCCGAGACCGAACGTTACGGTCATTATTCGGTGGCCGGGGAATCGGTCTACGACCACCCCTTCCAATGGGGCTCCAAGCGCACCGGACCCGATCTGGCACGGGTGGGTGGTCGTTATTCCGATGACTGGCACCGGGTGCATCTGATCAACCCCCGTGATGTGGTGCCCGAATCCAACATGCCCGGCTTCCCCTGGCTGGCTGAGAACAAGCTGGATGGCGCGCTCACGGCCGACAAGATGAAAGTCATGAACACCCTGATCAGCGCCACCTGCAACGGCTGCAAGACCTATACAGCCGAAGAAATGGCCAGGGCAGGTGACGAAGTGAAGGGCAAGACCGAGCTCGAGGCATTGATTGCCTATCTGCAGGGTCTTGGCACAGCAATTCAGACGCGGAGGTAACCACCATGGATTTAAATGATATTCGTAGCTGGTATACCGTGGTGCTTTTTGTCGTCTTCATCGGTATCTGGGCCTGGGCCTGGAGCAGCAAACGCAAGCGTGATTTCACCGAAGCCGCCAATCTGCCACTGAATGAACCGGAGTTTCCGCGTACCGAAAAAATGAAGGAGACCGAACATGAGTAATTTCTGGAGCTGGTGGATCATCGTGATCTCGGTAGGCAACATCGTTGCCTGTTACTGGCTGATCAAGTGGGCCGGCAAGAAGCGCGCAGGGGAGGCGGCGGCCGGTGAAGTGACCGGCCATGCCTGGGACGAGGGAACCCTGGAGGAGTTCAACAACCCCATGCCACGCTGGTGGTTGTGGATGTTCTACGCCACCATTCTGTTCGCCTTTGCCTATCTGGCGCTGTATCCCGGCCTGGGTAACTGGAAAGGCACGCTGGGCTGGACTTCGACCGGCCAGTACGATGCCGAAATCAAAAAGGCCGATGCGGAATACAAGCCAATATTTGCCGCCTTTGCACAGGTTCCGGTTGACCAGCTGGCCAGTGTTCCCAAGGCTGTCAAGGTTGGCCAGCGGCTGTTCCTCAACTACTGTGCCACCTGTCATGGTTCCGATGCCGGTGGCGCCAGGGGCTTCCCCAACCTCACCGATGGTGACTGGTTGTACGGTGGCGATGCCGAGACCATCAAGCTGACCATTCTCGATGGCCGCAATGGCGTCATGCCACCCTGGAAAGATGCCCTGGGTGAACAGGGCATCAACGAAGTCACCCAGTATGTACTCAGTCTCAGTGGCCGCAAGCATGACGCGGCCCTGGCCAGTGCCGGCAAGACCCGCTTCGATACCATGTGCATGGCCTGTCACGGCATGGATGGCAAGGGCAACAAGGCCCTCGGTGCTCCGAATCTGACTGACAACGTCTGGCTATACGGTGGCTCCGAAGGGGTGATCAAAAAGACCATCAGTGAAGGTCGCAATGGCCACATGCCGGCTCACCGCAACTTCCTGGGTGAAGACAAGGTGCATGTACTGGCCGCCTATATCTACAGCCTGAGCAACTGAGGCCCTGCTGTAGCATAAGCCAAACCCCGGACAGTGCAAGCTGTCCGGGATTTTTTTTCTTGCCACCTGCAGATTTCTACAGCTGCCATCTGTGACACAAGGCCACACTCTGGCAGGTATCGCACCCGACATGGACAGAGGTTATCATTGGCAAGTCAGCAAGCCTGTTCTTCAGATCAGGGCAAGATCATACTGCCTGATATACAGTTGCTCGATGTTCAGACGCCGTGAAGACTTCCCTGCGGCAGACACTGAATATCAAGCACTTGCACCGGATGCGAGGTGAATATGCGTTTGCCCTGAATTCTTACGCTGCAGGACTGATTCAGGACATGTTATTTTATCGAAAATGCGGGATCCCGAAGTTATGAATGGCAAAACGGCGGACAAGCAAAAGGCCAAGAGCAAGGCGGATGCTTCCTCGGAAGAAATCTACGCCAAACACAAAAAGATCTATCCTCGTCAGGTCAGTGGCCTGTTTGCCAGTCTGCGCGTTCTCGGGGTGCTGGTCCTTCTCGGTGCCTACTACCTGATCCCCTGGCTGCGCTGGGATGGCCAGCAGTCCGTACTGTTCGATCTGCCGGCACGCAAGTTCCATATCTTTGGTCTCACCTTCTGGCCTCAGGATTTCTTCTATCTGGCTCTGTTGCTGATCATCGCCGCCCTTGTGCTGTTTTTCGTCACTGCACTGGCCGGGCGCCTGTGGTGTGGCTATGCCTGCCCGCAAACGGTCTGGACCGAGGTGTTCCTCTGGATCGAACGGCGCATCGAGGGTAGCCGCAACGCCCAGATAAAGCGCGACAAGAGCGAGATGAACAGCCAGAAGTTTCGGGTCAAGTTCCTCAAGCACGCCATCTGGCTGCTGTTTTCCCTGTGGACCGGCTTTACCTTCGTCGGCTATTTCACCCCCATCACCGAACTGCTGCAGTCCTTCGTCAACCTGAGCATGGGCCCCTGGGAAACCTTCTGGGTCATCTTCTATGGTCTGGCCACCTATGGCAATGCCGGCTTCCTGCGTGAGCAGGTCTGCATCTACATGTGCCCTTATGCGCGCTTTCAGAGCGCCATGTTCGATCGCAATACCCTGATCATCTCCTACGATGAATCACGCGGTGAACCCCGGGGATCGCGCCGGAAAAATACCGATCCCCAAGCTGCCGGGCTTGGTGACTGCATCGACTGCACCCTGTGTGTGCAAGTCTGCCCCACCGGCATCGATATTCGTGATGGCCTGCAATACCAGTGCATCGGCTGTGCCGCCTGCATCGATGTGTGCAACGATGTCATGGACAAGATGGGCTATGAACATGGCCTGATCCGCTATACCACCGAAAACGCCCTGGAAGGCAAACCGGTGAGCATTTTTCGTCCCCGGGTTCTGGTATATGGTGGTCTGTTACTGGTCATTACCTTCGCCCTGTTCTACAGCATGATCACCCGCACCCCGCTTGAACTCGATGTCATTCGGGATCGCAATGCCCTGTACCGGGAAACCAGCGAGGGGCTGGTGGAAAACATCTACACCCTCAAGCTCATCAACATGGATACCCGGCCCCATGTCTTTCACCTGAGCGTCGAAGGCATCGAGGGTATGCTGATAGTGACCAGGAAACGGGATCTGCAGGTCAAAAGCGGTGAGGTCGTCGAACTTCCGGTACGGGTACAGGTCGATCCTGTTAACCTGAAACGAGCCAGCAATGAAATCCAATTCCACCTGCAGGCTACCGATGAACCTGAACTGCAGACCGTGGAAACGGCACGGTTTATCGGACCGGTCAGTTAGCAGGCTGTTGAAAGCACCCTTCCGTGGACTTTGCAACAGCCTGTCAGACAGAACCCTTGGACGGGTTACAAAGGATGAGTGAAAAACCGGCCTGAACTTTTCATCAACACCGTGACAAGCATTAACCAAATTGCAACATCAAGCAGGATACAACATGAGCCAACAGGACAACGATCCCCTCGACACGCATCACTCGTCACTCGTCACTGGCAGCCCCGAAGGTGCTGCCTGGTATCGGCAGTTCTGGCCGTGGTTTCTGATCAGCTTTCCGGCTGCGGCCGTGTTTGGTGGCATTGCCACCATCATCCTTGCCGTGGTTTCCGATGACGGGCTGGTCGAGGATGACTATTACAAGACCGGCTTGGCCATCAACAAGACCCTGGAGCGAGAGGAAGCAGCCCGTGAACTACAGTTACAGGCCGAGGCCATACTGTCTGCAGAACAGGGACGGCTGGTATTGAGCCTGCAAGGCCAGGACCGGGACAGCACCCGTCTGATCCTGAAAATGATCCATCCCACCATCATGAATGAGGACATTACCATTCCATTGCTCAAACAGGCCGATGGCCGTTTCAGCGGCCTGCTGCATTCTTCACCCCGCTCCGGTAACTGGAATCTGCTGCTGACCCCGGAAAACAACCACTGGCGCCTGGCCGGACGCATCAGTCTGCCAAAAGACCGGAGCTGGAAGCTGACACCCTGAATTTTTCTTGCTATAACTTCCCTTGGTTTATCAATAAATAATACAAATATAAAAATCATGGGGAAAAACCGGCATGGAAACTATCGATACCCATCCTGCCCGCCAGGACATTCCAACTGTACAGAAGGTCATTGCCGTCCTGTGGCCCTCGTTTGTGACTTCAGGCGTGGCGACCGTACTGCTGTTCAGTGCCTTCGATCCGCAGGTCGTCATGCTTGCAAGTGGTTACGAAAATGTCAGCCGCACGGGCGCTTACAGTGGCGGATTTTTTCTGCTCTGGCTGCTGACTTCGACAACTTGCAGTCTGACCTGTTATTTCCAGCGGCCCTGCCACGCCAGGGAAACCTGACTGACCGCCGTTTGAGCTGAGGCCTGTTTCACAGTTCGGTTCAAGAAGACCTGTCAGGTCTCGACAAACGCCTGATGCTTGCGCAGACTCGTGCTCATGAGGTTCTTTTCACACAAACGGCGTCGCCAGCCCTCTTTGACAGGCCGGCTAGTGCGCTGGAGCTTCCGATTGCTGTTGCTCGTCATTGCCATCGACACGCTCTACCTCGTCCACATTTGGCCCGACTGGCGGATCTTCACCGAGGGTGACATAAAACAATCGCGATTCATCACCGACTACCTGCAACGCACAAAAGCCAACCCGCATCTGCCGCCCCTGCGCTGGCAGCCCGTTTCCATGCAACAGATCCCCAGTCATCTGCAACGCGCCGTGATCATCGCCGAAGATGCCCGATTCTATTCTCACCGGGGTATCGATTTCGTTGCCCTGCAGGATGCCATGAACACCAATATCAGGAAGGGCCGGATCAAATACGGTGCCAGCACCCTCTCCCAGCAAACTGTAAAAAACATGTTTCTCACCGCTTCCCGGGATCCCCTGCGAAAATGGCACGAACTGGTACTGACCCTGGCCATGGAAACCCGGCTCAGTAAACGGCGCATACTCCAGACCTACCTGAATATCGCTGAATTCGGCCAGGGCATTTACGGTGTTGAAGCGGCCTCTCGCCATTACTGGGGAATTCCGGCAAGCCGCCTTGCTCCCTGGCAATCCCTGCAACTCGCGGCAAGCCTGCCCAGCCCGGTCAAACACAACCCGGCCAGCGGTACACGGGTTTTCTGGCAGCGTGTAAGGCGCATCAGGCGCTGGTACAACCGCTAGAAACAAGTGGAAAGAGACAAGACGGCACGACGAATGAAAAAGAAGATGGGCAAATGCAGATATGCCAATGTACTGCTGGCATCAACTTCTTGTCCCCATCATGTTAATCTATGCAAATGAATATTTTTCGCCTCCTGCCCATTGTCATGCTGCTGTTGCTGGCGGCCTGCAGCAAAGCCCCTACTCTCACCATCCCCGAGGACAAACAGTTGCTGATTGGTGTCTGGGAATACCACGGCAGTGATCCCGACAGGGGGATCAGCCGTAACGAAATGCTGCTTGCATTCCATCCTGACAGTACCGTCAGCTACAAGCACTGCATTGATCGCAACAATGGTTACAGCTACATCACCCTGCCAAAAGCCCGCATCATCGAACTCGACAACAACCGGATCGTCATCAGCATGGATTTCTTGTTCAGCGACCTGGAAAGGAAGCTCGAGATCCAAAGCTGGCCATTTCGGAAAGACGATCACTGGCACATGAACATTAATGGCCTGTTGCTGAAAAAACTCAATCAAGGCGAAAAAAGCACGCATGGGCAATGGCGCTGCGACAAGGAACAGGTACTGCCAGACAACGATAAACAGGACATCCGTTTCTAGCCTTGCCATGATCCCCCTGTTGCCACGCCTCAGCCTCGCACTCATCCCCCTGTTGCTCTCAGCCTGCATGCACCTGCCGGCACCCAACCTGCCTGACGACTGGCATGTTTCGGCATCCACGGTCGAAGCCATGGAAAACCGTCCTGATGCACACCTGCAGATTCTCATCATGTCCGGAACAGCAGGCTGCAACCACACCGCACTGCGGGTGGTCAGCGATGACCAGCACGTCGCCTTCTGGGATCCTGGCGGTGCATTTGCAGAAGACCGTGTCGATGATACCCGGCAACGGGACTTGCTCTTTCCTCCACCGAGCCTGCAGGAGTACCTGGAGTACCGCTGGGACGGCGCCATCGATGCCACCATCGAGGTTTTCGAATGGGATCTGTCCGCCAGGCGCGCCGCTCAGCTCCATGATCGGCTCATGCAGGGCAGCCAGCAACCGCAAAAGGAGCCAGGCTTCGACACTGCAACTTCGGAGTTCTTCTGCAGTATTGCCACAAGCCGCTTCCTGCACGACTATGCCAGCGACATCGTCGAGGTACCCGAAGGCGTGTTCTTTCCACACAAGTTGTCCAGAGTCCTCTATGCCCAGCATCCGGATCGGGTCTGGTTCTTCCGTGACCGCAACCCACCCTTGATCTACACACCTCAGCCGATCTATTCTGCCAGACAGTAAACACATCAAAAAAAACAGGGAAACAAATCATGTCAGGGAAGAACGGTTTGCAAGCCACGCCCGCACAGAACCTGCTGGCGGTTATTCTCATGCTGCTGGCGGCACTGGCTGGCCGGATCTGGTTCGACAACCAGGCCAGCAATATTCCAGGTGTCAGCCTGTTGAGCAGCAAGGATGGCCTGTTGCTGGCCGAGATCAAATAAAGCCTCTACCTCATGGATTCCCGGGGGGCCCTTCTCGAACACATTCCCCTCACCGAATTCGGCATCGATGGTGAAATCATCGATCTGCAGGTACTCGGCCGCGACGAGGTCCTGCTGGGTGACTGGGACGGCCACCGCATCCTGCGTTGTGTTCTCGACAAGCGTGACTGTCAGCCGGTGAAACTCGATGCTGCCGTTCGACCTCGGGGGTCTTCAAGTTTCATCTCGATCATGCCAGCAAACACCTGTTCCTTGCCGACAATGTCCAGCAGATCCTGCCGCTGGTCAACCCCGAGGACGGCAGCTCAATCCCCCTGTCCAGGCCGAACCAGTTCCGTTATCCCAGTGAGGTGAAACTGCTCGATGACAGTCACCTGCAAATCACCAATACCAACCATCAACGGCTGCTGCTGTTCGATTTCGATTACAGCCGACTGGGCAAACCTGTACTGGAGATAAAGGCCCCCGGCAAGATCAACCCACTGCCCATTTCCGCCACACGCCTGCAAGATGGTCGCTGGGCCATACTGTTTTCCACTGTCATGCTTGCTGATGCAAAATTGATGCTGTTCAACGAGCAGGGCGCTTATGAGAAAACCATCGCCATCAGCGGAGCCGTAGATCTGCGTACACTGATCGCCTTCAATGGTGAACTGCTGGTGGGTGACGTGGAAAACCTGCGCCTCTTCCGTCTCGATCCTGACAGTGAAACGGTCGGCGAGTTTGCCGACACCTCACTGCAGGAGCGGCTCGCCGAACTGCGCAAGAAAAAACATAGCTTTTCGCGCCTGGCCGATCTCATGCTGGGAGTGTTGATCCTGATCGTGATTCTGGCTTTCATGCTGGCCTTTGCCGTCAGCGGCAACCAGCGGCGTTCGCAACGGCAACAGCAAAACCGGCCCCTGCGCATCATCTGGCAACCTGCCCACCACTTTACTACCGTAGTCTGGGTCTGCACCGACAAAACGGCCTTTGCCGGAATGAAACGCATGCTGATGGTTGCTGCCGGCCTGATTGTTTTCTTGGATGTCATGCTGCTCGTGCTGCTATACCAGTCAGGTACAAAGCCGGAATCACAGCTCCTGCTCTGGCAAGGTGTGGGGCTTTCCGGCCTGTTCCTGCTCATTTCGCTCCTGACTTACCTGTATTTCCAGCACCTGAGAAAATACCAGATTGGCTCCGATGGAAGATATCTGTACTTCAAGAACCCTCGAAACCAGGTTCTGCAGATCCAGCCTGAACAGGTGGTCTACAACCCTCACCAGCTGTCCTACGGGCCCTATACCCTGCTGCTCTACAACCCACAAAACAATATCTGGTTCTACCCTCAACAGCGTTTTGAAGACTTTATCCTCCCCTTGCTGGAACAGGGCAGACGTCTGAGCCTGAACAAAATGATGATTTACCTGCTATATCACCGCAATCAGGTACAGCTGTTCAGCCTGCTCCTGCTTGCTCCTGCTTGTTGTGATGCTCGTCGGCATCACCCTTGCCATATAGCTGCTTCATGTCTTCTTTGCGTCACATGTCATTACTCGACTTCCAGGCCGGAGGGTCGAGTAATCAATCTGCCTGTCAGGGCATCCAGCCTTACTTCCTTAAACTATTCCTCTGCTTCGTACTGCCATGACGAGATTGATCGATTATCCCGCATCTGCAATACCAGATACCCTTCCATTTCTTCCTCTATATCAGCGCTTCTGTTTTCATTGATCCATTTTACAACAGCATGGATATCCAGCAGATTAGCAAACTATTCAGGAAGGCCAAGGTTTTCTTTCAGGCCATGTTCCTCACATTCATCAAAGGTACGCATGGTTCTTTCCCTGTCTTCAACAAAGACCTGTTTAAACGAATTGTTCAACGATACGACAAAAGAGCTTCGCCAGCACATTTTGCGCTGAGGAAAGTCCTCTGTATGCTCATAGCGAACATCGATCGTCTCTACCTCAGCATCGTCATGCTTCCTGGGAACGTGGACTGAATGAAAATACCAATGGCCTCATCCGGCAGTATTTTCCAAAAAACCGTGATCTGACCACCGTCACCCAACATGAAATTGAACAGGCCATGGATAAACTCAACCACCGTCCGAGAAAATCGTTGGGCTATCGGACACCCTATGAAGTCTTTTTCAACACCAGGACTTCGTTAACTGTTGCACTTCAAAGTTGAATCCGCGTGACAAAATTGAAACGAAGTCTGGTGAATTTGCCAACCTCGGGATGAGCAGATTCTCTGGGTTCGACATCAGGCATGTTCCCTCCTTAGCTTGTCGACGATTCTGGCCATGACCGGGACAAACGATAACAAAACCTCATACACCGTGAACCAGGCACCCTGAGTCGAGGCAGGCTGCGCAGGGAATGGCAGCAAGCATCAGAGGGCTGTCTGAACCAGCATCCACAGGGTTGCACGGTTTGACGGTAAATGGTCCTGCCAGCGTCAATCCGCCTTGCGGCTAACAGGATGTTGAAAAAAAACTTCCCTGGTCTTTTTCAACCCGGGAACAGCAAACGCAGTTTGCCGTTCCCTTACATTTTCAACGACTTGTGGTCATTGAAAATGGCAGTGCGTCCCTGCACTGCACACAGGCTGCCGAATAACAGTGTTTTTCAACCGCCTGTCAGGGACTGGCATTGAGCCCCGCGGACACAGAAACTACTGATAGTCGGCATATGATTTTTCTTCTACCAGATCCGAGCCCAGTTTCATGTTTAGTTCACGTTTGATGGCGGCACGCTCATCATTGGTGACATAGACCGCCCTCGCCAGTTCGATAAAGCGGGCATCGAAAGCCTTGTCCCTTTCCTTGTCACGAATATCGTCCTCGATGAGCCAGAGTTTTTCATTGATTGCCTTGAGACGTGAAAGCTCCTCTGCAATATTGATGCCTGAGGCTGGATCCTTTTCCCACAGTTTCTGCAACAGACCCAGTTCCTTGCGAATATTCTCGAGTTTTTCCGGGTCGGCTATTCGTTCGCTCTTGATCTCGAGGATGGTGATCTTGTCGAGAAATTCCCCATAGGAAAGGTCAACTTTGATTGTCATGGCAGTTTCAGCATCACTGTGATTTAATAGTCAGACGATTCTAACCATAGCCTGGCATGACCGCAACGCAGGACAGTATCAATATGGAACAGACTCTCAAACGGCTCCCCTTGCTGCGCCTATTCTGGCTTGTCTTGCTCTTTGCCGTTGCCCCTCTTGCTTCTGCCAATATCGACACCAATGACGAGTTTGATGATGCCCCCCTGGCTGACAACCTGGTATTGCCTGACTGGTTCAAGGTCAGTTTTCTCGACCTGCAGGAGGATCTGGATGAAGCATTGGCGGCGGGCAAAAAAGGCATTATCGTCTATTTTGGTCAGAAACGTTGCCCCTACTGCAAGGCTCATCTGGAGAACAACTGGGGGCAGAAAGATATCCAGGCCTATACCCGCAAGCATTTCGACGTGATTGCCATCGATATACGCAGTCAGAATACAGTCACCGACTTCGATGGCAAAACCTACACGGAAAAGGAATTTGCCATTGCCCACAAGACCAATTTTACGCCGTCACTGATTTTTTATGTCAAGGGTGGCAACCGGGCACTGAAATTACGCGGTTATCGCCCCCCCTACCAGTTCCGTGCCGCACTGGAATATGTGGCAGACGGCCATTACCAGCGTGAACCTTTCAATATCTACATGGCCCGGGCCGAGGCAGCATTCAGTTATGGCAAGGATACCCTCAACAGCCATGCGCTGTTCCTGCCACCACCTTATGCCCTGGACCGCAGCCGCCTCCCGGCCAGCCGTCCTTTGATGGTGGCCTTCGAACGCATCAACTGTCATGCCTGCGACGTTCTGCATGCCGGTCCGCTGAGCGACCCGCGCATCAATGATCTGCTGGGGAAGATGGATGTGGTACAACTCGACATGCGCAGCGATACCCCGGTCATCACCCCAGCCGGCCAAAAGACCAGCGGCCGCCAGTGGGCCGAGGAACTGAAACTGGACTATGCACCCACCCTGGTATTCTTCGACGAACAGGGCAGGGAAATCATTCGCATCGATTCGGTGGTGTGGTTCTACCGCCTGCGCAACGTGCTGAACTACATCACCAGCGGCGACTACAGAAACTACCCGACCTTCCAGGCCTGGCGGCAGCATCGCAAGCGCTAGCAGGCTGTTGAAAACACCGTTTTTACCCAGCCTGTGTGCGGTGCAGGGACGCACCGCCATTTTCAATGTTTGCAAGTCATTGAAAATGTGTGGGAACGGGAAACCGCGTTTTCCGTTCCCGGGGTTGAACAAAGTCCAGGGAGGGACTTTTTCAACATCCTGCTAGCGTGCTGCGCACGCAGGGACGAGCAAAGTGTACGCCCGCTCAGGTGCAGGACAGAAAAACCCGTTTTTCATCTGAGCAAACGGTGGCCCCGCTTTTCCTCGTCACTTGGCCCCCGTGACTCGGCCCTGATCCTATCGACGCTGACGCTGGCCGCTTCCCCCTCGTCCCCGGCCACCACCCGCGCGGCCCTGACCCTGCCGGCCACGGCCACCCTGTCTTGGCTTTCGCGGCTCACGAATCGGAGGTTTGGGCTTGACCAGCAGCTCACTGGTGATCCGACCCACTTCCAGCTTGTGGCCAACGTATTCCTCGATGTCCGGCAAAGAGAATACATATTCGTCACAGGCAAAGCTGATGGCCACGCCGGTGGCCCCGGCGCGACCGGTGCGACCGATACGGTGCACATAGTCTTCCACGTCCTGGGGCAGGTCGTAATTGAACACGTGGCTGACTGCGGGGATGTGCAGACCGCGGGCCGCCACATCGGTGGCCACCATGATTTTCAGCTCTCCGCTGGTGAAGGCATTGAGCAGCGACAGGCGCTTTTTCTGCGGCACGTCGCCGCTGAGCAGCGCCACACCGATGTCATTTCCCTTGAGGAAGGCGGTCACATTTTCCGCCACCCGCTTGGTGTTGACGAACACCAGGGCCCGCTCCACTTCCGGTTGCTTGAGCAGCCCCAGCAACAGGGGGATCTTTTCTTCCTTGGCCGGGTAATAGACGGTTTCGACGATCTGATCGGAGGTGACCTGTTCCGGTTCGATCTCGACGATCTTCGGATTGTTCATGTGTTCGTAGGCCAGTTCCTGCACCCGATGGGAGAGGGTGGCAGAGAACAGCAGCCCCAAGCGCCTGTCGGGGGGCGGCATGCGCCGCAGCAGATAACGGATGTCCTTGATGAAGCCCAGATCGAACATGCGATCGGCCTCGTCCAGTACCATCACCTGGATGGCCTTGAGGTCGAACACATGCTGCTTGAAATAATCGATGATGCGACCCGGGGTACCAATCAGGATGTCGACCCCTTCCTGCAATTGCTGGCGCTGGGATTCGTAACCGGTACCGCCGTACACCAGCCCCAGCTTCATGCCGGTAAACTTGCCCAGTGCCTCGGCATCCTTGTGGATCTGTACGGCAAGCTCACGGGTCGGGGCGAGCATGATGGCCCGTGGCTGGTTGATTTTTCGTCGTTCATCCGCAGGATGGCGAAGCAGGTAGGAATAGGTTGCGATGAGAAAGGCGGCGGTCTTGCCCGTGCCGGTCTGCGCCTGGCCACTGACATCCTGGTCGGCCAGGGCAATGGGCAGGGTTTCGGCCTGAATCGGAGTACAGTAAGAAAAGCCTGTAGACTCAATGCCTTGCAATATTGTGGGGTCTAAATCGAAATCGCTGAAGCGTATTTTGGTTAAATGTGCATCACTCATGGCCTACAGCATAACATGAAGACTGACGCTTTTGACTTGCATTCCCGCTGATCTTGGGCTCAAATGTACAGTACAGAGCAAGACAACGCTAACACAGCACATAATGGGGAGAACCAGATCTTGAGCGATAAAATTGTCTACGTGACCGACGACACCTTTGAAGAAGAGGTCGTCAATGCGGAAGAACCGGTATTGGTGGATTACTGGGCGGACTGGTGTGGTCCCTGCAAGATGATTGCACCCATCCTGGATGAGATTGCAGCCGAGTATGACGGCAAGCTCAAAATAGCCAAGCTGAACATCGATGAGAATCCCGGAACACCACCCAAGTTTGGTATCCGTGGCATACCCACCCTGATGCTGTTCAAGGGCGGTAATGTCGAGGCCACCAAGGTTGGAGCGGTTTCCAAGTCTCAGCTGACGGCATTCATCGACAGCAACCTGTAAAGTACCCACGCCCCCATGCCTCCCCAATGAGGCATGGAGTGTGCTTTGATACAGGACGTTGAAAAAGTCCCTCCCTGGACTTTTTCCACCCAGAAAACCGAAAACCCCTGCTTTAGCGTTTATGCACATTTTCAATGACTCCATTGTCATCGAAACGGGCCAGCATGCTTCCCGGCCTTGCGCGCAGTCTGACGAAAATGCCCCTTTTTCAACAACCTGCTTGGCATTTTTGCTGTTAATTTCGCCTCCGGACTGGACGCGGCACCGCTTTGGTGTTAGCTTTAGTGAATACAATACAATGCGTTTTCCACTGAACACCCGGAAAACCGGAAGCACCGTCGCCTGGCGCGACACATTCTCGAAGCAGCAATAAAAACACCAAAACAGAATTCTTGCTACGTAGCCCCCTGCTACGTATTGATTACCCACAATCCCTTTTCTTCCAACAATCCTGACAACCGCAAAAAAACCAACAATGAATCTTACCGAACTGAAAAAAACCCCTGTTCCACAGTTAATCGAGCTGGCCACATCCAACGGCATCGAAGGCATGTCCCGGGCCCGCAAGCAGGATGTGATTTTTGCCATCCTCAAGGCCCACGCCAAAAGCGGCGAAGACATCTACGGCGATGGTGTGCTGGAAATTCTCCAGGACGGCTTTGGCTTCCTGCGTTCCGCCGAGAGTTCCTACCTGGCCGGCCCCGATGACATCTATGTCTCACCCAGTCAGATCCGGCGTTTCGGCCTGCGCACCGGTGACACCATATCCGGCAAGATTCGCCCCCCCAAGGATTCCGAACGCTACTTTGCGCTGCTCAAGGTCAGCGAAATCAACTTCGAGGCGCCGGAAAAATCCAAGAACAAGGTCCTGTTCGAAAACCTCACCCCGCTGCACCCCAACGAGCGCCTGAAGCTGGAAATCGGCAACGGCAGCACCGAGGACATGACCGCCCGAGTCATCGACCTGACCGCGCCCATCGGTAAGGGCCAGCGTGGTCTCATCGTCTCGCCACCCAAAGCGGGCAAGACCATGATGCTGCATGACATCGCCCATTCCATCACCCACAACTACCCGGACATCCACCTCATCGTTCTGCTCATCGACGAACGCCCGGAAGAGGTCACGGAAATGGCCCGCTCGGTGCGCGGCGAAGTGGTCTCCTCCACCTTCGACGAACCGGCCTCGCGGCATGTGCAGGTGGCCGAAATGGTCATCGAAAAGGCCAAGCGTCTGGTGGAACACAAGAAAGACGTGGTGATCCTGCTCGATTCCATCACCCGCCTGGCACGCGCCTACAACACGGTCATACCGTCTTCAGGCAAGGTGCTCACCGGCGGTGTCGATGCCAATGCCCTGCACCGCCCCAAGCGCTTCTTCGGTGCCGCGCGCAACATCGAGGAAGGTGGCTCCCTGACCATCATCGCCACCGCCCTGGTGGAAACCGGCTCGCGCATGGACGACGTGATCTACGAGGAGTTCAAGGGCACCGGCAACATGGAAGTCCATCTGGACCGCAAGATTGCCGAAAAACGCCTCTACCCGGCCATCAACATCAATCGCTCCGGTACCCGCCGCGAAGAACTGCTGACCAAGCCCGACGAACTGCAGATGATGTGGATCATCCGCAAGGTGGTCCACGACATGGATGAAATCGGCTCCATCGAATTCCTCCAGGATCGTCTCAAGGCCACCAAGACCAATGCGGATTTCTTCGACTCCATGAAGCGCTGAATTCGGCAAAACCTGTATTTATCGTCCACCTCGCACAGTTCTTTAGCTGGATCGGCATTTAGCTGATCCAGCTCAATTCGTCTACTTTTCCTTTCAATACAAGCTCTTGTGTCGCACATTTAATCTTTATTCTGCAATATGACCCTCACTCGGACTTTGACAATTGCCGAAAAAGTCCCGATGATTTATTCATCAGGTTCAGATCCGCACATGGCCAGCCCGCCAGTTTGAGTGCATCCAGACCTGACAAAGTCGTATTCGTCGGTAGAAGGTAAAGCAAGATGAGCAAACTTCAGACAGCCCTGAACAGCCACATCGATTTCGAGCACTGGAGCCAGCTGGCCAGGACCGATCCCGAGCAGTTCGAGCAACTGCGACATCGTACCCTGAATGAATGCATCGCCCGCTCATCCAGCAACCACCAGCAACGTCTGCGCGGCCTGCAATGGCGCATCGACCGGGTGCGGGACAAGGCCGGAACCCCGCTGGCCGCCTGCCTGGAGATCTCCACCATGATGTGGGACACCTTCCATCAGATCGGCGAACTCTACAACCAGGCCGATGCCCTGCAACAGGGTAAAGCCGACCCCCGACCCGCCGTGAAACAGGCCACCATCCTGCCTTTTGCTGCGCCGGAATCAACCGAACACTGAATCCTGCCGGCAGTGCTTGCCACAGGCCCTCGATTGCCTGTAAAATCGCCGCCCCATTGATAGCGTGTGGTGCCAGGAGCCAAACCGGTCCATCCAGGTGGCGACACGCAAGCGCAGGAGCAAGAATATGAAAGCCAATATCCACCCCGCCTACGACGAGATCACCGTGACCTGCAGTTGTGGCAATACCTTCAAGACCCGTTCCACTGCCGGCAAGGACCTGACCGTTGAAGTCTGTTCCCAGTGCCATCCGTTCTATACCGGCAAACAGAAACTGGTGGATACCGCCGGCCGTGTCGACAAGTTCCGTCAGAAGTACGGCATGAAAAAGTAAGCACCGGCAGATGCCCTGCCAGCCGCTTGTCAAAAGGACGCTGCCTGCAGCGTCCTTTTTTTATCTCGGCCTCTGTCTCCTTGCTTCACCGGTGGGGGCGGACCCGTGCCGCAGTGACCGCATCGATGAAAGTGTCCGCATCAGCCGGGTCTTCGACGGCGACACCGTCAGGCTGCAGGACGGCCGTCACCTGCGCCTCATCGCCATCAATACCCCGGAGCTGGCCCGGGATGAACGCCCGGCCGAGCCCCTGGCCGAAGCAGCCAGGCAGCGACTGCGTGCCCTGCTGGCGAACAACAGCCAGCTGCAACTGCGTTATGGCGCAGAACGCCATGATCGCTACGGGCGCCTGCTGGCCCATGCGTTTCTTGCCGACGGGCGCAACCTGACAGCCCTGCTCCTGGGTGAGGGACGCGGCAGTCAGATTGCCATTCCCCCCAACCTGTGGGGGCTGGGCTGTTACCACCGGGCCGAGCAGGCCGCCCGCGCGGCAGGTCGGGGCATCTGGTCCCACCCCTGGCACCAGCCCCGCCCTGCCGAAAGCCTGGCCACCTCGACCCGGGGATTCCATCTGGTCACGGGACGCGTGACCCGCATCGGCCAGAGCCAGAGCGCCGTGTGGCTGAACCTGGGTGAAGGCTTTGCGGTGCGCATTGCGCGCGACGATCTCGAACATTTCAAAAAAATTCCGCCACAGACCCTGTTAAACCGTAAAATAGAAGTACGCGGCTGGATTTACCGGCGCAACAGGCAGCTGCGCCTGACCCTGCATCATCCCGCCGGCCTGAGAATACTGGACTAGCTGGCCTGAGCGGACTGTGTGTCATGCAGGCCGCCTTCACCATTTTCAATTGCAGCCAGGTCAGTGAAAATGTGCGGCAAGGTGAAGAGCCCTGCCTGCCGATGCCGACCTGGAAGACGCCTTAAGACAAGGACTTTTTCAAATCCTGTTAAACTGGACCACAGCTTGCCACCGGCCCCAAGGAACATTGCATGAACGAGAAAAAACCCGCCCCAGTACCTCCACGCAGCGCCGCCCTGCGCTACCATGCCGAACCGCGCCCCGGCAAGACCGCCACGGCGCTGACCACCGCCTGCGAAACCCAGGATGATCTGAGCCTCGCCTATACCCCCGGCGTGGCCGAACCGGTCAATGCCATCGTCAAGGATCCGGCTGCCGCCTACGAGTACACCAACAAGGGCAATCTGGTGGCAGTGATCACCGATGGCTCGGCCGTACTGGGACTGGGCAAGGTGGGCGCCCTGGCCGGCAAGCCGGTCATGGAAGGCAAGGCCGTGCTGTTCAAGCGCTTTGCCGACATCGACGTGATGGACATCCAGGTGGACGCGGAGACCCCGGAGATCTTCATCGACACGGTACGTCGCATTGCCACCACCTTTGGCGGCATCAATCTGGAAGACATCGCCGCCCCGGCCTGTTTCGAAATCGAGCAGACCCTGAGCAAGCAACTGGACATTCCGGTGTTTCATGACGACCAGCACGGCACCGCCATCATCATCGCTGCCGGACTGCTCAATGCCCTCGAGGTGGCGGGCAAGTCCCTGGAACATGCCCACATCGTCTGTCTGGGGGCCGGTGCTGCCGGCATTGCCTCCATGCGCATGCTCAAGCAGCTTGGTGCCCGACGCATCTACCTGGTGGATCGCCGAGGTGTGGTGCATCATGGCCGTGACCACGTCAACCCATACAAATACGAATTTTCCCGCGAGACCGAACGACGCAGCCTGGCCGATGCCATGGCCGGGGCCGACGTTTTCATCGGGGTCTCCGGTCCCAATCTGCTGGCGGCCGAATTGCTCAAGACCATGGCCGACAACCCCATTGTCTTTGCCCTGTCCAACCCGGATCCGGAAATCGATCCCGAACTGGCCCACGCCGTGCGCGAAGATCTGATCATGGCCACCGGACGCAGCGACTACCCCAACCAGGTCAATAACGTACTGGGCTTCCCCTTCATTTTTCGCGGAGCCCTGGACGTGCGCGCCACCTGCATCAACGTGGCCATGAAGGCCGCTGCCGTCAAGGCTCTCGCCGCCATGACCCACGAACCGGTTCCCCAAGAAGTGCTCGATGCCTACGGACTCGATTCACTGAGCTTTGGCCGTGACTACATCATCCCCAAACCCTTCGATCCCCGTCTGCGCGAGACCATTTCCGGTGCCGTGGCACAGGCCGCGATTGAAACCGGCATGGCAAGACTGAAGCCCGGCAGCTAAAGGACGCCTTGCTAAGGGAATGAATAGCAAGGCAGAAAATCGCTGTTCGAATCACTGCACGCCGGTTCGGCAGCGAGCCTGCCTCTGGCTGTTTTACTTGCTGCCGGTTCTGGTTCTGCTCCTGCCCTTCACTCCGGCCCGGGCCCTGGATGAACCCCGGATCCAGATTTCCATCAAGGGACTGGACAACAAGAGCACCCGGCAACTGAGGAAAATTCTCAGCCTCACTGCGCTGGCAAAAAAACAGACCTTCACCGACTTGCAGGTACGCCATGCCTACCGCAAGGCCGAGGCCCAAATCCAGCGCTTCATGAATTCCCGGGGCTACTATGAAGCCCGCATCCAGTCCGGCCTGCGCAGGGTCAATGCCACCTGGCTGGTGCACTTTCTGATCACGCCCGGCACCCCGGTGATGGTACGCGAGGTTGTGGTTTCTGCCATTGGTGAAGGCCGGGATTTTCCGGGCATTCGCGACTATCTGGAAAACTTTCCCCTGCTGCCCGGCCAGGTGTTCGACCACGGGAAATATCAAGACGCCCGCCAGCAACTGCTCAACCTGGCCCTGCGCCAGGGCTTCCTCGATGCCTCACTGAGCCACCATGTCGTGGAGCTGAGCCGTCGCAAGCACCAGGCCCGGATCCGACTGCAACTGGACACCGGGCCGCGTTATTATTTCGGTCCCATTCGTGTCGTGCAGGATCGGCTGCAAGCCTCGCTGCTCGACCGCTTCATTACCCTGCGGGAGGGCCAGCCCTATACCACCGCGGCCATTCTCGAACAGCAGGATGTACTGACCCGCAGTGACTACTTCAGCGAGATCTATGTGCAACCCCTGCGCGAGCAGGCCAGCGGCAAGGCGATCCCGGTGGAGATCCGCCCGATCCTGCGCAAGCCCAACCGCTATTCACTGGGCATCGGCTATTCCACCGACACAGGGCTGCGCGGCAGCATCGGCTGGCAGCGCCGCCCGCTGAACCGCAGGGGCCACAGCGTCTCGGTCAACGGCCTGCTGTCGAAGGTGATCGCCAGTGGCGGCATGCGCTACCGCATTCCCATCCGGAACCCCCGCGAGGATGAACTGGCCATTACCGCCCTGATCACCCGAGAACAGGTGGATGATCGCATCAGCCAGGTCGGGCGCTTTGGTGTGGCCCGCGTGATCATGCGTGGCCAGTGGCGTGAAACCCTAGCCCTGAACCTGGAAACCGAGCTGTTCTCGGCCGGCATCCAGGATGATGTACTCAGCCGTCTGCTGCTGCCCAGCGTGGACTGGACCCGCATAACACCGCGTCGACAGATGTATGTCCGCAAAGGCCACCGGGAGTCCTTTTTGCTACAGGGCAGCAGCGAGGCGCTGTTTTCCAGCACCAGCTTTGTCCAGGCGCGCCTGGCCAGCAAGTGGATCTTTCCCGTGGGCAGCAACGGCCGTTTCCTCAGCCGCGGTGAAGCGGGCCTGACCCATGTAGACAGCCTATACAATCTGCCCGGTTCGTTCCGCTTCTATGCCGGCGGTGACCAGAGCATTCGCGGCTACAGCTATGCGTCCTTGGGACCTGTCGATATCAACGGCAATGTGGCCGGCGGCAAGTACCTGCTGGTGGGCAGCGTCGAGTACGAACACAAACTCGGCGGCAACTGGAGCCTGGCAGGGTTTTTCGATGCGGGCAACGCCTTCAACAACCTCGACACGGCAAGGGCCACCATGGGTGCCGGCCTGGGGGTGCGCTGGCGCTCTCCCGTCGGCCAGATCCGGCTCGATTTTGCCGCCGGCGTCAATGATCCCGACAACAACTGGCGCGTCCATCTGTACATGGGGCCGGATCTGTGAAGTGCCGCGGCCTGCTTTTCACCGTTGCACTGGCCTGTGCCGCTCTGCTGGCCCTGGTGGTGTGGCTCCACAGTCAGGCGGCCCTGCTCTGGCTGCTCGACAGGACGGCCGAAGCCCTGCCAGGCGACCTGCAGGTGTCAGACGTCGAAGGTACCCCGCTGGGGCCCATCGAGCTGCGAAACCTTCATTACCGCAGCCCCGAACTCGACATCAGGCTTGAACGATTGCGCCTGGACTGGCAGCCCTGGCAGTTGCTGCGCGGCAAGATACTTGTGCAGCAGCTGCAACTCGACAGCCTGCAGGTCCGCTTCAGTGATCGTCCCCGTGCCAAAGGCATGCCCGATCTGCCACCACTGCCCGTATCACTACCACTGCCCGTGGAAATCGTCTCGGCCAGGATCAGCGACAGCCGGATATTCCAGGCCAGGCAGAGCCAGCCCGTGCTTCTCGATCAGATTGATCTGCGTGGCTTGTTCGGCCGCAACACCCTTCACCTCGACTCACTGGCCATCCGTTTCGACAACATGGCCCTGGATATTCGCGGTGACATCGAACCGGCCGGTCAGTACCCTCTGGCGATCACCGTCGACTGGTCGGCCAACCGGGCCGCCATGCAACCTCTGCGTGCGACCGCCACCATCACCGGCAGCCTCCAGCAGCTCGATATCGATGCCCTGATGCAACAGCCCACCGGCGGCCGGTTTCATGGCCATGTGACGCAGCCACTGAGCAATCTGAGCTGGCAGGGGGATCTGAATCTGCAGACACTGAATCTGCAGGCACTGCATGCCCGACTGCCGGCGCTGCTCCTGACAGGCAAAGGCCGACTCGACGGCAGTCTGAATGCTCTGCGACTGCGCGACAGCCAGTTCTCGACCCGCCTGCCGCAAACCGGCCCCCTGCGCGCCCGGCTCGATCTGCGCTTTGCCGACAAGGTGCTGATCCTAAACGAATCCCTTTTCCAGTTCCCGCAAAGTGGCACGAAACTGTGGCTCAGTGGCCGGCTCGATGGCCAGTCCCGGCCCCTGCAGATGACCGCCCGGGCACGCTGGGAGGATTTCCATTGGCCGATGACGGCCAGCCCGGTCATTCACAGCGCAGCAGGTCACCTGCAGGCCAGCGGCAGTCCCGATGACTGGCGTTTCAGCCTCACCGGGAGCCAAATCGACTATCAGCAGTTGCACGCCGACCGCCTCCAGGCCCGGGGCCGGGGTGATGGCCAACATGTGCGGCTGGAGCAATTCCAGGCCCGGCTGCTCCAAGGCCGGGTCAGCGGCCAGGCCCGTATCGACTGGTTACCCACACTGCGCTGGCAGGCGCAATTGAACGGCCAGGACCTGGATCCTGCCGCCTACCCCCACGCACTGACCGAACCCCTGCACGGCAAACTGGCCCTGGGCCTGACAAGCACGGGCACGCTGCAGGGTGACAGCCTGGATGCCCGGCTCAGCCTGCTGAGACTCGACGGCACGGTTCGGGCGCAGCCCGTTTCCGGCAAGGGACGCCTGCGCCTTCACGACCGTCGCCTCGAACTTGACGGCATTGCCCTGAACTACGCCGATAACATGCTCCATGCCCACGGTCGCGTGGGCGACGACTGGGATCTGCACTGGCAGCTTGAAGCACCGAACATCGCTGCCCTCCTGCCTGTGGCAAGCGGCGCGATAAATGCGCAGGGGCAACTTGCCGGCCCGCGCCAGACCCCCGTGATCAAGGCCAGCCTGTCGGCCCGCGAACTGCAATACGGCCAGTTGCGACTCGGCCGTCTGCGGCTCGATGGCCAGGGCAACCGTGCCCGTCACCGGCTCCATGCCGAAGCCCGTCATGGCGACGACCGTCTGAGCCTGCTCCTCGCCGGTGGTTTCGATGCGGATCTGCACTGGCGGGGCGCACTCAAGCAAAGCAGCCTGACCTCGAAGACCGCCGGCAACTGGCAACAGCAGGCTCCCGGCCA
>JAJRYG010000009.1 GCA_024275915.1 Gammaproteobacteria bacterium
CACAGGTACAGTAGCCCACCAATGGTGGGAGCGGCTGTTGTGGGAGCGGCTTTCCAGCCGCGACGGCCAATGACCCCGATGATCGCGACAGAATGTCGCTCCCACAATCATGGATATATTTCCGCAGTAATAATTTCTCGTCTGCCTTGTTTCCATGGGCACCAACGGGGCCGGGCTTAGTGCCCGGCGCTGGTGGTGCTACTGCTGGTCAGTGTGCTCGACTTGGCAAAGCGCAGCACCAGATAACCGGTGACGGCGGACAGGAACGAGGCGGTAAGGATGCCCAGGCGCACCGGCTTGATGTATTCCTGGCCGACGTGCTCGAAGGCCAGTGAGGCGATGAACAGACTCATGGTGAAGCCGATGCCGCACAGCAGGGCGATGCCGTACAGCTGGGTCCAGCTTGCTCCCTCGGGCAGCTTTGCCCACTTCATCTTGATCAGCAGCCAGCTGATGGCAAATACGCCTACCTGCTTGCCCACGAACAGACCGAGAATGATACCCAGGGTGACCGGTTCCATCAGGTTGGCCATGCTCATCTCACCCAGTGGCACACCGGCATTGGCAAAGGCGAATACGGGCAGGATGACGAAGGCGACGATAGGGTGCAGGTCATGCTCCATGGCGCGCAGGGGGGAGTGCTTGGGTTTGTTTGGATTGCGCATGGGAATCATGAAGGCCAGCGCTACGCCGGCCAGGGTGGCATGCACGCCGGACTTCAGCACCGAGGCCCACATCACCAGCCCCACCAGTATGTAGGCGGCGGTGGCCATGACGCCGCGCCGGTTCATGATGAACAGAATCAGCAGCGCACTGCCGGCCACGCTCAGCGCCGAAGTCGATAGATTGGCGGTATAGAACAGGGCGATGATGATGATGGCGCCGACGTCGTCGAGTACCGCCAGCAGCATCAGAAACAGCTTCAGCGAGGCCGGTACGCGTTTGCCCAGCAGGGCGACGATGCCGAGGGCGAAGGCGATGTCGGTGGCGGAGGGGATGGCCCAGCCGCGCAGCCGCGTAGGGTCGTCGTGGTTGAACCAGACATAGATCAGGGCTGGCACGGCGATACCGGCCACGGCGCCTATGGCCGGCAGGACGATTTGTACGGGTTTGGCCAGTGCGCCTTCCATGAATTCGCGCTTCAGTTCCAGACCGACGAGGAAGAAGAACACCGCCATCAGGCCATCGTTGATCCACAGCAGCAGGGGTTTGGCGATAATGAATTCGCCGATCTGGATCGCCACCGGGGTTTGCAGCAGGCTGTTGTAGAGGCCGCTGAGCGCTGGGGTATTGATCATGATCAGGGCCAGCAGGGCAGCGGCGATGAGCATGATGCCGCCGGCGCTTTCGAGGCGCAGAAAATCACGGAGATAATTGATCGGCACGAGCTAGGTTTTCCTGTGTAAGCGGGTTTTGCGGAATGGTTCCGCAGAGGTGGCCGGTGCTAGGCCGCGTAGCAAAGGGGCATGGTACAGGTATCTCGGGGGTGGGAAAACAGGATGTCCGGGGCTCCATGTTTCACCCGTCTGGTTCACGGGTTGGGTGTCTGCCTGCTCAGCGTTTGTGCCGGTGGCGCCAGAGCTGGAAGTTAGGCTCTTCGAGGTAGCCTTTGGTGAGCACGTAACGCAGGACGTTGTTGAGGCGGTAGAAGCCCACCACCGAGTCAATGCGGATAATTTCGCGTCCGCCTTCATCGAAAAAGATCAGGGTGGGTGTGTAGTAGAGGCCGAGTTTTTCACTCCACTCCTTTGCCGTGAGGCGCTGCCCGTCCGGTGTGATCACGGGTGTGTCGCTGCGGTTGTCCAGTTGCACGACTTCCAGTTGGGTCAGGGTCTGCAGGGTCTTGTTGTTTTGCAATGGGCCAGAGTGGAGGATGTCACAGGCATGGCAACGGGTCTTTTCGAAGAGAACCAGCAATGGCATCTGCGAGGGAAACAGCGAACGGTTCAGGGCATAGGGTGGTGGCGTAAAAATGTCGCTGTCATTGAGCATGTCGTTGCCGTACTCGGAGAACATGTCGGCGCGAGCCAGGTAGCTGCGGAAGGCCTCTTTCCGGTAATAGCCATCGATGACGTATTCGAGGGCGGCGCTGAACTGGTAGGGCGGGTGATAACCCGAGAGCCGCAGGGCCTCTTTGCCCTGGCGGTCGTAGAAGATCAGGGTGGGGGTGAAGTTGGCCTTGATGGCGACGGCGAAATCCTTTTCCGTGCGGTACACCCTGCCCTGCATGTCCGCCACCGGTCGGTTGCCGCGGATGTCGATGGCGACCACGTCGAAGTATTTGCGGGTGTAGGCGGTAATGTAGGGATCGCCCCAGTTGTTTTCCAGATGGGCCTTGCAATAGGGGCACTTCTTTTGCCCGAAGTAGACGATCAGGCCGTGCTTTCCGCTGGCGACGGCCTCGTCGAGATCGTCCCTGAGTTCGAGAAAGCTGAGCTTGAACCAGTTGGGGAGAGTGAGCGGTGTTTGCAGAGGAACGTCATCGAATGCAAAGAAATCGTCTTCCGGGACGTCTCCCAGCGAACCCGGGGATTCGTCGGGGTCTGGAAGATCAACAGCGTTGCCGGGCGCCGTCTGGGCGACGTTTGCAATAATGGTTAACAGCACGAAAAGCACGGCCTGCAGGGTGAGGCGCAGGCCGTGCCTTGTTGGGAAGATATCGCCGTCAGCTGTCACCATTACTTTGGTAGGGATCCTGCTTCTGCCGATGCAGTTCGACTTCCAGTTCGTGCCGTGCCTGATAGATTTCGCGGCGCTTTTCGATGCGCTCTTCCACGGCTCCCTGGCGCAGGGCAATGGATTCTTCGCCGAACAGCACTTGCATCATCAGGCGGTAGCCGAATTTCAGCAGGGTGACGTCATCGTCAAAGCTGGAAAATTCGTCATCGCTGATGACGTAGGTATCGCGGAAGCTTTCTGTCTGGGTGAATTCGCGGAAGCGGTCCACGTCGTAGCTGCAGAGGAAGAAAAACTGGAAGCTGGTCGGCGAGGGTTTGCCCACGGCGGGGCCGGCGGAGCGGCGCTTGAGAATGATCTGATACCACTCGCGGTTCATGTCATCGTAGGGTTCGACGCCCTGTTCCTTGCGGTAGTCGGCGACGCTGATCTTGCGGCCTTCCTTGTGGCCTTGACAGTGCGATTCTTCCACCAGACAGTAGTGATGCTCTTCCCTGGGCGCATCGGTGGCGCGCATGGTCATTAGGCCGACCGGGTAGTAGCGGCAGGCCGAGGGACGGTCGTCGTACACCGAGCAGCCTTCGTCGGACATCAGCAGGCACACCGGTTCTTCGTCGGTGGTGCGCAGTTTGACGCCGGGCATGCCGCTGGCGTCCATTTCAAACGGTACGGTGTGCTTTTTCAGGAATTCGGTCGAGGTCATGCCCAGGCGGGTCTTGAGACGAATGATATCGTAGGGCGCGAGGGTGATGTCGGCCTGTTTGCAGCAGGCATTGAAGCAGCTGATGCCTTGGTAGCAATTGAACTGAATGGTGTCATTGAGTCCCAATAGATTGGGGACAACGGGGCTTTGCACTGGGGGTTGTGAGGGATCCTGGCTCATGGGTACTCCAAATGTGATTTTGTTGGTGACGGCTTTTTGTGGCTGTCTGTCGGGCGATTCTAACACCCAAAAAAAGTCCGGGCAGGGAGGCTGCCCGGACGATTGGTTTACCGCTTTATTATTTTTACTGCTCTACGTTACTGCCAATAACCAAAGGGGGATTGGTTATTTGAACAGTTTTGATTTGTCGACCAAATCAACATGAGCACGACGGAAGCAGGTCCACTGTTTCGACTCTTTGTCGTACACAGAGTTGACGAAGACATGCCAGTTTTCCTCATCGACCAGGTTGTAATCGGTGCGATAGTAGAAGCCCGGGTAACGGGATTCCTTGCGGAACTGGATGTGCTTCATGTGGGCTTCGGCGGTGAGGATACGGTGATAGTTTTCCCAGGCCCGCAGCAATTCGTGCAGATCCTTGGCGCGCATCTTCATGGCATCTTCTTTCAACATGCCGAGCTTTTCTTCGGCAACGTCCAGCATGTGGCCGTTGGTGTTGTAGTAAGTGGCAACACCGGCAACGTACTCATCCATGATTTTCTGCAGACGGAACTGCAACATCTTGGGGGTGATGTAGTTGGGGTTGACGTCGATGGCAGTGGTGTAGTCCTTGAATTCCAGATAGGTCTTCACCGGCTGGTAGATTTCAGCCACCAGGTCGTCGACGGATTCGGCAAACTCAGGCTTGTAGTCCTGGTTGTCCATCACGTACTTGACCATGGACTTGGCACACATGCGGCCTTCGGCGTGTGAGCCGGAGGAGAACTTGTGACCCGAGGCACCCACACCATCACCAGCGGTGAACAGACCACTCACGGTGGTCATGGAGCGATAGCCCCAGTTCCAGCCGCTGGGCAGGTGATCCGGCACACCTTCTTCGGTTTCTGTGGTCGGTGCGCCAACGTCGGTCGGGCCGGACACCCAGATGCCGCAGCAACCGGAGTGTGAACCCAGCAGGTAGGGTTCGGTGGGCATCAGCTCGGAGTTTTTCTTCTCTGGCTCGATGTTTTCACCGACCCAGATACCGCACTGGCCGATACACATGTCGAGGAAGTCTTCCCAGGCCTCGGCTTCGAGATGCTTCACTTCGCGAGGTGACAGTGTCTCACGCAGGTTGGCGAGAGCGGTCACGGTGTCCATGTAGATAGGGCCGCGACCTTCCTTCATTTCCTTCAGCATCAAGTGGTTGCGCAGGCAAGATGCCGGCACTGCTGCCTGACCGTAAGGAGGATAGTCATTCAGCATCTCGGCGTTGCGCACCATGTAGTTCTCGCCATAGGCGTTGGTGGCCTTGGCCTTGAACAACAGGAACCACGCGCCAACCGGGCCGTAACCGTCTTTGAAACGGGTCGGCACGAAGCGATTTTCCATCAGTGTCAGCTCGGCACCGGCTTCGGCGGCCATCGCGTAAGTAGAACCGGCATTCCACACGGGATACCAGGCACGACCCTGACCTTCACCCACGGAACGTGGACGGAAAATGTTGACGCAGCCACCAGCGGCCAGCAGGCAGGCCTTGAATTTGTAGACGACGACTTTGTGGTCGCGGGTCGAGAAGCCAATGGCACCAGCGATGCGGTTTGGATCATTTTTATCGTTGATCAGCTTAACGATGAAGATACGTTCCTGAATGTTGTCCACACCCAGCGCCTTTTTAGCGGCTTCAGCGACGATCCACTTGTAGGATTCACCGTTGATCATGATCTGCCACTTGCCGGAACGTACCGGCGTGCCACCTTCGGCCAGCGGGGTCAGACCTTTGGAGCCATCGTGACGCTCGCCGTTTTCATCAAGCTTCCAAATGGGCAGACCCCATTCTTCGAACAGATGCACGGACTCATCGACGTGGCGACCCAGATCGTAGGTCAGATCATCGCGGGTAATACCCATCAGATCGTTGGAGACCATGCGGGCGTAATCGGCCGGGTCCTGCTCGGTGCCGATGTAGGTATTGATGGCGGACAGACCCTGCGCCACGGCGCCGGAGCGATCCATGGCGGCCTTGTCGACCAGCGTCACGCTGATGTCGGTGCCTGCGCCCTTGGCGGCATCGATCCAGCGCATGATTTCGTAGCCTGCACCACAGCAAGCCATACCCCCGCCGATGAGAAGAATGTCGACTTCTTCTTCGACGACTTCGGGATTCCCAAATTCTCCTGCCATTTTTCTATCCTCTAATAATTTTTATGTCGTTCAGAATTATTTAGTGACTACTTGGCGATCACTTGGCAATCAGTTCGCTGGGATCACCTGCGCGATAGCCATTGTTTTGCACGAAGAAACCGGATTCTTCGATCTTCGACAGATCAGCTTCAGGCTTGCCGCCGTAAGGATCAATGGAGCCTTCTGGGGTGGTGCGGATAGGGAATTTGAAACGCTTCATGTTGCCGTTGCGGAACTTGATGGTCCACATGATGGAGTCAGAACCACGCAGCGGTTGCACGGAACCGCCCAGGGGAACCACGTCGGCGTAATGACGCGCTTCGATAGCTTGCTGCGGGCAGATCTTGACGCAGGAATAACACTCCCAGCACTGCTCGGGTTCCTGGTTGAAGGCCTTCATGGCATGGCCGGTCTCACTACCGTCCTTGTCCAGTTTCATCAGATCGTGAGGGCAGATGTACATGCAAGCGGTCTTGTCCTGACCCTTGCAGCCATCGCACTTGTCGGTACGTACAAATGTTGGCATCTTCTTCTCCTTGGGTTGCAGTGCTACATCCGCCGGCCAGACTGCATTGGCGGACTATTTATTATTGTGTTGCCTGTTATGGCATTGCTTTCTATAGCTCTTTAACAAGTAGCCTGGGTTGAGCGGAGCGAAACCCGGGGGATCAACGCAATAAACTCCCGGGTTTCGCAGGCTCAACCCAGGCTACTTTTTTGTGTTACTTGGCCGAATGGCCGGACAACTTAATTTCCACCTTTTCATCGTCTTTCAGACTGGCGTAATACTTACGCAGAATGGTCAGGACTTCTGGGCGAGAAAATTTTGTGGAGACGTCTTCGCCTTCGGACAAGGCCTTGCGTAGCTTGGTGCCAGACAACAGCATGCGATCAGCCGCATCATGCGGGCAGGTCTTCATCGACGCCATGCCGTCACACTTGTCACACCAAAAGGTCCAGTCGATTTTCATCGGCTGAGTTTCGAGTGCATCGGTGGGGATTTCATCAAAGATATGATGTGCGTCAAACGGGCCGTAATAATTGCCGACACCGGCGTGATCACGTCCAACGATAAGATGTGAGCAACCATAATTCTGGCGGAACAGGGCGTGCAGCAGGGCTTCGCACGGGCCGGCATAACGCATGTCCAGCGGATAGCCGGCTTGAATCACCGAGTTTTCGACGAAGTATTTATCGATCAGAGTACCGATAGCCTCGGAGCGCACGTTGGCAGGAATATCGCCGGGTTTGAGTTTGCCCAGCAGGCTGTGTACCAGCACGCCGTCTAACAATTCAATAGCGATCTTGGCCAGGTATTCGTGCGAACGGTGCATGGGGTTACGGGTCTGGAAGGCCGCAATGGTGTTCCAGCCGCGTTTTTCAAATTCGGCACGGGTCTGTGCCGGGGTCATGAACTGCTCGCCGTATTCTTCGACGAAACCGCCCTGCGACAACACCTTCACCGGGCCGGCCAGATTGACGCCGCCCTGCGCCATGACCATGGTCACGCCGGGGTGTTCGGCATCGGTGGTCTTGTAGACCTGCATGCACTCGTGGGCCTTGTCGATGACGTA
>JAJRYG010000089.1 GCA_024275915.1 Gammaproteobacteria bacterium
ATTGAACAGGCCATGGATAAACTCAACCACCGTCCGAGAAAATCGTTGGGCTATCGGACACCCTATGAAGTCTTTTTCAACACCAGGACTTCGTTAACTGTTGCACTTCAAAGTTGAATCCGCGTTATCCAATAACACAGTTCGCGGGGGATACTGTCATATCCTTTTGCGTTCATAGCGGCCTCCAGAAGTTTGACTTTTCTTCTGAAGGCCGCGCCTTGCATACCTTTTTTAAAAACTAAAAATCTATGCAAGGCGCGGCTGCGCGAGGCCTGCCGCTATGTCAAGTTATTTGGGGATTTTTTGCTTTGCTCATCAGTTCATTTTCGTGGCATCGGTGTTGATTGTATTTCTATAGATGATACTAGCCAGAAGCATGACTTGTTCCTGAGTTGATGATATTGCGTGCTGCTGACAGAGGCCTTTCGGGGAAATGTCGATATCACATGTGTGGTTGCCCTGTTTGTCTTGGTAAGATTTTTGGTATCTTGGTATGATATCCTTCCTTCAGTTTTATTCTCTCTATGCCTTGGTCTTTCCCTGTCATTCAAGTTCTGAAATACATCCAGGTTTGCGAACCACTGCGCATTCTAATGGAGTATTGCATGACTATAATGATGCCAATAGCCATGAATACGAATATGGAGGATCTTCCATGCTGGATATGAACGAACTGAAGCGCAATGTAAGCAGCAAGCTGTCCCTTTCCAGACAGACGGATGAACTGGACGAGAAGACGGCAGATATCGTTGTTCCTGCCGGGCGCAGTGCGCCCAAAAGCCGGCAGCTGGCCAGTATTGGGCCTTCCATTCATTTCAAGGGGGAGCTGACCGGTGAGGAAGGCCTGATGATCGATGGCAGCATCGAAGGCACCATCGACCTGAAGGAAAACGAGCTCATCGTCGGACCCAATGGCAACATCAAGGCCGATGTCTTTGCCAAGACCATCAAGGTGGATGGCAAGCTGATCGGTGAGTTGCATGGCACCGACAAGGTACACATCAGCAAGACCGGCGAAGTGACCGGCAACATCTTTTCACCCCGTGTGGTCATCGAAGACGGTGCCCGTTTCAAGGGCAGCATCGACATGACCGGGAAGCTGAGTGGGAGCACCCGCCCGACCGAGAGCAAGGACAAGCAGCTCAAGTCTGTCTGATGCCCGCCTGATGTCGTCACTGGAGTACAGGGCGCTGACCCGTGTCGATGCGGGCGGTACACTGGAATTCAATACCCTGCTGTTTGCGCGGTTCTGGCAGTCCTGGGGCTTCGACGAAGATCCACCAAGAACAATGCGCATCATGGATCTGGGTCGTGTACAGTCTGCCAGCATCGACTTCTTCTCCAACTTTCCCTGCTACCTCACCCTGGCCGATGCCGTGGAGGCACTTAGCCAGGTGGATGACGACGAGGCCATTTCCGATACACAGTTGCAGGCACAGGTCGAAGCCCTGATACCGCTGCAGGCGCAGCCCTACGATCTGGTCCTGCTCTGGGACAGCCTCAACCACCTGCCGCAACGGATCTTTCCCCTGGTGTACCATCACCTGCGGAAACTTTGCCACAGCCAGACCCGTTTGCACGGGTTTCTGCACACCTCACAGATGCAATACGACAGGCCTTGGCAATACCGGATCCTCAGCTGCGACCGCATGGCCAGCCTCCCCAACCCCGGCCAGCCCCTTCGCACCGGACCCATGAACTCCCTGACACTCATGAACCGCATGCCAGGATTCGCCATGCACAAGTCGGTACTCATGCGCAATGGCATGCAGGAATTCATTCTGCAGACCCAACAGGGGCAAGGAAAGCGCTTGTCTTCGCCATGATCCCGGGGTGCTGATTATGCGGAATGATGATTCATTGGTGACGAGGACCGGGGTTGTCCCTTCATGCCTGTGCAGGCTGGCATCCAGGCAGGGGTAGCTTGAGGAAAAAGGCGAGTTCGTTGCCACGAAACCGATTCCAATTATCGAACAGGCCTTCATCACCCGCCCGAAGCCTCCCTGGATTCCAGCCTTCGCTGGAATGACGTCGAAGTCGGGTTTTACTTGCATCTACTTTTCCCTGATGTACCGAAGCTTGTACCACAGGATCCCGAACAGTTCATGCATGAACATGCGATTGGTGTACAAGGCATTGGCATCGGGCAGCAGGCTCAACAGAGTGACATCCTTTTTTTCCTGTTTTGAATAGCCGGTGGGTGCGGGGACAACCTTGAAACCGACGCTTTCGAAGGCCAGCACCGAGCGTGGCATGTGCCAGGCGGTGGTGACCAGGTAGATGGTGTCGATACCGTGTTTCTTGAGAATTTCCCGGCTGTATTTTGCGTTTTCCCAGGTGGTGCGGGAGCGACCTTCCAGCCAGGTGGCGGGGGCCCTGAATTCATTGCTCAGTACATCGTTCATCAGTATCGCTTCACTGTCGTCGGTATTGTTGAAGACGACACCGCCGGTGACGAGAATGGGCAGGCGGGTATGGTGCTGAAGATATGCCCCATAGCGCAGGCGCTGCAATACCCGGTAGTGAGGAATGTCATGGCCATATTCAGGGGCATTGCGGATCCGACCGCCGCCCAGGATCACGATGGCGCCTGCCGTGGGGTAGCGAAGTTCGCTTTCGGGCAGTACCGGCTCCCGTTGCAACAGATTCATGTTGAAGTCCGCGACAATGGGCAGGCTCAACAGCACCAGCAGGCCAAAGCCGGTTATCATCAGGCTTTTGCCCAGGATGGCATGCTTGCGCAGCACCAGCAGGCCGACGAGTATCATCAGGAACATTAGGCCCGGTGGCAAGACGAGGGACTTGATGACGTAGACGATGAATACTTCCATTTCGATGATTTGTCCGGTTGGCTAGAATTTCTTGCCGGCGGCTTGCCGGTCGGCATGGTAGGAGGAGCGCACCATGGGTCCGCTGGCTACATTGGCAAAACCCATCTGCTCGCCGAGTTGTTGCATTTTTTCGAATTCTTCGGGGGTGACGTAGCGTGACACGGGCAGGTGGAACTGGCCCGGTTGCAGGTACTGGCCCAGGGTCAGCATGTCGCAGTCGTGCTGGCGCAGATCGAGCATCACCTGTTCGACTTCCTCGAGGTTTTCGCCCAGGCCCAGCATCAGTCCCGACTTGGTGAGTACCCGGGGATGACGCTGCTTGTATTCCTTGAGCAGTTTCAGCGACCAGACATAGTCGGCGCCGGGGCGGGCCTGGCGGTAGAGCCTGGGCACGGTTTCCAGATTGTGGTTGAACACGTCCGGCGGGCTGGCATCGAGAATGTCCAGTGCCACTTCCATGCGGCCGCGAAAGTCGGGAACCAGCACTTCGATGCCGGTCTGGGGGCAGGCTTCGCGCACTGCCTGGATGCAGGTGGCAAAATGGCCAGCACCGCCGTCGCGCAGGTCGTCCCTGTCTACCGAGGTGATGACCACGTAGTTCAGTGCCATGGCGGCAATGGTTTCGGCCAGTTGGCGGGGTTCGTCCGCATCCAGGGGTTCCGGCTTGCCATGGGCCACGTCACAGAAGGGGCAGCGGCGGGTACAGATGGCTCCCATGATCATGAAGGTGGCCGTGCCGTGGTTGAAGCATTCTCCCAGGTTGGGGCAGGCCGCTTCTTCACAGACGGTGTTGAGCTTGTGCTGGCGCAAAATGGTCTTGAGCTGCTTGACCTGTGGGCTGGTGGGGGCTCGGGCGCGGATCCAGCGCGGCTTGGGCAGCGGCTTGTCGGCAGGGACAACCTTGACGGGAATGCGGGCGGTCTTAGATTCGCCTTTGAGGGGATTGCGTGCAGGGGAAGTGGGCGTATCGTCGGATTTGCTCATCAGGAAGGTCGTGGATCAGGAATACAGGGGCCTATTGTAGCCCAGAACCCGGATCAATTGCCGGACCAGCCGCGCCTTGTTGAACTCCAGATCGGGATTGAGCTGCAGATCCCGAACCTGGGTGACGGTCAGGTTGGGGTAACCACAGGGGTTGATGCGGGTAAAGGGTTCCAGATCCATGTCCACGTTGAATGACAGACCATGGTAGGTGCAGCCGCGCTTAACCCGCAGGCCCAGCGCCGCAATCTTGGCATTATCCACATAGACGCCAGGGGCATCGGCGCGATTCTGCGCGTCGATGCCGGACTCGGCCATGACCTCGATGATGGCCTGTTCCAGCCGACTGACCAGTTCGCGGATGCCGATGCCCTTGCGTTGCAGATCGATCATCGTATAGGCCACAATCTGGCCAGGGCCGTGGTAGGTGACCTGACCACCGCGATCGACATCGATCAGGGGGATATCGCCCGGATCGAGCACGTGTTCGGGCTTGCCATTCATGCCCAAGGTGAAGACCGGCGGGTGCTCCACCAGCCACAGCTCGTCCGCGGAGGTTTCGTCGCGTTCGAGATTGAATGCCTGCATTTCACGCCACAGGGGTTCGTATTCGCGTCTGCCGACGTCGCGAATGATCAGGGTGTCGGAAATCTGGGTCATGGAATACGTTTGAACTGCCGGGCTGCTGAAAAGATAGGTCGAGACAAGTTTAATGTATTCCGGCAGCCATTACACCTGTCAGGGGCGCGGGTAAACCATAGGGGATATGTCCTCCGGATCATGTTTCGTGGTGGTAGGTAAAAGATACAAGACACAAGATACGAGTGACGAGTGAAACCTGACTCCGAGGTCATTCCAGCGAAGGCTGGAATCCAGGGAGGCTTCGGGCGGGTGGTGAAGGCCTGTTCGATGACTGGAATCGGTTTCGTGGCAACGAACTCACCTTTTTCCTCAAGCTACCCCTGCCTGGATGCCAGCCTGCGCTGGCATGACGGGATAACTCTGCTCCTCATCCACTCGTCACTTATCGGTCAAAGGCTCATGATAATTACTTCCCGGG
>JAJRYG010000090.1 GCA_024275915.1 Gammaproteobacteria bacterium
CCTGGGCGCCGGTACCACCCTGACCACCGATGCCCCGGAAAATGAACTGACGCTGAGTCGCAGCAAGCAGAGAACCATCAAGGGCTGGCAGCGACCTGTCGAGAAAGGGACGAGTGACAAGTGACGAGTGACGAAATTTGGATTTGTTCAAGTCGTCACGTGTCGTACCGACATTAGAGTTAGGTTTATTGGCATAGTTACAAATCACAGGTGCTCGTTTATGATTCTGTTAGTGTACGAAGATTAGCATCGCCACCAGAATTTACTTAAATTTAGGAAAATCCATGTTCGATCCTGCAAGACCTCATCACTCGTCACTCATCAGTCGTCACTATTTTTAACAATGTGCGGTATCGTCGGAGCCATTGCAAAAACGGATGTCCTGTCCACCTTGGTGGACGGGCTCAAACGGCTTGAATATCGTGGTTACGATTCGGCCGGAATCGCGGTTCTGGATGAACATGCCTGTCTGCAGCGGGTGCGCAGCCCGGGAAAAATAAAGAAACTTGAAGCGGCGCTGGAAAAGAGTCCGGCAGCCGGTGTTATCGGCATTGCTCACACCCGTTGGGCCACCCATGGCGAACCCACTGAAGCCAATGCCCACCCCCATGTCTGCCGCAAGAGTGTGGCAGTGGTGCACAACGGCATCATCGAAAACTTCGAAGCCCTGAAGTCCCGACAGAAGGCAGAAGGCTTTACCTTCACCTCGGAGACCGACACCGAGGTCATTGTTCACCAGCTTTACAAGTACCTGGACCAGGGCAAGGCCTTTGTCGATGCCGTGGTGGCCACCATTGGTGATCTGCAAGGGGCCTATGCACTGGGTGTGATCAGTACCGATCACCCTGACCAGCTGATCACCGCACGCCGGGGCAGTCCGCTGGTCATCGGCCTGGGTGAGAAAGCCAATTATATTGCCTCGGATGTGGCGGCGCTGATTGCCAGGACCCAGGAGTTTATCTTCCTCGAGGAAGGTGATGTGGCGGTATTGACGCCGGATTCAATAGAGATTCGAGACGCCGGCGGGCAGAAGGTGGAGCGCAAGGTGCATCACAGCAAGTTGAGCGCCGATGCCGTGGAGCGCGGTGAATATGCCCATTACATGCTCAAGGAAATCTACGAACAACCCCATGCCATCGCCGAAACCCTGGAAGGCCGGATCAGTGAAAACCGGTTGCTCGAAGATGCTTTTGGACCGAAGGCGGGTAAGATCTTCGACAGCATCGAACACATCCAGATCATCGCCTGTGGCACCAGTTATCATGCCGGCCTCGTTGCACGCTACGGGTTCGAGGATCTGGCCGGGGTGAGCTGCAATGTGGAAGTGGCCAGTGAATTTCGTTACCGCAAGAGCGTGGTATTGCCCAATACCCTGTTTGTCACCATCTCCCAGTCGGGTGAGACAGCCGATACCCTGGCCGCCCTGCGCGTGGCCAAGGAGATGGGCTTCAGTCATACACTGAGTATATGCAACGTGGCAGAAAGCTCACTGGTGCGCGAATCGGAACTGGTGCTCATGACCCGTGCCGGGCCGGAAATCGGCGTGGCGTCCACCAAGGCCTTCACTACCCAGCTTGTCGGCCTGCTGTTGCTGATCATCGCCATCGGTCGGCGCCATGAGCTCAAGGCCGAGACCGAGCAGAAAATCATCGAACAGCTGCGCCAGCTGCCGGCGATGATTGAAAATGCCCTGCAACTGGACAAGCAGATCCAGGCCCTGGCCAGCCGTTTCGGCAAGAAACACAATGCCCTGTTCCTGGGCCGTGGCGCCCAGTTTCCGGTGGCGCTGGAAGGGGCGCTGAAACTCAAGGAAATTTCCTACATCCATGCCGAAGGCTACCCGGCCGGTGAACTCAAGCACGGCCCGCTGGCCCTGGTTGATGCAGAAACCCCCATTGTTGCGGTTGCCCCCAACGATGAACTGCTCGACAAGCTGAAGGGAAACCTGCAGGAAGTACGGGCCCGTGGCGGTGAGCTGTATGTGTTCGCCGACATCGACTCCGGCTTTGAGGAAACCGAGGGCATGACCGTGCTTCACGTGGCCCCCACCGACAAGGCCATTTCACCGATCATATTCACCATTCCCCTGCAACTGCTGTCCTACCACGTGGCCCTGATCAAGGGTACCGATGTGGATCAGCCCCGCAACCTGGCTAAATCCGTCACCGTCGAGTAATCAACAGGCTGATCTGCAGAAACGGTCTGCCTGGCCGAAGGATGCCCTTTGCACGTGCAGGCCATCGAAGCCAGGCTGATTTATTTGTAGGATTCCGGCTCTTTTACCGCAGAGAGGATCTTGCCGTTCATGAGTACGGCAAGATAATGGCGATGGGGTTTGTTTTTTGTGGTCTTCATCTGCACAAGATAGTACCAGCGATTCTGTTTTTCATGATGCTGGATGGGCTTGAGTTCGATTTCATGCACAATGGCGCCGGCAAGTCTGGGGTCTCTGGTCTTGTACCTGTTGATATCTCTAATTAGTTTCTCGATGGTCAGGGGTGGAGCACCATCGGCAGGTGTCCAGGCCGGGGACTGTTCGATGTCCGTTTCGGATACATAGATGACGATTTTGGTTTCATCGAAGGGTTCGATGATGACCAGGGGAAAATGGGCGGCGAAAGCTTGCTGGCTGACAAGAAGCAGTACTCCAATAAATAATTTGTATGTCATTATTTTCTCCGCTGTTGAGTTGCTGCGTGATCGCACAGGTGCCTGCAGGATGCGGCCACGAATTTTTCAGCTGCTGATTCTACTGCCTGGCAGGCTTCGCTGTCCAATATGACGGCAAATTGACAGGGATTAGTATATGCAAGTGTGTTCGGCTGCTAAAATTGCTGTTTGAGTTTGATACGCTGGATCTGCAAGGATCAGCCCAACCGAGGTGGATGATGGCAAGCATGACACTGACACAATTTTTCCCCTTCCTGCAATGGTTCAAGAAGATCACGCCGGCCACGGTCAAGGCCGATCTGATTGCCGGTTTTACCGGTGCGGTGATCGTGCTGCCGCAGGGCGTGGCGTTTGCCGCCATCGCCGGTCTGCCGCCGGAATATGGCCTGTATACGGCCATGGTCACACCCATCATCGCGGCGCTGTTCGGTTCGTCCTACCATCTCATCTCCGGACCGACCACCGCCATTTCCATCGTGGTGTTCTCCGCCATCAGCCACTATGCCGAGCCAGGCTCCCCCGAATTCATCAAGCTGGCACTGACCCTGACCTTCCTGGCCGGGGTGTATCAGCTGGGCTTTGGCCTGGCCCGGCTCGGTGCCCTGGTCAACTTCGTTTCGCACACGGTGGTTATCGGTTTTACCGCCGGTGCCTCGATTCTGATCGCCACCAGCCAGATGAAACATGTACTGGGCATATCGGTACCCAAAGGTGAATCCTTCCTGCATACCTGGATGGATGTCTTCAATCAGGCCGGCAGTTTCAACATGTACATCGTTGCCGTGGCGGCAAGTACCCTGGTGTCGGCCCTGCTGTTCAAGAAACTGATTCCAAAAATTCCCTACCTGTTGGTCGGCCTGGTGGTGGGCAGTATCGTCTCTCTGATGCTCAATGGCGAGGCCCACGGGGTACGTCTGGTCGGTGAGATTCCTGCACACCTGCCACCACCTTCGACACCGGATTTCTCCTTAACCACCATTCAGATGCTCGCACCGGAAGCCTTTGCTGTCGCCCTGCTGGGGTTGATTGAAGCGGTATCCATCAGCCGGGCAGTGGCAACCAAGTCGAATCAACGCATCAATTCGAACCAGGAATTCGTGGGTCAGGGGCTGTCAAACATGGTGGGCAGTTTTTTCTCCAGTTATGCAGGCTCCGGTTCCTTTACCCGTTCCGGTATCAACTATGCGGCCGGGGCGAAAACGCCATTGTCGGCCATTTTTGCCGCAGTATTCCTGATGCTGATCGTCTTGTTGATTGCACCGCTGACGGCCTACCTGCCTGTTGCGGCAATGGGAGGGGTGATCCTCATCGTGGCATACAACCTGATCGATTTTCACCATATCAGCAGTGTGCTGAAAAACAGCAAGGCGGAATCCTCCGTGCTGATCGTCACCTTTCTTTCCACCCTGTTCCTGGAGCTGGAATTTGCCATCTATCTCGGTGTACTGCTGTCGCTGGTACTGTTCCTGGCACGAACCTCCAGCCCTGAGATCCCGACCCTGGGCGTGGATGTAGAAGATGAAAAGCGCCGACTGATCAATATCAACAAGAAGCCCATCAAACAGTGTCCACAGCTGAAGATCATTCGCATCGACATGTCAGTGTATTTTGGCTCATTGAACCATATCCAGAACAGGATTCACAATATCGTCGAACACCAGCAGATCTATCATATTCTGATTGTCGGTACAGGCATCAACTTTATCGATCTCAGTGGTGCCGAGATGCTCATATCAGAAAGCAAGCGTCTCAAACGGCTGGGAGGGGGGCTGTATTTTACCGGACTGAAATCCAAGGTCTACGAATTTGTCGCCAAGACCTATTTCGTAAGGGAAATAGGCAATGATCACTTCTTCGACAGCAAGAGTGAGGCGATTCATGCGATTTATAATAAACTGGATAAAAAAGTGTGTTCGTCGTGCAATGCACTTGTTTTCAAGGAATGTAACTAAATATCAGTTCCAAATACTAAGTCAAGTCATGCGAAAAGTCCCAGTTGTGGAAGAACCTGGCATGACCATCAGCCGCAGGGAAGCGGCTGTCAAGCTTACAGGGATGTATTTACAGTGTGTCATGCCAGGTTCTTCCGCATCTGGGACGGTGTTTATGAAAAAATAACTTACCAGAGAAACTGACCTGGTATTTGGAACAGCTATTTAGGTACACGCTGTTTATTTCAGAGACTGCAGCGCCACAGGCATGTGCCGCAAAATCAGTCATGGATACAGACTTTTTTTTGAAAACGGGTATTCAGACCACATGATTAGACAGTTAGCAAGGATACTATAAGTGGTGAATTCATCCCGAGATGCTATAGTTGTCATTAAAGCCTCGTTAGAAAAATTTGTGGGCTGAGATGGTTGTGTTTGTGTTTCAAGTTGTTGATATTGTGATAATTAAAATGGCGCAATGTGACCTGTTTTCTTAACAGGATGTTGAAAAAGCCCATCCCTGGCCTTTTTCAACCCGGGAACGGCAAACGCGGATTGCCGTTCCCTCACACACAGGCTATCGAATAACGGCGTTTTTCAACAGCCTGCTAAGGGCAACCTGGTTTGAGCGTTTGGAATGCAGAGGGGTGTGTTTCATGGACCAAAACATCACAAAGGTTTCCCTCTCCCGCCGGGAGAGGGGGTGAGGGAATCGAAACGACCGAGAACCTTGGTACGCGCACCACGTCGGCAAGCAGAACGTCTTCCCTGGAAACACATGCGTCGCCGTCAGCCAATGAGCTTCAGGTTTCGAGGCCAGGGGCGTCATTGAGTTCTGTATTGTTGATTTTTGTTTGCCTGGATGCCAGATTGATTATCGAAGCCGATGGCGGACAATAGGCTGAACAAATCGCCCAGGTTGCCAGACGAACAACCCGGCAGAAAGCAATGGGGTATCCGCTTATGCGTTTCTGGAAGCACGAAATACCAGGTGAACTTCACAGTGTGCTTGAACAAGGACAGTCTGCCCTGATTGCCCCCCCTCACCCCAGATCTCTCCAGGAGGGAGTGGGCGTTGGCACGGTGGCCACCCACAAATTCTTCTGAAGAGTCTCATAAAAAACAGGTGACCAATGTGCTAAGACAGATCACCAGACTTATCAAGGCGCTGAATTCCGATGTGGCACCGGAACAAATCAGCCTCGCAGTCTCGTTTGCCATGATAGTGGGCCTCACACCCTTCTGGAGCCTGCACAATCTTGTGGTACTGTTTCTGGTCATGATCCTGCGTGTCAATATTGCGGCGTTCTTTGCTGTTGTTGGTCTGTTTTCTCTGCTCGCCTATCTGCTTGATCCCGTGTTCCACCAGTTTGGATACTCCCTGCTCAGGCTGGATGCCTTGAACAGCGTCTGGACGTCAATGTATAACTCGACGATCTGGCGTATCGAGAACTTCAACAACACCATCGTGATGGGTAGCCTTGTGTTTTCACTGCTTAGTTTTGTCCCTGTCTATCTGATGAGTCTGTGGGCAATAAAACGTTACAGAGAACAGTTCATGGTCTGGGTCGAAAAGCTCAAATTGACACGGTTTCTGAAAATTCAGGGTCTGGCCTCAACGATCGGTCCACATATCAAATAAGCCAATGAAAAACTGGATTCGCTGGAAAGGACTGTTTGGATTTGCCATTACGGTGCTTTTGCTGGCTCTGTTTTTTGTGCTTTTTATCGATGGAATTATCAAAATCAATATTGAATCGGCAGCCAGCCGGATCGTTGGCGCCAAAGTAGAGCTGGATAGCGCCGATTTTCATTTTTATCCACTGGCGATGGAGCTGGGCAGACTGCAGGTTACCGATCCGCAACGACCGATGCGCAATATTGTCGAGATCCAGAAAGTCAGCTTCAATCTCGATGGGCTGAATCTGCTCAGGCGCAAGATATTGATCAATGAAATGCAGGTGGATGGTGTCAGGTTCGATACACCGCGCAGGTCAAGTGGTGCGCTCAGTCAAGCAGGACATGCAGCGGGAACAAGGGCCTCGGAAAAAGCAAAAGAAAAATCTGGCAGACTGCCGGATATCCGTATCCCCGATGCGGATAAAATTCTGGCCCGCGAAGATCTGACAATCCTGAAACAGGCTGAAGATTTAAAGAAGAACATCGGTGAGAGCCAGAAGAAATGGGAAGCGATGAGGAAAAAACTGCCAACAAAAGGCCGCATTGACGAATATGGAAAACGACTGGAAAAGATAAGGAAAATAAATGTCAGGGACATCGGCCAACTTGCCAGTGCGGTAAAGGAACTCAATCAGCTAGAAAGGGACATTAAAGCCGATCTTGCCAACGTAGACAGATCCCGGAAGCAAATAAAGCAAGATTTGCAGAAGCTGGACATACAGGTCAAGGCTCTGAAAGATTCACCCCAACAGGAATTAAGGCGCCTGCTTGACAAATATTCCCTGTCGGATGACCGCCTGGGCAATATCAGCGAGCTGCTGTTTGGAAACAGGGCCAAAAAATATGTCACCATCGCGCTTGCCTGGTATAAAAAGCTGGAACCCCTGTTAGCCTATGTGGATATAGCCAGTGAACAGCCACAGCCCAGACAGCGAGGCAGGGGTGTGGACGTCCGCTTCAGGGAATTCAATCCCAGCCCCGATTTTCTGGCCAGGGAAATACGCGCCTCTATTGATACCAGGGCAGGCAGTTTCAGTGGCAAGATTCTGAATTTGACCAATGAACAGAATCTGATCCGAAAACCGCTGACACTGAACTTTGCCGGGCAAAATTTGCCAGGAATCGATTCGCTTCATGTTGCTGGCACATTCAACCGCATCGATCCAGCCGAGGCGAAAGATCGATTGAAATTATCGATGAAAAATTATCGGTTGACCGAGTATACACTTCTGGACAGTGTAGATTCAAGCCTGTCTCTAGACAGGGCAAAAGCAGATATCAGGCTGGATGCACAGCGTATCAACAAGAATATTATGGCGGATTTTAAAGTGTATATACATGCTATTGAATACAATACCAGGGACAGTGAAAATGAACTTGCCTCCATGTTTCTGTCATCGATAAGGAATAGCCGTGAATTCAGGGTTGATGCAAGTCTGCAAGGCACCCTGGAAAGCTATACTGTACGTATCAGCTCGGATATGGATGAGCGCCTGAAAGCGAACATGAAAAAATACATGGATACCCGTCTGGCAGGATTCAGGAAGGAGCTGAAAGAAAAAATAAACAGGCAGGTTGGCAAGTCTGTCAATGAAGTGAATCTTCAATATGCAAATCTGCAGTCAGAGGTTGAAAAGGAAATTTCTGCCCGCAGGAATGAACTGCAAAAGCAACTCAAATCCGTCGAGGCGGAAATCAGGAAGAAAGAGAAACAGGCAACAGGTAAAGCCAGAGACAAGCTGGAAAAGAACATCAAGGGTCTGCTGGACAAATACAAATAAACAGTACTTCTGTATGGTCGGGCTCGGTTCCGGTTACCGCAGGATTGACACTGCCGTACCTGTTGCGCAGGACAGTCTGATTCGATGTTTTGACTCGTGAGCTGCGAGCCAGACAAATCTATTCAACCTTAAATAAAGGAAATGCATCATGGCTAATGAACAAGAAGAATTATTCAATCAGATAATGGGTGACATGAAGAAGAAATGGGGCTGGATGCTGGCTCTGGGAATCCTGATGCTGGTGCTTGGCATTGCTGGCCTGGGAATGGAGTTTGCCCTGACCATAACCACCGTACTGTTTTTCGGTATCCTGTTTATCATTGGTGGCGTGGCTCAGCTCGTTGATGCCTTTCGTTACCAGGGCTGGAAATCGAAACTCGGCAACATCCTTATTGCAATTCTGTATATCCTTGCCGGGATAGTGATGATCTGGGATCCGGTCATGGCATCTGCAACCATCACCCTGGTGATTGCCTGGGCGCTGGTTGCCATTGGTGTGGTGCGCCTGTACATGGCGTTCCAGATGAAAGGCATCAAGGGCTGGGGCTTGACACTGCTCGGTGGTGTGGCAGCCATCGTGCTGGGGGTGCTGATCATGATCGACTGGCCGATCTCGGGCCTGTGGGTCATTGGCCTGTTCGTGGCCATCGAGCTGATCTTCAATGGCTGGTCGCTGATATTTATCGCCCTGGCCGCACGCAAGATGATCAAATCGGTCGATACACCCTAAATAGTGGCTCAAAATACCAGATCAAGTCATGCGAAGAGTCCCAGCTGCGGAAGAAGCTGGCATGACCGTCAGCCACAGGGTCGATGTGCAGGACGCACAAGTATCGCGAGAGGGCAGGATGCCCGACTGCGGCTGTCGAGCTTACAGGGATGCATTTACGGCGTCTCAAGCCAGGATCTTCCGCATCTGGGACGGTGTTTATTAAAAATAACTTACCAGCCAACCGAGCGGGTATTTGGAACAGCTGTTTAGTCCGACGTTCCGCATACCCTCCAGTGCAATTCAGCGGGGTCGTTATCAGTTTCGCCAGAAGGCCGGTGTCAGCAGTACCAGCAGGGTAAAGATTTCCAGGCGGCCCATGAGCATGGAAAAACTCAGGATGGCCTTGGCCGAATCACTGAGTGACGTGTAGTTGCTGCCGACATCACCCAGACCTGGGCCAAGGTTGTTCATGCAGGCGGCGACTGCAGAGAAGGCCGTAACCTGATCCAGCCCGTCGAACATCAGCAACAGCATGGTAATACTGAAAATCCCCACATAGGCGGCAAAGAATCCCCAGACGGCGTCGAGGATCTTGTTGGGTACGGGCTTGCCACCCACCTTGATGGGGATCACCGCATTGGGGTGAATGACCCGCATCACCTCACGACGCCCCTGCTTGAGCAGCAACACAAAGCGGATCACCTTCATGCCGCCCCCTGTCGATCCGGCACAGCCACCGATAAAGCTGGTAAACAGCAACAATACAGGCAGAAAGCCCGGCCACAGATGATATTCATGAGTGGTGAAGCCCGTGGTCGTACCAATGGAAACGGTCTGAAACAGGCTGCTGATGATGGTCTGCTGGGTGGTTTCGAACTGGCCCTGAACATAAAGATAGCTGGTGGAGATGATAGCAACGACAACCAGAATCGTGACATAGGCCTTGAACTCGGTATCGACCAAGTAGCCGCGGATACTGCGCCGGCGCCAGGCGGTAAAATGCAGGGAGAAGTTGATGGCAGAAAGAAACATGAAAACGATGGCCACCACTTCCACCATGGGCATGTCGATGAAGTAGCCCATGCTGGCATCGTGGGTCGAGTAGCCGCCGATGGCAACAGTGGAAAAACTGTGTGATATGGCATCGAACAGGTTCATGCCTGCGGCCCAGTAGGCAAGGGCACAGGTTACCGTAAGGCTCAGATACAGATACCAGAGCGCCTTGGCGGTTTCGGTAATGCGCGGAGTGAGTTTGGTGTCTTTGACGGGGCCGGGGGTTTCCGCCCGATAAAGTTGCATGCCGCCGATGCCTAGCATGGGCATGATAGCCACTGCCAGGACGATGATGCCCATGCCGCCAAGCCATTGCAGTTGCTGACGGTAGAACAGGATGGCTTTGGGCAGTTGATCGATGCCGGTGATGACGGTCGCGCCGGTGGTGGTCAGGCCGGAGATGGATTCGAAAAATGCATCCATGGCCGACATGTTCAGTTGCTCCGACAGGTAGAGTGGCAGGGCACCAAACAGACTCAGTACCGTCCAGAACAGCACAACGATAAGGAATCCATCCCGCAGCCGCAGTTCCTTGCGGTAGTTCTTTGCCGGCAACCACAGTACCATGCCGGTGATCAGCGTCACCGCAAAGGCATGAAAAAAGGGCACGAAGGCGCCATCAGCATACAATACGGACACCAGCATGGGTGGCAGCATGGCCGAGCTGAAGACCATGAGCAGAATGCCGAGAATGCGCTGGATGACAAAAAGCTGCATCAGAATCCAGTGACGAGGGATGCGTGACGAGTGACTAGGCTGTTTGCTGGACAACCCTGCTCTGTGGCATGAAAAGATATTTTATTGTTTCTTGAAAGCATGTTCGTTTCTTTTGTTTATGACCTCGACCCCTGGCCCTCGTGTCTTTTTTAAAAGAAGGTCAGATCCACCTGGAACAGGCGTTCGACTTCAGGGATGCGTGACTTATCGACCAGAAACAGGATGACGTGATCGTCGGACTGAATGACCGTGTCGTGATGGGCAATGATCACCTTGTCACCACGGACGATGGCGCCGATGGTAGCGCCCTTGGGCAGCCTGATGTCCTCGATGGCCCGACCAACCACCTTGGAGGTCTTCTCGTCGCCATGGGCAATGGCTTCGATGGCTTCGGCGGCACCACGGCGCAGGGAATGGACCTTGACCACGTCACCACGGCGGATGTGGGTGAGCAGGCTGCCAATGGTGGCCTGCTGGGGTGAGATGGCAATGTCGATGTCACCACTCTGGATCAGATCCACGTAGGCAGCACGGTTGATCAGGGTCATGACCTTACGGGCACCGAGCCGTTTGGCCAGCATGGAGGAGAGAATGTTGGCCTCGTCGTCATTGGTCAGGGCACAGAATACATCGGTCTTGTCGATGTTTTCTTCCAACAGCAGATCTTCGTCGGCGGCATCACCCTGCAGGACGATGGTTTTTTCCAGTTCGTTGGACAGGCTGCGGGCGCGGGCCGGATTGTGATCGATGATCTTGACCTGGTACTTGTTTTCCAGTGCCTTGGCCACCCGCTTGCCGATGTTGCCGCCACCGACGATGATGATGCGCTTGTAGGGACGGTCGAGGCGGCGCAATTCGGCCATGATGGGCAGGATGTCCTTGGTGGCGGCAATGAAGAACACCTCGTCGTCGGCATCGATGACCGTATGGCCTTCGGGCAGGATGGCGCGATCACGCTTGTAGATGGCGGCCACGCGGGTATCGACCTTGGGCATGTGCTGGCGCAGCGTACGCAGTTCGTGGCCCACCAGTGGACCTCCATAGTAGGCCTTGATGCCCACCAGCTGTACCCGGCCATCGGCAAAGTCGAGTACCTGCAGGGCGCCGGGACGCTCGATGAGGCGTTTGACGTAGTCGGTGATCAGCTGCTCGGGGCTGATGATGAAGTCGATGGGCAGGGCATTGTTGTTGAACAGTTTGTGCTGCTTGATGTAGGCCGGTTCACGCACCCGGGCAATCTTGGTGGGGGTATGGAACAGCGTATAGGCCACCTGGCAGGCCACCATGTTGGTTTCGTCGCTGTCGGTAACCGCCACCAGCATGTCGGCGTCTTCGGCACCGGCTGCCAGCAGTACATCGGGGTGCGAGCCTCGGCCCTGTACGGTGCGCAGATCGAGTCGATCCTGCAACTGGGCCAGGGTATCCTCGTTGGTATCCACCACGGTGATGTCATTGGCTTCGCTGGAAAGGTTTTCGGCTAGTGAACTGCCAACTTGCCCAGCGCCGAGTATGAGGATTTTCATGGTGTTGTTTCGCTAATCTGGCCGATAAAAAAAGTGCAATGCCTGGTTTACGAGTATCAAGTCTCTGCAGACAGATTTTTCGGGTCGATGCCCAGGGTGCGTAACTTGCGGTACAGGTGGGTGCGTTCCAGGCCAACCACTTGGGCCATTTTTCCCACACTGCCTCCGGCGCGGCGCAACTGATATTCCAGGTAGTCGCGCTCGAACTGTTCTCGTGCCTGACGCAGTGGCAGATCATAGTACTCGTTGAGGCCCTGTGTGGAAGTGGCATGCTGCGTCACACCTGCGCCAAGTGCCGCCTCGACTTCCTCAAGGCTGATTTCGCTGCCGGAGCCGACGATAAGTAGCCGTTGCACCAGATTCATGAGCTCCCGCACGTTACCGGGCCACTGGTAATTGCGCAAGCGGTTTTGTGCCGCCATGCTGAATTTGCGGTAGGGCAGGCTGTCCTGCTCGACAAACAGGTTGGTAAAGTAGTTGAGCAGTTCCGGCACGTCTTCTCGGTGGGTGCGCAGGGGAGGCAGGTGGATGGGTACCACATTGAGCAAAAAGAACAGATCCTTGCGGAATTTGCCGCTGTCGACCCTTGCCTCGATATCCTGATGGGTGGCAGCAATGATGCGTACATACAGTTCGACAGGCTGATCCCCTCCCTGGCGATGGAAGCTGCCGGTATCCAGGGCGGAAAACAGTCGTGCCTGGGTGTCGCTGTCCATGTCGGCAATGTCATGCAGCAACAGGGTACCGCCATTGGCCTGCTCCAGCAGTCCATAGTGTACGTGCTCGTCTTCCTCGAAACCGAACAGCTCGCGGCTCGAGGTGGCAGGGTCGAGGGAGGCAACATTGACTTCGATAAAGGGCCGATCATGCTGGACGCTGTTGTTGTGCAGGTAATGGGCGACCACGCTGATGCCGCAACCGGGCTCGGCGTGCATCATCACCCAGCTATCGTGTTCGGCAATCCGCTTGACCTGCTCACGCAGGCGCAGCATGGTGGCACTTTTTCCCAGTGGCTCGCTGAGCGTGTGGCTGTGGCGGCGCAGGCCCTGGTTTTCGCGCTGCAGCTTGTCGGCTTCCATGGCGTGTTCGACAGTGAGCAGCAGCTTGGCCAGGGAAATGGGTTTTTCGATGAAGTCATAGGCGCCCAGGCGGGTGGCCTCGACGGCCGTTTCCACCGTACCGTGACCGGACATCATGATCACCGGCATGGGCAGACCGCCGTCTTCACTCCATTCCTTGAGCAGGGTGATGCCATCCACATCGGGCATCCAGATGTCCAGCAGCACCAGATCGGGCCGCCGCGCGCGGTGGGCAAGGCGGGCAGCCGCACCGTTTTCAGCCACATCGACCTGATAGCCCTCATCCTGCAGGATTTCCTGCAATAGCTGGCGGATGTCCGGTTCGTCGTCGACCACCAGGATGTAGGGTGAGCCAGCTGTCTCGTTGTGTTGTTGATCAGGCATTTCAGGCTGCAGCATTTTCGTCATCATTGTATGAGTTGTGCTTGTCCAGCTCGGGGGATTGCTGTTTCGTCCTTGTTACGGGTAAGCGTATCACGATCATCGCCCCGCCGCTTTCACTGTTTTGCGCCCACAGCATGCCACCGTGTTCCTCGATGATCTTCTTGACGATGGCCAGCCCCAGGCCGCTGCCCTTGGGCTTGCTGGTGATGTAGGGTTCGAAGATCTGGCCGGCCAGATCTTCGGGAAAACCGGGGCCGGTGTCGGTGATGCTGAGCTCGACGAAATGGCAGGCCTGTTCCTCGGTGCAGCGGGTATTGATGGTGACCTTGCCGGTTTCATCGGGCAGGGCCTCCATGGCGTTCTTGATCAGGTTGTGCATCACTTGGCGCAGGCGGCCGATATCGGCCTCGATGTGGGGGGTGGTCGGGTCCAGTTGCAGGGAAAATTCGATGCTGCTGCGGCTGCCTCGGTACAGGTCCATGATTTCACGGATCAGCTTGTTGATGTCCACCTCGGTCATCTGCAGGGTGGGCATGCGGGCATAGTCGGAGAAGGCCTTGACCATTTCCTTGAGGTTTTCCACCTGCTGGACGATGGTGTGGGTGGCGCGATCCAGCACCTGGGCATCTTCGGCAGGCATTTTTTTCAAATATTTGTGCCGTAGCCGTTCGGCAGAAAGCTGGATGGGCGTCAGCGGGTTCTTGATTTCATGGGCCAGGCGACGGGCCACTTCGCCCCAGGCGGCATTGCGCTGGGCCTGCAACTGGCTGGTAATGTCATCGAACACCAGCAGTCGGCCACCGGGGTTTTCACCACTTTCCGGCAGCCGACTGCCACGGCACATCAGCACCTGGCGGCCACCGGGGGTAAACAGGGTGACTTCCTCCTGCCACTCGGCATGATCGTTTTCGATGTGCTGGTAGACCGTGTCGGCGAGACTTTGTAACGGGCTGTTGTCGTGTGCAATATCATCCAGGGTTCTCCCGGCATAGCGCTCCAGCGACACATTGAGGATCTGCGAGGCGGCCGGATTGCTGGTGTACAGGCAGTAGCCGGCATCCAGGGTGATGACCCCGGAGGTCAGGCCGGTCAGTACGGCCTCGAGATAGGCATGCTGGGCTTCGAGCTGTTTCTGGCTGGTCTTGGCCTGGTGCTGGGCCATGGCGATGCGGTGGGTCATCTCGTTGAAGGAGCGCACCAGAAAGCCCAGTTCATCGTGGCCAGGCAGGGGCAGGCGCTTGGCATAGTCACCGGCGGCCACGGCCCGGGTGCCGTCCACCAGATCGGTGATCGGCGAGACCATGCGCCGGGCGGCGAAAAAGGCCCCCCAGATGGCCAGCAGGATGGTGGACAGCAGCACCAGAGACAGGGTGAGAATGAAGCTGTATTTCAGCGGGATGCGCAGATAGGCAATTTCCCGGTAGCGGCCAAAGGCCGATTGCACGCTCTCGGCCAGGTTGCTGATGCGTTCGGGGATCGGATAAAAGGCCTGCAGAATGCGTCCGCTGCCGTCGGGCTGACGGTCGGGAACCCGCACGGCAACGTGAATGTGCAGGCCGGAATCCTTGCTCGGATACAGGCCGACATCCGATTCGGCAATGCGCAGCAGCAGCTGGGTACGATTTTCCAGCTGGTTGGGCAACAGGGTTTCGGTTTCGGCGCTGCTGGCGGCAATGATGCGGCCATTGAGACTGAACAGGGCCAGTTCGGACGCATCGGTCTGGTTGCGCAGGTCATTGAGGGCAAGGACTGCCATGCTGTTGTCGGTGGTTGCCAGGCTGTTGGCCATTTCGCGGGTTTCGTTGAGGACCTGGCTCATGCGCACGCCGAGGGAGGCCTTGCTCAGTTCCAGGGCATCGGTGAGGGCATTTTCCACCCGCACATCGAACCAGCTGTCGATGCCGCGCTTGATGAAATCCAGGGAAAAGTAATACACCACCGATACGGGTGTGACTGACAGCAGCACGAACAGCAGTACCAGCTTGGTGGTCAGCCGCGAGCCGGTGACCTTGTTGCGGTACTGGAAAATGAGCCGCCAGACACTCTTGCCGATCAAAACGATGAACAGAATGATGGTCAGGACGTTGATGCCCAGCAGCAACGAATAGGATTCGCCAAACAGGGTGGAGTTGTGGGTGGCATCACTCATCAGGTAGAGCGAGGTGAGCAGCAGCACGAACAGTGCAATAATGGGAGTGGCGCCAGTAAACAGCTTCTTGATCATTGGGTTAGCGGCCACTCCACCCAGTCACTGTCCAGCGACCAGTCGGACGACAGGTAAGCCATGGGGCGCATGGGTGCCGGCAGGGATTCGATATCCAGAAAGGTGCGCAGTCGCACCAGATAACGGCCGCCCTTTTTCAGCAGCTTGGCATCGATGAGGGGCAGCTTGTGGACATGGCCCAGCGTGGCCAGGGCGGTATCGAGGCTGCTGTAGCTATCCTGCGTGCCGCTGTTGAGGTTGTAGATGATGAACTGCTCGGAAAGCGCGTGGTACAGCAGCAGATAACCCTGCTCCAGTTCGGCCAGGGTTTTGTCCCACCACCAGCTGCGGCTGCGTACCACTTCGAAGTCCATGAGGATCAGCAGGGGTACGCCATTTTTCAGCGCCAGCAGGGCTTCGTTGGAAAACCTGTAATCGATGTGGGCACTGACCAGGTAGACCCCCTCCTTGAGTTCGGTCTCCACCGACTTGATGACAAAGGCGTGCTGGGCGGACTCGGCTCTGGCAGGCAACAGCACGCTCAACCCGATCAGCATCGCGATCAGGAACAGGCGTAGTTCAGTCTTTGTACAGGCGGGCATAAAAAAATCCATCCATATTGTCATCCCCGGGCAGGATCTGACGTCCGGCAGGCATGGCCTGTCCCCAGTTTGCCTCGATGTCGAGCAGGCGGGCATCGTCATGCCGGGCGAGAAACTGCTCAATCTGTTGCGTGTTCTCCTGCTTAAGTATTGAGCAGGTGGCATATAAAAGGAAGCCCCCCGGTTTCAATGTCCGCCACAGGGCCTGCAAAATGGCCTGCTGGCGCTCGACCAGCACAGCAATGTCGTTCTGCCGGCGTAACAGGCGGATGTCCGGGTGGCGGCGGATCACCCCGGTGGCGGAACAGGGCGCATCGAGCAGAATGCGGTCGAAGGGCTGACCGTCCCACCAGCTGTCCGGAACCGCCGCATCGCCGACCAGACAGGTGGCATCGAGCTGCAGCCGTGCCAGGGTCTGTTCGACACGGGCCAGCCGGCCCGCTTCGATGTCCAGAGCCACCAGCGCCGCCAGCTCGGGCTGGTGCTCGCGCAAGTGGGCCGTCTTGCCACCGGGGGCGGCACAGGCATCGAGTACCCGCTCCCCGGGCCGGGGATCGAGCAGCGGGGCCGCCAGTTGGGCGGCACTGTCCTGTACCGACACCTGACCTTGGTCAAAGCCCGGTAGTTCACTGACATCAACAGGTTTATCGAGAGTAAGTGCTGACTGCGCATGGGCGGCAGGTTGAGCGGAAAACCCCGCCGCTTGCAGCTGCTTCAGGTAGTCTGGGCGGGAAATCTGCTGCAGGTTGACCCGCAGGGTCATGGGCGGTGGCTGGTTGTTGGCCTCGCAAATGGCGGGCCAGTCATCGGGCCAGTCACGCCGAAACAGCGCCACCAGCCAGCCGGGGTGGCCGCTGGTGAATGCCGGCTTGTCCTGCATTTGCACCAGCAGGCTGTCCTGGTGGCGAAGATAATGGCGCAGCACCCCGTTGACCAGGCCCTTGGCCCAGGGTTTATTCAGTTTCTTCAGCAGCTTGACCGTTTCGGTCACCGCGGCGTGATCAGGAATGCGCATGGCCATGATCTGGTAAAGGCCGAGCATCAGTACCAGCTGCACATCGCTGTCCTTGGCACGCAGGGGCTTTGCCAGCAGCTCGGCGAGCAGGGCATCGAGCCGCCAGTAATCGCGCATCACGCCGTAGGCCAGTGCCTGGGCCAGTGCGCGGTCACGGCTGTCAGGGATCTTCGCCAGCTCCGGTTCCAGCGCATCGGGCAGATTGCGGCCATGCAGGACAACCTGCAACAGGGCGGCCAGGGCGGCGCGCCGTGGCGAGGGGCCAGGGTTGGCAGAGCGGGGCTTGTTCATGGTGTGTTCACAGCCTTGTCACTCTGCTGGCCTAGCCGGGTGCCCACTGGCAGCAGATCGGCGTAACCATTATAGAAGGCTGCCACGTCCATGGCCTTTTTGCCGGGGGGTTGCAGGTTGAGCAGGCGCAGGACGCCCTGGCCACAGGCCACGTCGATGCCCTGCTTGCTGGCCGCGATGACGGTTCCCGGCTGGGCAGTAACATCGGCCTGTTGCAGGCTGGCGTCGCGAATACGCAGGTTCTGCCCTGCCACTTCGGTGTAGGCCACTGGCACCGGGTTGAAGGCACGGATCTGGCGGTGCAGCTCGGCCGCATCCCGGCGCCAGTCGAGCCGGCCTTCTTCCTTGCTGAGTTTGCGGGCGTAGGTGGCCTGGCTGTCGTTCTGGGCCTCGGGTTCGAGTTCATCGAGCCGGTCGAGTGCCTCGACGATGGCCTGGGCACCGAGGCTGGCCAGTTGCTCATGCAGACTGGCGGCAGAGGTGGTGTCGGTGATGGGGCAGGTTCTTTTCAGTAGCATGGCGCCGGTGTCCAGGCCTTCGTCCATCTGCATGATGGTGACGCCCGTTTCCCGGTCACCGGCGAGAATGGCTCGCTGGATGGGAGCGGCGCCGCGCCAGCGTGGCAGCAGGGAGGCATGGATGTTCAGGCAGCCGCGTGGCGGGGTTTCGAGCACCGTCGGTGGCAACAGCAGGCCATAGGCGGCCACCACCATCACATCGGCGTCCAGTGCGCCAAGATCGGCCAGCGCCTGGGGCGATTTGAAATCTGCAGGCTGATAGACCGGCAGGTGGGATTCCAGCGCCAGCTGCTTGACCGGGCTGGCCTTCAGTTTGCGGCCCCGTCCCGATGGCCGGTCCGGCTGGGTGTAGACGGCAATGACCTCATGACGAGAGTCAATCAGCGCGGCCAGGGCACGGGCGGCGAACTCGGGGGTGCCGGCAAAGATGACACGCAGCGAAGGGGATCGGGAGACGGAGGACGAGGTCATGGGCGGCTAATCGGGTTCAGGGTTTGTTTTAAGGGGGTGAGCTGGAATCGGTGGTCGGTCGCATGAATTCGGTGTTCATTTTCCCGGCACGCTCTGGCAGGCCGATTCGGATCAGATGGCCATTTTCTGCTGCTTGAGCAGTTTCTTGCGGATCCGCTGGCGTTTCAGTGAGGAAAGGTAATCGACAAACAGCTTGCCCTTGAGGTGGTCCATTTCATGCTGGATGCACACGGCAAGCAGGCCGTGGGCCTCGAGCTGGAACTCCTCGCCCTCGCGGTTCAGCGCCCGCACCAGCACCTGCTCGGCCCGCTCCACCTGTTCGTGGATGCCGGGCACGGAAAGACAGCCCTCCTCGAAGGTCTGGATACCGTCTTTTTCGAGAATTTCCGGGTTGATGAAGATCAAAGGCTCGGACTTGTCCTCGGAAATGTCCATGACAATAATTCTTTTGTGGACATTGACCTGGGTGGCGGCCAGGCCGATGCAGGGGGCGGCGTACATGGTTTCGAACATGTCGTCGACCAGGGTAGCGATTTTTCCGTCGACATTGTCCACTTCTGTGGACTCTATCCGGAGACGGTCATCGGGATAATTTAAAATATTGAGTAACGCCATACAATTTCACGCTATACTTCTAGTACAATTGTAAAAAAAGCTGCTAACATTATGATACTACAGGATAACAACATTGCCCGGATTTGTTTCTGACGGGTTTTATGGCTACACTGCAAAGACTAATCCTGCATTCCTATAGGGACGCATATGCTAAATAATAAACCGTCCGGCCAGACTTGGATACGTTTTATCGGCCTTTTTACCATCACTGCTGTGCTGGGTGCCTGCAGTTCTGCACCGAAGCAAGAAGAAACCACGTCCGAGGCCGTACCCGCCCCCGTGGTGATTGCCGAGGCCAAACCGGCTCCCGAAATGGAAGCACCGCCACCACCGCCTCCGGCCGAACCGGTTTTCAGGCCCGATTATCCCGAGCGCTATGTGGTCAAAAAGGGGGACACCCTCTGGGACATCGCCCAGCGTTTCCTCAAGGATCCCTGGTTATGGCCAAAAGTCTGGCATATCAACCCCGAAATACGAAATCCTCACCTGATTTACCCCGGTGAAGTGATTGCCCTGCATTATGTCGAAGGCAAGCCCTACCTGACCCTCGAAGGGGTGGGCGGACAGCCGCCACCCAAAGGGATCACCACGGTCAAGCTGTCCCCCACCCTGCGGGTGAGGAAGCTCGACAGTGCCATCGACACCATTCCCCGCAGTGCCATCGAGCCGTTCCTGCAGCGCCCTCGCGTGGTCACCGAGGAAGAACTGGAACGGGCGCCCTACATCGTCTCCAGTTTCGAAGGTCACCTCATCAGTGGTGAGGGGGGTACCATCTATGCCCGGAATATCACCAATACCCACATTGCCGCCTACGATGTGGTACGCCCGGGTGATTTCTACCGGGATCCCGAGACCAACGAGAAGCTGGGACTGGAAGTCATCAGCCTGTCCGATGCCCATCTGATCCGCGGCGGTGATCCGGCCACCCTGGTGCTGTCGAGAACAAAGATGGAAGTCCTCAACGGGGATCGCCTGATGCCCAGCGAGGAACAGCGCATGGACTTCAACTTCCTGCCCTTCCCGCCGGCCAAGAGCATCGATGGCCAGATCATTTCGGTGTTCGATGCCCTCAGCCAGATCGGCCAGTACGACGTGGTGGTGCTCAATCGCGGCCAGCGCGACGGGGTGGAAACCGGCAACATCCTGGCCATCTACCAGCAGGGTCGCGAGGTGTTCGACAGTTACAGAAAGGGGCCCGTGAGCCGGGTCCAGCTGCCCGAGGAACGGGCAGGTCTGCTGATGGTCTTCCGCACCTACGAAAAGGTCAGTTATGCGCTGATCATGGAGGCCACCCGTGCCATCCATGTCAACGACCGGGTGACCAATCCCTGATTTGAGGATTAAATTTTCCCCCGCCCCGGCGGGGATGTTATGATTCGATTCCGGGTGAAGGCATTCACCCCAGTCAGACGGAGCTGACCGGAATAAAATTCATGGCCAATAAAGAAGACACAATTCGCCACTGGCTGGCACTCCTTCGGGCTCCCCATATCGGGCCTGCCGGTTTCCGTACCCTCATCGAAAAATTCTCCCTGCCGGAAAATGTACTGTCCGCGAGCGAAGCACAGCTGGCACACCAGGGTTTGCGTCCGGAAACCATCCTCTATCTGCGAAAACCGGACTGGGCGAGGGTCGATGAGGACATGGCCTGGCTGCAACAGCCGAACGTTCACGTGTTGTTGCTGTCAGATGATGACTATCCGCGATTGTTGAAGGATATTGCCGACCCGCCACCGATGCTGTTTGTGCGCGGGGACGTGGAACTGCTCGGTTTTCGCCAGCTGGCCATGGTGGGCAGCCGCAATCCCACCCCCGCGGGGCGGGAAACAGCCGCTGATTTTGCCCGTTACCTGGCTGCCAACGGCCTGGTGGTAACCAGTGGCCTGGCCCTGGGCATCGATGCGGTCAGTCACGATGGCGCGCTCAAGGCCGGTGGCGCCACCATTGCAGTGGCAGGCACCGGTCTGGATCGCATCTATCCGGCTCGCCACAAGGCGCTGGCCCACCGGATTGTCGAAAATGGCGCCATTGTTTCGGAGTTCCCGCCAGGTACCCCGCCGCTGACGCACCATTTTCCCCGGCGCAACCGCATCATCAGCGGGCTGTCCATGGGCGTGCTGGTGGTGGAAGCCGCCCTGCGCTCGGGCTCCCTGATCACGGCACGGCAGGCTATCGAGCAGGGCCGTGAAGTGTTTGCCGTACCGGGGTCCATCCACAACCCGCAGGCCCGCGGCTGTAATGCGCTGATCCGCCAGGGCGCCAAACTGGTGGAAACTGCCCAGCACATCTTCGAGGAGCTGGGCGGCTATGGCGAAGGAACGCCGGGCTATACAAATAGTCCAAATGTGGATATAAAGGAAACCGAGACAGAAAATCTCGACCCGGAGTATAAAACTGTGATGGACAGTGTGGGTTTTGAACCCACCGCCGTCGACAAAATAGTCGAAAGAAGTGGATTGACGGCCGATGCAGTTTGCTCCATGCTTTTGGTATTGGAATTGCAAGGTTTGATAGCCACAACTTCCAGCGGGCACTACTGCCGCAGTACAGAGGAAGGAAATAATGAAAGAAAACGTGCTTGATGTGCTGATGTATCTCTTCGAGAACTACATTAACGACGATATCGAGTTCGATACAGACGAAGAGACCTTACGCGTCGAACTTCAGGAAGCCGGATTTCAGCAAATCGAGATCAGCAAGGCATTTGCATGGCTGGAAGGATTGTCGAGGTTACAGGATTCCCCCGAAGGGGTGCCGCTGGTCAACCCCGGCTCACTGCGGGTCTTCACTCTCATGGAACAGGAACGACTGGACATCGAAAGCCGTGGTTTTCTGCTGTTTCTGGAACAGACCGGCGTGCTGGACAATCACACCCGCGAAATGGTCATCGACCGGGTCATGGCGCTGGAAGAAGACGAGATTGACATGGAGCAACTCGGGTGGGTGGTACTCATGGTATTGTTCAATCAGCCCGGTCAGGAAGGAGCCTATGCCTGGATGGAAGACCTCGTATTCGAAGAGGCACCGGTCATTGTTCACTAGTTGACACACGACAGAAAATGAACCGTGCCCGCATATTGCGGGCATTTCTCTTTATGTGAGATACAAGATAAGACTAACGAGTAGCAAAATTGCGTGACAGTGGAAAGCATCTCATTCGGCAAGGCCATGACATCGGTGGCGGCTTGCTGATGCGTGAACAAACGGTGAAAAACTTATGAGTAAAAGTCTGGTAATCGTCGAATCACCGGCCAAGGCCAAGACGATCAAGAAATACCTTGGCAAGGGATTCGATGTCCTGGCCTCGTACGGCCATGTGCGCGATTTGTTGCCCAAGGAAGGCGCGGTGGATCCGTCTCATGATTTTGCCATGAAGTACCAGCTCATCGAAAAGAATGAGCGGCACGTGGATGCCATCATCAAGGCGCTGAAAAAAGCCGACCACCTGTATCTCGCTACTGACCCGGATCGCGAAGGCGAGGCCATTTCCTGGCACCTGTACGAATTGCTGAAAGAACGCGGCCTGCTGAAAGACAAGGAAGTGTCGCGTGTGGCCTTCAACGAAATTACCAAGCGTGCTGTCAACGATGCAGTGGCCCATCCACGGGAACTGTCCGGCGACATGATCCATGCCCAGCTGGCCCGCCGTGCGCTGGACTTTCTGGTGGGTTTCAACCTCTCGCCGCTGCTGTGGAAAAAGATCCGCCGCGGCCTCTCCGCAGGAAGGGTACAGAGTCCGGCATTGCGCCTCATCGTCGAGCGCGAACTGGACATCGAAAAATTCGAAGCCCGTGAATACTGGACCGTGGAAGTCGAAGTCGAAGCCGACAAGCGGCCTTTTACCGGCAAGCTCACCCACCTGCAAGGGGAAAAGATCAGCCAGTTCACCATCAACAACGAAAAGCTGGCAAAGGATGCCGAAAAGACCATCAGCAAGCAGGCCAGGGGTGAGCTGACCATCATCAAGGTGGAAAAGAAAAAGCGCAGGCGCAATCCGGCCGCGCCGTTTACCACCTCGACCCTGCAACAGGAAGCCTCACGCAAGCTGGGCTTTACCGCCAAGAAAACCATGAGTGTCGCCCAGCAACTGTATGAAGGCATCGATCTGGGTGGTGAAACCGTGGGGTTGATCACCTACATGCGTACCGACTCGGTCAACCTGGCCAATGAAGCACTGGATGAAATCCGGGGCTTCATCAAGGAAAAGTTTGGCAACGATGCCCTGCCCAAGGAAGCCCGGGTCTACAAGACCAAGGCCAAGAATGCCCAGGAAGCCCATGAAGCCATCCGTCCGACCTCGGTGCGTCACGAACCCGACACCATCAAGAAGCACCTGAGCAAGGATCAGTACCGCCTCTACGAACTGATCTGGAAACGCACCATTGCCAGCCAGATGATGCATGCGGTGATGGATACGGTGGCGGTGGACATGCAGGCCGGCAAAGACACCATATTCCGCGCCAACGGTTCCACCCTGGTGTCCCCCGGCTTCATGGCGGTCTACCAGGAAAGCACCGACGATGCCAAGGTCAAGGACGACAAGGATCGCCTGTTGCCGCCACTGAAGGAAGGTGACAAGGTCAAGCTGCTCAAGGTCATTCCCGAACAGCACTTCACCGAGCCACCCCCGCGTTACACGGAAGCCAGCCTGGTCAAGGCGCTGGAAGAATTTGGTATCGGCCGGCCGTCCACCTATGCCTCGATCATCTCCACCCTGCAGTCACGGGAATACGTGACCATGGACAAGAAACGCTTCGTACCCACCGATGTGGGACGCATCGTCAACAAGTTCCTCACCGAACACTTCAGCAAGTACGTGGACTACGATTTTACCGCTACCCTGGAAGACGAGCTGGATGCCATCTCCCGCGGCGAGAAGGACTGGATAGGTACGCTGCGGGAATTCTGGTCACCCTTCAAGGCACTGGTGGACGACAAGGACAAGTCGGTCGATCGCAAGGATGTCACCCACGAAGCCATCGATGAAAAGTGTCCCAAGTGCGAAGGCCCCCTTTCCATTCGACTCGGCCGGCGCGGCCGCTTCATCGGCTGCGACAACTACCCCGAATGTGACTACACCCGCAACCTGGGTGAAGAAGCCAACGCCGAGCCCGAGGTCATCGAGGACCGCAAGTGCCCCGACTGTGGCTCGGATCTGATCATCCGTCATGGCCGCTATGGCAAGTTCATCGGTTGCAGCAGTTACCCGAACTGCAAGCACATCGAGCCGCTGGAAAAACCCGAAGACACCGGCGTGCAGTGTCCCGAATGCAAACAGGCCAACATGCTCAAGCGTAAGTCGCGCAATGGCAAGATTTTCTTTTCCTGTCAGCGTTATCCCGACTGCAAGTATGCGGTATGGAACCAGCCGCTCAATGAAGCCTGCCCCGAATGCGGCTTCCCCATGCTGACCCTGAAGACCACCAAGCGCCGGGGTACCGAAAAAGTCTGTCCGCAAAAGGACTGCAGCTACAGCGAAAAGGTGGAAACCGAAGAAGTCGAAGAAGCCGAATGATGTTCAAAACAGCAGGCCAGAATGCCGGCCAGGCATTCTGGCCTGTTTTTGTAAACAGGCTGTTGAAAAGACACCGTTTTTACCCAGTCTGTGTTCGGTGCAGGGATGCACTTTGTCAACATCCTGTTAAAGTGACGAGGAGAAACGATGTGCCATAAACGGATCTTTGCCTCGCTCCTGTCTCGTCGCGGATTTCGCCATGGCATGGCCAGGCGGCAGTCTGGATTAAACGAAGATGCAACTTTATTGCCTACAGATATCTAACCACATTCAACCTTAACAACAAACGAGATTCAATCATGTCTGACCAAACCCCTTTTGTTGCGATTTTAATGGGCTCCGACAGTGACCTGCCGGTCATGCAGGCCACCATCGATGTGCTGAAAAAGCTGGACGTCCCTTGCGAAGTCAAGATTACCTCCGCCCATCGCACGCCCCACGACACCCAGCGCTACATCACCGATGCCGAAGCGCGGGGCTGCAAGGTGTTCATCGCGGCCGCCGGCCTGGCCGCTCACCTGGCCGGTACCGTGGCGGCCCATACCCTCAAGCCGGTCATCGGCGTGCCCATGGACGGTGGACCCTTGCAGGGCATGGATGCGCTGTTGTCCACGGTGCAGATGCCGGGGGGCATTCCTGTCGGCACCGTGGCCATCGGCAAGGCCGGCGCCAAGAATGCCGGCTACCTGGCGGCGCAGATCATCGCCATTACGGATGAGCAGCTGGCCAAACGGCTGCTGGCCGAACGCGAAGCCAATGCCCAGGCGGTGCGCGACAAGGATGCCGAGCTGCAAAAGCAGCTCTGAGTCGAGCCGATGAGCCAGGCACTCGATGATGCCGTCGCCTGCCTGCGCAGCGGCGGCGTCATCGCCTATCCCACCGAGTCCGTCTACGGGCTCGGCTGTGATCCGGCCAATGAGCAGGCCATCGAAAAGCTGCTGGACCTGAAACAGCGATCTGCCGACAAGGGCCTGATCCTCATCGCCGCAAGCCTGGCCCAGCTTGAGCCCTGGCTGGGCGAACTGCCGGCGGAAAAAAAACACGCCATCCTGGCCAGCTGGCCGGGACCGGTGAGCTGGCTGTGGCCAGCCCGGGAGGAGATATCCACCTTGTTGCGAGGTCGGCATGACACCCTGGCCGTGCGAGTCACCGCCCACCCCCAGGCCGCTGCCCTGTGCCAGGCCTTTGGCGGCGCGATTGTTTCCACCAGTGCCAACCTTGCGGGCGAGCCGGCGGCAAGAACACCGGCGCAGGTCACAAGGCAGTTTGGCCCACGCCTGGATTACATTCTCGAAGGCGAGCTGGGTGGCCGGCAAAACCCCAGCGAGATCCGTGATGCCCTCAGTGGCAAGGTGATCCGTGAATCCTGAACCACAAGGGAAAGCCCCATGAGCAAAGTCGATATCGACGCGGTAAAAACCTACCTGCTGAAACTGCAGGATGATATCTGTGAGCAACTTGCCGAAGAAGACGGCGGCAAGGGCTTTGTCGAGGACAGCTGGCAGCGCGAGCAGGGTGGCGGAGGCCGCAGCCGGGTGATGGCCGACGGCAAGGTATTCGAAAGCGCCGGGATCAACTTCTCCCATGTGTTCGGTGGCACCCTGCCTGCGTCGGCCACCGCGCACCGGCCGGAACTGGCTGGGCGAAGTTTTCAGGCCATGGGGGTCTCGCTGGTCATTCATCCCCATAACCCCTATGTACCGACCTCGCATGCCAATGTGCGTTTCTTTATTGCCGAAAAGGAAGGCGCCGATCCGGTCTGGTGGTTCGGTGGCGGCTTCGACCTGACGCCCTACTATGCCTTCGAAGAAGATGTGCGTTACTGGCACGAAACCGCCAGGCAAACCTGTGCACCCTTTGGTGTCGAGGTCTATGCCCGCTACAAGCAATGGTGTGACGAGTATTTTTATCTCCGACACCGCAACGAACCGCGTGGTGTCGGTGGCCTGTTCTTCGACGACCTCAACGAATGGGGCTTCGAGAAAAGCCTTGCCTTCATGCAGGCCGTTGGCAGCAGTTACATCGATGCCTATCGACCCATTGTCGCCCGCCGCAAGGACAGCGACTACGGCGAACGTGAACGCGACTTCCAGCTCTACCGGCGCGGCCGCTATGTGGAATTCAACCTGGTCTATGATCGCGGCACCCTGTTTGGTCTGCAAACCGGCGGGCGCACCGAATCTATCCTCATGTCTATGCCGCCCCTGGTCAAATGGCGCTACAACTGGCAGCCGGAGCCCGGCAGCGCAGAAGCGGAACTGTACGAAAAGTACCTGCAGCCCAGAGACTGGGCCTAGCCGGTTGTTTATTGCACCCAGCATCGGCACGACTCTGCCAGGGTAGGGCGCAATAACCGCAGGGCATTGCGCCATTCGAACCGCCCGGCATTGTTCCCGGCCGGAGCAATGCACGTTGTTTATTGTGGATTATCAGGATCGGGGCTTTTATGGATTCTGGTTTACTGGTGCAGTGGCAGATTTATCGCTTGAGGTGTCTTTAGTGATCCCGGCAGAACCGATTTCAGCAATTTCCTTTTTTCACCCCCGGGCATTTGAACAGGCTGTGGGGGATTTCATAACCCAGCAATATGCCAAGATGATTACGTTTGGGCGATCAGACTGGATTGCACCAGTAAACTGGAGACCTGTGACAGGTCTGCCTTGTGTGGTAGTAACATTTGATGTATTTCCTGACCATGTGGCTAGTAATGCAGGTTATGTGCGCAGGTAACTGTTTTTCCCCGTAGACGACAAATATCTGCTGGTTTTTTCATTCTGGTTTGAGCAGCATGTAAATGCATTGCTGGATGAACGTGACCTGCTCGTCGGTCGTGCCTCCATGGAACAACTGGCAGATGACATTATCAATAGTGTCAGGCTCAAGCTGTCTGCCGAAGCCGAGATGCAGAAAGAAAAAGCCTTGCGGGGTCTCGATGATCCTTCCCTGATCAAGGAATTTGCACCGATGAAGTGGACGACACCAGAGCTGGATATCGAGTGGCAAACGCATGTAAACCCAATTGTTGCATGAATTTTTGGATGCAGGGGCGTTTATGACAGTATTTTCAGGGTCGAGCACAGGTTTTTCAAACCGCAGCATAGCCCGGCCTATGTGAGGATGGGAAAAAACGAGTACGGCACTGAAAATGCTGTCATGGAAGGAGCTACGCTATCCTGCGCCAAAATTCATGCAACGATTGGGTAAAGTTCTATGATGAATTGAGTAAGTCAGGTTAGTTCACCGCTTGTTCAATCTGGACGTATCCATCAGGCATATTGGTTTGCCTGCGTTGCCCATGTTATTTGAACACGAAAAACATGAGGCAGCTGCTCTACAGATTTCGCTACCCCGGGAAGACGGTGATCCCCGTGGCCGTTCCTTGCCCTTGGCCGGACCATGGTCACGGAGATCGACGGCACCCGCCTGAACTTAACAGGATGTTGAAAAAGTCCAGGGTGGGATTTTTTTCAATATCCTGTTGAAGGGTTGCCAGTTGCTGTGAAGGCAGATCATTGAAAGTATAGAAACGATGAGTAGTGTACCCGTGTTTGAAAAGGCCAGAGTGCTCGTTTTTGGACACGGACCTAAGGATAAAAACAGGGTTGGCATTGTATAGTGCCAACCCTGTTGGTCAGGAATTACTGCATCTGGCTCATGTTCATGCCTTTGCCTTTCATCTTCTTGGGCATGTCATTGAGTTTTTTCTTCTGGTCAGAACTCAGGGAGTTGTAGAATTTCTTGCCGGCCCTGGCGGTGGCAAGCATTTTTTCGCCGTGGTCCTGCATCATCTTCAGACGTTGTTCAAAGCTCATGCTGGACATCATCTGCATCATGCCGCCCATCATCATGCCACCCTGGCCCTGCATGTTGCCCATCTGGCCGCCTTGCATGCCCTGATGGCCCTGCATGTTGCCCATCTGGCTACCTTTCATGTTTTTCATCATGGCCTGCCTGTTCTTCATCATTTCCTGCATCATGGCCTGTTTCTGTCTGGCAAAGGCATCAAAGGCTTTTTCCTGTTCGGCATTGAGTTTGAGTTCGGATTTCATCATTTTCATGCGATCTTCCATCATCTTCTGCATCTGAGCGGGGTCACCCATCATTCCCTGGCTGGCCTGGTTACCATGGTGGTGCTGGCTGGCAAAGGCCAGGCTGCTGGCAAGAAAGCTTGCTGCAATAATTCCGGTTTTGATCGATGTTTTCATAGTTTGGATCCTTGTTTGTTGATTATTAGACACGTTACAGATATAAGTCCAGGCTGGACTCGTCATCATGACCGATGGACAAGTTATAGCGTATTTGGTTTTCCATTACTCTTGTGTTGTCGTCGATTTAACGAAACAGGCGTAAATTTCAGACTTTAGAATTGGCATGGACTGTAGTGCTTTTAATGATCAGGAACGGCAAGGGATATTTGGGCAAAGGTACAGGATGAAGGCGGTGCTTCCCTGCACCGCACACAGGCTGTCGAATAACGGCGTTTTTCAACAGCCTGTTAACCGTGGTTTTGCTGTGATTCAGTTGCCATAGAGCAGTTTTGGCAGCCAGGTGGCCAGTACCGGCCACATTGCCAGCATGCCGAGCATGGAAACCTGGATGAGAATGTAGGGCATGACACCCTTGTAGATGGCGCGGGTGGTGACCTCGGGCGGTGCCACGCCACGCAGGTAGAACAGGGCAAAGCCGAACGGCGGGGTGAGGAAGGAGGTTTGCAGATTGATGGCGATCATCACCCCCAGCCACACGGGATCCAGCCCCATGGTCAGCAGGATGGGCGCGACGATGGGCACGACGACGAAGGTGATTTCGATGAAGTCGAGGATGAAGCCAAGCAGGAACATGACCAGCATCACCAGCAGCATGGCACCGAAGACGCCACCGGGCAGATCGGTGAGCAGTTCGCGTACCAGGTCGTCGCCTCCGAAACCACGAAACACCAGCGAGAACAGCGAGGCACCGATGAATATCATGAACACCATGCTGCTCACTTCGGTGGTGTTGCGCACCACATGGCGCAGGATGCCCAGGTTGAACTGGCGCTGACTGATGGCCAGCAGGATGGCGCCCACCGCACCTACAGAGGCCGCCTCGGTGGGCGTGGCGGCACCGGCGATGATGGAGCCAAGCACGGCGAAGATCAGCAGCATGGGGGGCAGCAGGGCCTTGAGTACCCGCAGCCAGAGTGTCTTGCGATCGATCTGGCGTTCCTCGGCGGGAATGGCGGGCACCTTGGCGGGATGGAAGATGGTGATGGCCAACAGATAGAGCAGGTACAGTCCAACCAGCATCAGGCCGGGGATCAGGGCGCCGGCGAACAGGTCGCCCACGGAGACGGTTTCCGGCGAGAACAGACCCATGTCAAGCTGCGCCTGCTGGAAGGCAGAGGACAGCACGTCGCCGAGCAGGACCAGGACGATGGAGGGCGGAATGATCTGGCCCAGGGTGCCCGAGGCGCAGATGGTGCCGCTGGCAATGGCCGGGTCATAGCCACGGCGCAGCATGGTGGGCAGGGACAGCAGGCCCATGGTGACCACGGTGGCACCCACGATGCCGGTGCTGGCGGCCAGCAGCATGCCAACAATGGTCACCGAGATCCCGAGGCCACCGCGCAGCGGGCCGAACATCAGGGCCATGGTGTCCAGCAGCCGGTCGGCCACTTTGGAGCGTTCCAGCATCACACCCATGAAGACGAACAACGGCACGGCAATGAGGGTGACATTGGTCATGATGCCGTACAGGCGGTTGGGCAGGGCCAGCAGGAAAGCCTCGTCGAAGCTGCCGGTGAGCACACCGAACAGGGCAAAGACCAGGGCCGTGCCGCCAAGCACGAAGGCTACCGGGTAACCGCTGAGCAGCACGATGCCGGCAAAGGCGAACATGATGAGCGGGATCCATTCGGCCATCATTTCACCTCCCGCTTCGGTGCCAGCAGGGTGGTCAGGCTGCCCAGCATCCAGGCACTGCCCTGGATCAGCAGCAGGGTGGGCATCACCAGCAGCAGGGACTTGAGCAGGTAGACAGCTTCCAGTCCACCGGCTTCGCCGGAGCCTTCGTGTACTGCCCAGGCGGCACTGACATAGTCCCAGCTAACCCAGAATATGAAAATGGCGACGGGAAACAGCAACAGCAGGGTGCCAAACAGATCCACCCAAGCCCGGGATCGGATCGAGAACTTCTGGTAGAAGATGTCCACCCGCACATGCTTGTCACGCTGCAGGGTGAAGGCGGCGCCAATCATGAAGTTCATGGCATGCAGGTAGATGACAGATTCCTGCAGGGCGATCCAGCCCGTGTCCAGGGTGTAGCGCAGAACCACCACCAGGAAGGTGATCAGCACCATGGCCAAGCTAAGCCAGGCGATCAGCTGGCCGGTGAAGCGGCTGATGGATTCCAGTTTTTCCTGCAGTGTGGGCATGCTCATGGGCGATGAAATGATAGTAAGTAACTGCTAACCATTAAAGGCTGATCATCAGCTTTTGCTAAAGTTATGCACAGTCCTGAAAAATCAAGGATTTACGTAATAATTTTGTCAAAAATCTGTCATTGCTCTGTAAAAACAATGTAAGTTGTTGATTAAAAAGGTTGTTAGTGTTTGCTTCTGGTGTTGTGAAGTGCATCACATTCAACCTGTTCTGCCTGATCTGCCAGCCGGACCCGGCTTTTCCACAAAGTTATCTACAGTGTTATGCACTTGCCGGGTTGGATATCAGCGGTGCGCAGGCGATGCGTTGCTCAAGGATATGCTGGAATACGGTCGGATCCTTGATGTGGGTAAGTTCGCCCTCGCGGGGGAAGTGCTTGTCCTTGAGGCGTGACAACCAGAAACGCAGGGCCGCGGCACGCAGCATGATCGGCCAGGCGGCCCGCTCGCTCTCATCCAGTGGGCGCTCCTGCTGGTAGGCGTCCATGAATGCCGTCAGGCGTGCCTCGTCCAGGCGGCCGTCGTCATGGCAGCACCAGTCATTGACGGTGACGGCCACGTCGTAGAGCAGGACATCGTTGCAGGCATAGTAGAAGTCGATGATGCCGGTCAGGTGGTCATTTACGAACAGGGCATTGTCACGGAACAGATCGGCATGAATAACCCCACGGGGCAGGGTGTCGTGGCTATGCTGTTTCTGGAAGGCCAGCTCGGCGTCAAGCAAGCGACGTTCCCTGGCGCTGAGCCGGTCGTGTACCTCCCGGGCCGTGACCTGCCACCAGTGGGGACCGCGCTGGTTGCTGCGCTGGCCGGAAAAGTCTTGGCCAACCACGTGCATGTGTGCCAGGGCGGCGGCCAGTTCGGCGCACTGGCAGGGATTGGGCTGCTCCACGTTGCGCCCGTCCAGCTTTTGCACCAGGGCCGCCGGCTTGCCCTTGAGCTGGCGCAGGAAGTGGCTATTGTCATCGGCCATTGGGTGGGCGCTGGGCACGTTGTGTTCGGCCAGGTAGGCCATCAGATCGAGAAAATAGGGCAGCTCGTCGCGGGACAGAGCCTCGAACAGGGTCAGCACATATTCGCCCTGGTCGGTGGTGACGAAATAATTGGTATTTTCGATGCCCGCGGAGATCCCTTGGAAATCAACGAGTTCGCCAAGCTGGTAATGGCGTAAAAATTCCTCGAGCTCGTGGCGCTCGACACAGGTATAGACGGACATAGGTTATGTGATCAGCTTGGGTTCAGAGGGAGGGTGATTTACCATCGAAAGAGAATCCATTGGGCAATGGGGGGATTCTCCAGATTATCGAACTGCTGATCAAGTACTCCATCACCGTCGGTGTCGACTATATAATAAGGAACACCGTGGCGTGGCGTGACCTTGATATAACGCAGCTGGCCATTGACCGAATATTCTTCAATGGTCTTGTCATCACGCTGGATGATGTTGACTTCCGGCTCGGGCATGGCCTGCTGCTCGTCATCACCGTTGGGCAGGGGGGGGGGCGGGGTGACGGCTTTTTGACTGGTATCGGTGGAGGATTTGCCGCTGATGAGATCGGGGGGGGCATCAGCACCGGCAGCCAGGACAGACAGGGGCAGAGCCAGCAGGGACATAAGAAGGGGCAAGTGGCGTAACATGGTCTGACTCCAGAGTTTACAAATCCAGTAGAATTTCGGCTTCTTCCGCCGACGGTTCAAAGCCGCGTTTTTCATAGTGGGCAAAGATGGCGTCTAGTATATCATCGGGTTTGTCCAGAATCTGGATCAGATCCAGATCTTCGGGTGAGATGACCTTTTCCTCCACCAGGCTGGTTTTGAACCAGTCGATGAGGCCTTTCCAGAAGGGTTCATGCACCAGGATGATGGGGATCTTGCGGGTCTTGCCGGTCTGTACCAAGGTGAGGATTTCCGCCAGTTCGTCCAGCGTGCCGAAGCCGCCGGGCATCACCACATAGGCGGCGGCATATTTGACGAACATCACCTTGCGGGAAAAGAAATGCCGGAAAGACAGGGAGATGTCCTGATAGGGATTGCCCACCTGTTCGTGGGGCAGCTGGATGTTCAGGCCGATGCTGGGTGACTTGCCCTCGAAGGCCCCCTTGTTGGCCGCTTCCATGATGCCGGGTCCGCCACCGCTGACCACCGAGAAACCGGCATCGGACAGACAGCGAGTGATGTCGACGGTGAGCTGGTAATAGGGGTGATCCTCCGGAGTGCGGGCCGAGCCGAAGATGCTCACCGAGGGCCGTACCCGCGCCATGCGCTCGAAACCTTCGACGAACTCGGCCATGATCTGGAAGATTTTCCAGGATTCACGGGTCAGGCGGGTGTCATTGATGGGGTGGAGACCGGGGTGCTGGGACTTGTTGGGCATGTTTTTCCAATTTTGTATTGAATGGCTTGGGGAATCGGTTTGTATCTGGTGGTCTGTGGAAAAATGCCATGCAGGGACTTTTTTCAACATCCTGTTAGAATACTAATCCAAATTCACCCGCTGCGCCTGTGCCAGGGTCATGTTTTTTTGCCGCACGACGCGCCACACCGAAACCAAGCCAAGATGCCAGAAAAATCGACCAGCCCCCTCGTTCTCGTGGACGGATCCTCCTACCTGTTCCGTGCCTTCCATGCCATGCCCAGCCTCACCAATTCAAAGGGGGAGCCCACCGGCACCATCTATGGCGTGATCAACATGATCCGCAAGCTGCTCAAGGACTACCAGCCCGAACACATCGCCGTGGTGTTCGACGCCAAGGGCAAGACCTTCCGCAACGACATGTACGAGGACTACAAGGCCAATCGTCCGCCCATGCCCGAGGAACTGGCCGCCCAGATCGAGCCGGTGCACAGAATTGTCCAGGCCATGGGGCTGCCCCTGCTGGTAGTGGACGGGGTGGAGGCGGATGACGTCATCGGTACCCTGGCCCGTCAGGCCACGGAACAGGGCATCGAAACGGTGATCTCCACCGGCGACAAGGACATGGCCCAGCTGGTCAACGAACATGTCCGGCTCATCGACACCATGACCGACCGGGTCAGTGACGTCAAAGGGGTGGAAGAAAAGTTCGGCGTACCGCCCGAACTCATCATCGACTACCTGACCCTCATCGGTGACAAGGTGGACAACATCCCTGGCGTCAACAAGTGCGGGCCCAAGACCGCAGTCAAGTGGCTCAAGCAGTACGGCTCGCTGGACGGGGTCATGGCGCATGCCGACGAGATCAAGGGCAAGGTGGGCGAATACCTGCGCGAGGCACTGGAGTGGCTGCCGCTGTCCAAACAGCTCATCACCATCAAGACCGACGTGCCGCTGGCATTCACGCCCGAAACCCTCAGGCGCAGCGAGCCAGACAAGGAAGCCCTGCGCGATCTGTACCGCCAGTACGAATTCAAGAGCTGGCTGTCGGACATCCTCGACCAGCAGGAAAAGCAGGACGCCGGCATGGGTGACTGCAACGACGACAGAAATTACCAGACCCTGTTCACCCAGGCGGAGCTGGCTGCCTGGATAGAGCGGCTCAGACAGGCCGAGCTGTTTGCCTTCGACCTGGAAACCACCAGCCTCGACTACATGCAGGCCGAGATCGTCGGCTGCTCCTTTGCGGTGCAGGCGGGTGAGGCCGCCTATGTGCCATTGGCCCACGACTACGTGGGCGCACCCGAGCAGTTAAAGCTACAAGCCGTGCTCGAACAGCTCAAGCCCCTGCTGGAAGATCCCGGGCAGGCCAAGCTGGGCCAGAACCTCAAGTACGATGCCAATGTGCTGAGCCTGTACGGCATCCAGATGCGGGGCATCGCCTTCGATACCATGCTCGAATCCTATGTGCTGGACACCAACGGCCGCCATGACATGGACACCCTGGCTCTCAAGTACCTGGGCCTCAATACCATTCATTTCGAAGACATCGCCGGCAAGGGTGCCAGGCAGATCAGCTTCAACCAGATCGACATCGACAGCGCAGGCCCCTACGCCGCCGAGGATGCCGACATCACCCTGCAACTGCACCAGACCCTGTGGCCGAAGCTGCAGGAACTGCCGGGCCTGAAGAAGGTCTTTGTCGACATCGAGATGCCCCTGCTGCCGGTGATCGCCCGCATGGAACGCCGCGGCGTGCGGCTGGATCGTGACATGCTGGAAAAGCAGAGCGGCGAACTGGCCAGGCGCCTGGACGAACTGCAACAACAGGCCTGGGACGAAGCGGGCGAGGAATTCAACCTCGGTTCGCCCAAGCAGTTGCAGCTGATCCTGTTCGAAAAGCTGCAACTGCCGGTGATCAGCAAGACCCCCAAGGGCCAGCCCTCCACCGCCGAGTCGGTACTGCAGGAGCTGGCCCACGACTACCCGTTGCCGCGGATCATTCTCGAACACCGTTCCCTGAGCAAGCTCAAGTCCACCTACACCGACAAGCTGCCACAGATGATCGATCCGGACACGGGCCGGGTACACACCTCCTACCACCAGGCGGTCACCGCCACCGGCCGCCTGTCCTCCTCCGATCCCAACCTGCAGAACATCCCGGTGCGCAGCGGTGAGGGACGGCGCATCCGCCAGGCCTTCGTGCCCGAACCCGGCTACCGCATGCTGGCCGCTGACTACTCGCAGATCGAACTGCGCATCATGGCCCACCTGTCCGGCGACGAAGGCCTGCTGGCCGCCTTCGCCGAAGGCCGCGACATTCACCGCGCCACCGCCGCCGAGGTCTTCGGCGTCGAGCTGGACAAGGTCACAAAAGATCAGCGCCGCTCGGCCAAGGCCATCAACTTCGGACTCATCTACGGCATGTCCGCCTTCGGCCTGGCACGGCAACTGGACATCGGCCGCGCCGAAGCCCAGCAATACGTGGATCTGTATTTTGCCCGTTATCCCGGCGTCAAGGCCTTCATGGAACAGACCAAGGAAAAGGCCCGCGAACAGGGCTATGTGGAAACCGTGTTCGGCCGCCGCCTGTATCTTCCCGAAATCAACTCGCGCAACGGCATGCGCCGCCAGTATGCCGAACGCACCGCCATCAACGCACCCATGCAGGGCACCGCCGCCGACATCATCAAGCGCGCCATGATCAGCTTGGATCGGGCCATCGAAGAACAGCAGCTGGACATCCGCATGATCATGCAGGTCCACGACGAACTGGTGTTCGAAGTGGCCAGGGACAAGACCGACGCCGCCAGTGCAATCATCGTCGACAACATGGTCAACGCCGCCGAACTGAAAGTCCCCCTAGTGGTGGACGTGGGCATCGGCGACAACTGGGACGAGGCACATTGACGGGAAATTCGAATGGTGCAATGCCCTGCGGTTATTGCGCCCTACCGACGGGGCATGGTTCGCTGGTACAGGGAGAAGATGTAGGGTGCAATAAACAACGTACATTGCACCGGCTGGCTTGTTGCACATACAGGGCGCAATTACCGTTATAATGTGGCACACATTCCAGCAGATCGGTTCCATGTTCTTCTCTGACCAGCGCAAGCACTTTTTCCGCCCCTTCTTCGGCAAGTACCGGGAGCAGGTGGTGGAATGTCTGCGTATCCTGTACGCCCGTCTGTACGGCTCGCTGGCCGACTACAACCGGGCCTTCACCCGCGACCAGGTGCTGGAGGCGTTCAGCGAGGCCATCACCCGCACCCCGGTGCTGAACGAGGACGAGGAGGACTTCAGCGCGCCGGTACGCACCGAGCGCGAGCAGGCCAACTGGATCCTCAACCTGTTGCTGGAGCATGGCTGGGTCGAGCGGCACGCCGACGAGGCCACCTTGCAAAGCAGTTATGCTTTCAGCCGGGTGGGGCGCCTGTTTACCCAACCCATGGTGGAGACCGCCGGTGGCGGCTTTCGCACCCGCCACCGCAATACGCGCAATACCCGCAATGCCCTGCAGTCCTTTCTGGAACGGGGCGAGGTCTATGATCTGCTCGACGCCTACGAATACTCGGAGCGCATCATCAGCGACTTCAGTGACGTGATCGCCGAGCTGGATGAACGCAAGCGCATGCTGGTGCGTGAAGTGGAAGCCCAGCAGGTGATCCAGCAGGCCAGTGACGAGTTTTTCGATTTCATGGAAAAGCGCTTCATGCCCGATCTGTCGGTGCGCCTGTCGGCCGACAGCGTGGAGAAGTACCGTGACGAGATCCAGGCCCTGATCAGCAAGGCACGGCGCAAGCAGAAGAAGTTCAAGGCCAGCGCCGAGATCGAACTGCGCAAGCTGGCGCCGGAATTATTACAGGATAAAAACGTCTCGCTGTATTTCCGGGTACTCGACAACATCGAATCACGCATCCACAGCGCCAGTGCCATCATGCTGCCGGCACTGCGCAATGCCCTGCACAGCTTCACCCGCCGCGCCGACATCATCATCCGCCAGCTCAGCTACACCCTCGGTGGCGAGCAGGGGGATCTGCTCAGTCTGTGCCAGCAGCTGGGCCAGTTGCCCGAAGAACGCCAGCAACGGGCATTGGCATCGGTAGCCGAGCCCATGGCCACGCTGAACGTCGCCGTGGCGGATCCGACCTCGCTGCGGCTGTTTGTCGGGCGCCAGCGGCGAGTGGTAAACACGGCCACCGAGGAACATGCCCCCATGGACAAGGCCTCGCGGCGTGAGCTGTTCATCGAGCAGGCCCTGCAGAAGGCCTTTGTGGTCAACAATCGTGAGGTGGGTCAGTTCATCCTCGGCGCCCTCAAGAGTGGCCACCGCATTCACAGCAAGCAGTTGCCCGTACAAAGTGCCCGTGACCTGCTCATGGCGGCGCATGCCATCGAGGCCGGTGCCGCGGGACGCACTTCCAGTGAATTCCGTTTTTGCGTCGAGCCTACCGGCGACCGGGTGCGGACCGATTACTATGCCATGACCGACGACTTCGTCATCGAGCTGGTGGAACGGGATAGCGAGGAGCGCCATGCTGACTGAAGTCCTTGCCCGGGAACTGGAAAAGCAAAACCTCGGACTCGACGAGTTTCGCGAGCTGGTCATTCGCCTGCTCAACTACGGCGTGCTGTGCCGTGACGAGAGCCAGACCGAGCAGCAGCTCTACGACCGTTACCTGCGCATCGCCGATTTGGTGCAGGACTACCTGGCCGTCATGGACATTCGCGTGTTTCACGATTCCCGCTTCGAATACCTGCGCCTGTATCCGCCAGGCAGCCAGGTGCCGGGCATGGACGAGGCAGAAACCTCGGCCTTTGCCGGCAGCCTGCGCCAACGCCTCAGCCAGCAGGAAGTGGCCATGGTGCTGGTGCTGCGCCTGCAGTACGACAAGGCTCTGCGTGAGGGCCAGGTGGATGACAAGGGCTATGTAACCGAGTCCATCGAGGCCCTGGGCATTGCCATGAAGAATATCCTTGCCCGCAGCCTGCCGGAAAAGCTCACCGAGCGAAAGCAGCTGTTTACCCGCCTGCGCCGTCTGCGGCTCATCGAGTTTCGCAGCGAGGAAGATCTGATCAGCGGCGAAGCCTGGTTGAAGATCCACCCCATGATCGTCAACTTCGTCAACGACGAAGCCGTGGCGGCACTGGCGACTGCCATCACAGGCGGGTCCGAAGGCGATGACAAAGAAGCGCCGGTCGAAGATATCCTGCTCGATACGCCACTGGACGGTTAAACCATGTTTCTGAAAAAATTCATCTTCGTCAACTGGGGCAATATTCCCAATCTGGAATTCGAGCTGGGTCCCATCAACCTGCTGTCTGGCGGCAACGGCTCGGGCAAGACCACCGCCGCCGATGCCATCCAGACCATCATGACAGCAGCCCACGAAAACCTGTTCCAGTACAACCCCGGTCAGGACGAGACCACCCAGCGCGGCCGGGGTGGCAAGCGGGTGCGTACCCTGGCCTCCTATGTGCTCGGTTGTGACGACGGCAGTTATGCGCGGCTGGATCCCACCGATGGGTACCTGGCCGCGGTGTTCAGCCCCACCCGTGGTGAGTCGGCGGAAGTGTTTACCGCCGTGATCGGCATCCGTGCTTTTCTGGACAATACCGGCGGGCAGAGCGTGGCCCGTCAGGACGAGCTGTTGTTTCTGATCCTGCCCGGTGAGGAGCTGGGCCTCGGCCACTTCGTGCGCGAAGACAAGGCGGGCAAGTACGTTACGCCCCTGGACAAGATCCAGCACCTGCTGATCCGCGAGTTCGGCAAGCGCCATGAGAAGTACGACACCAAGAAGGCCTATCTGCGCCGCCTGTACGGCGCCCTGCGCGGCCTGCCCGACAGTGTTGCCGAGCAGGAGGCCACGGCTGCGGCACGGGCCTTCTCACGCTTCATGGCCTACAAGCCGGTACGCAGCATCAACGACTTCGTGGCCCACGAGATCCTCGAACGCAGGGATCTGGGTGAGGCCATCCGCTCCATCTCCGGCCAGCTCAAGACCATCCATGCCATGGAGCGCGATGCGGCACGACTGGTGGAATCCATCGAAATCCTGGAGACCGCCGAGCAGTACGCCAGCCGCTACATCGGGCAGTGGATAGAACTCAACACGCTGGATTTCACCTTGGCCCAGCACGATTACCTGCAACGCCAGCGCGAGTATGTCAAGGCCAAGAAGCAGCAGGGCGACTACCGTCGTTCCCTCAAGGAAAACGAGGCCGAGACCGAGCTGGCCGAACAACGCCTGCAGCAACTGCATGAACAGCGGGTGCAACTGGAAGCTCAGCGCATGGGAATCAGCGCCCTGCAGCAAAAGGATGAACTGGAACAGCAGCGTGAACAGCAACAGAAGACCCTCATCGGCATGGCCCGCGTATTACTGGAGCAGGACAATGCGCTGGAAAAAAACCTGCAGGCAACCCGCACCATCGAAGCGGACCTGCAGGATGCCAGCCTGAGCGAAGATCTGCCCACGGTGGTGGATCTGCAGATCCGCCAGCTGGCCCACAGACTGGTGCAGGAAGGTGGACGCGGTGATCTGGACATCCATGCCCTGCTGCAAAAGGACATGATGAACGACCTGTCGCCACTGGAGCAGCATCTGGATCAGGCCCAGGCTGCCCAGCGTCTGCACAATCAGTGGCTCGAGCAATGGCAACAGCAGGCTGAACAGATCGGGGGTCCGTCCCTGCTCGACCAGCTTGCCGAGCTGGCGCACAAGCGCAAGAGCCGTTACGAGCAGTTGAAGAGCCAGGTGCGGCAGAAGGAACAGGACATCGAGCGCCTGCAGGCGAAGAAGGTCAGCTACCCGGCCTTCGTCGAGCGGGCCCTGGCCGCCATCGTTCGCGACTGTCCCCAGGCCGATCCGCGCGTGCTGTGTGATCATGTGGAAGTCAGCGATCCCCGCTGGCAGATGGCCATCGAGGGCTATCTTGGCATGGCGCGGTTTTCCATCCTCGTCGATGCCGATTACGAGGCCGAAGCCATTCGCATCGTCCGCGCCCTGCCGGGGCGGGACAACCGCGCCCGTATCATCCAGGGCAGCAAGGCCCAGCGCGATGCCGAGCGGATGAAACTGCCGGCTGATTCCATCATCCACCTGCTGGACTTCAGCCACGCCACCGCCCGCCACTACCTGGTTGCCAGCTATGGCAACGTGGTGCAGGTGCCTTCTGCCGAGGAACTTCGCCACACCCGCCGCGGGCTTACCGCCGACGGCATGGGTGCCGGCGGCTACAGCATGTTCCGCTGCGACCTGCCCGATGGTGAGCTGGTGTTCGGGGTCGCAGCCCGCGAACGGGCGCTCAAGGCCAAGCAGGACGAACTGGCCAGTCTGCAGGAACAGTGGCAGCAGGCCAATGACCGCATGCAAGTGGTGGCGCGCCTGCTGGACAACGTGAAAAGACTGCAACCGCTGGACTATGCCGACACCATCACCCGGATGCTGACGGTGCACCGTGAACTGCAGACGCTGGAGAACCTGCTGGCTCAGCTGGATCTTTCCGAGCACAAGGATCTGGAAGACAAACTGCAAAACCTGCGTGAACAGACAAGAACCCTGCAGCAGCAACTGGACAGCCTGAAGGTGGCAAAGGGCGAGTTGCAGGAAAAGATGCGCAAGACCACCGAGCGTTGCAAGAAGCTGGCCGATGAGCAGGATGCCACCCAGCAGGTGGTGGAAAGCTGCGAACAGAATCTGCGTGCCATCGTCACCCAGTGGCCCGAATTCGATGCCGACGCCCGTCTCGCCGAGGCCGAACAGGAAGCCGAAAATCTCAATGCCGAGATCGCCCGCAACGCCCATGAGGAGATCGAGCACGATCTGCGCACTCTGGAACGGCGCATGGACGAGGCCATACAGCAGCACAACCAGCACTGTCAGCCCGGAGATGCCATCGTCTACCACAGCTTCAATGGCGACTACGATGTAACCCTGTTCGGTGCCATCTGCGGTCTGCAGCAGGATCTGGACCGGGTCTACAACCGACTCAAGAACAACATCCTGGTGGAAAAATACAATCAGCTGCGTGAGCTCAAGAACAGCTTCAACAACGCCTTTGTCACCCATTTCTGCCATACCATCCATCAGGCCATCAATGATGGCAAGCGCCAGATCGATCTGCTCAACAAGGAGCTGCAGCACCACAGATTCGGTGATGACCGCGAGAGCTTCCGCTTTGGCAGTGACTGGATACCCGAGTTCAAGGACTATGCAAATTTCTTCAAGGATGTGATCAAGCAGCCGGGAGTGGGCGATGAGGTGGATCTGTTCGAGATGGAACTGTCCGCCAGGTCACAGAAGGTCAGAGAAGAACTGATGCAGATGCTGCTCGATGAAGACGAGAACAAGGCCCTGCGCGAACTGGATCGTATCGGCGACTACCGCAACTATCGCAAGTACGAAATCTACAAGGAAGTACAAGGCAAGGAACCCATCGCCCTGAGTGAATACGGTACCGGCAGCGGTGGGCAGCTGGAAACCCCGGCCTATATCATCCGCTCCGCCGCCATCACCTCCGCCTTCCGTTTTGCCGAAGGCAGCAGCCACCTGCGCATGGTGCTGGTGGATGAAGCCTTTTCCAAGATGGATGAAACCCGCTCCCGGGAAGTCATCGACTACCTGACCGGGACCCTGGGCCTGCAACTGATCTTCATCATGCCCACCAGCAAGTGCGGCCCCTTCATGGATCTGATCAGCAACGAATTCGTCTTTGCCAAGTGCCCAAGCGAACAGCCACGCGGCCAGCTCCACACCCGCGTACTGGTGGACCGCAAGCAATGCAACACCGAAAAGATCCAGCAGCTCTGGGCCAACCACAAACGCACTGTCTACCAGCAGGCGGAGCTGGATTTCATGGACGAGGTGTTGGAAGCAGAGTAAATGTGATAACCACCGATTCAAGGTACAAGATGAAAGATACAAGGGGAGTTACCACCGCTGGCATCAGGGCCATGCCTGAATCCGGTTGCATTTACCTTGTGCCGGAGCACTGAACCCATGTCTGCGCCCCCTGCCTGGCTGGACGATGCCCCCGAACTTCGCAAGCTGCTGGGAACCTTTCTTGACCGGCTGGATCGGCAGCCAGCCAGCGCGCGTAAAAATGCCTTGGCCCTGACCTTGAACGACAAGACCCTGCCCGAGCTGTTCGGGCCGGGCGAGCAGGCCGACAGGTTGTGGGACTGGCTGCGCAGTCTGGCCGAGGATCACGGTGTCCTTGCGATCCGGCCTGACGACAAGCGCAACCCGCTGGACCCAGAATATCTGGGTGCGCGCTTGCGCCTGCGCAAAGGGGGGGAGGCGATCCTGCGCGCCTGGCTGGGACGCCCGGCGGGCCGCTCGCCCCTGCAGCAGTGGAGGAAGAGCGTGACGGCGGCGGGGCAGTTTGCCGGCAGCGTTGCGAAGCTGGCGGCTCATCGCATCGTTCTGCCGGGCTGGAGCGACGCCCAGGTGGTGGCAGGCTTCGTCTGCCTGGGCCGCCAGCCCGGTGGCCTGAGCCTGCGCCAGTTGAGCAGCCGCTGCTTTGCCGGCGATTCCAAGTTTCTCGACAACCGCGAGGATCTGATCCGTGAACTGTACCCGGAACGGGTCATCGCACCACGGCCGGTGATGGTCAGTGTGTTTCTGCCAGCCAGGATCGAGGGCGTGCTGTTCATCGAAAACCAGGACAGTTACCTGCAGGCCGTGAGCGACGAATTGGGCACACGGCACAAGTTCGCTCTGGTGTACGCGGCGGGTTTCCGTGGCAGCGCAGGGCGGATACGCCAGCGTGAAGGTGTGAGCCTGCACTACCACGGTGCCAGCGCCATGAACGGGCAGGCGCAACTGGAGGCCTGGTGGTTCGGGCCGGACACCGCCGGCTGGCCCTGCTGGTTCTGGGGTGACCTGGACTATGCCGGCATGGGGATCCTCAAGGCCTTCAGACAGCGCTTCGGCAACATGCAGGCCTGGCAGCCGGGCTACCGGCCCATGCTCGACCGGCTGCAAAAGGGCCAGGGCCACGCCCCGGCCATGACCGACAAACAGGCCCAGACCGATCCCGGCAGCACCGGCTGCGACTATGCCGATACCGTACTGCTACCGCTCATGCGCCAGCATGGCATGTTCGTGGATCAGGAAGGCACGCAAGGGGTGAGTGACGGGTGACGAGGATCAGGGATATTCCGTCATGCCAGCGCAGGCTGGCATCTAGGAAGGGGTGGGATTGAGAAAAAGGGCAAATTCGTTGCCACGAACCCCCTTGTTGCCATCGACAAGCCACCATGCCCGCCGAAGCCTCCCTGGATTCCGGCCTTCGCCGGAATGACGATGGAACATGGTACCGTCAGGGTTCCCGCGACCGATGCGCCTCCATGCGTCGGCACATCCTGCAAGAATATAATCCGGCGGTAGGATGCCGCTGAGCAAGTCGAAGCGCATCGAACGTCCGCCAGGGGGGGTCAGAACGCTGCGTCGAAGCCTACCAGGGCGTAGTTCTCCGAGGTCAGGTGGCCGGTCCAGTACTGGCCGGTTTTATCCTGTACGTCGAGGAAGTCGCCATTGACTTCGATAATGCCCTTGACGTTGCGCATGAAGTAATAGGATGCCGTGAAGGTCAGCGCGTTGATGTCAATGCCTTCATAGACCGTGTCGGTATTTTTCAGATCGCCGGCATCGGCATAGTTGTAGAGGAAGGAAAAGACCCAGCGCTGGCTATGTACGTAATCCACCCCGGCAAAGCTACCAAACCAGTCATAGCTCTTGCCTACATCTATGAAGTCATCCCACTGATTCCAGATGGCCTGCACGAACCAGTAGACCTTGGCGTTGACGTTACCCGAAAGATCCACGCCATAGGCGATCTTCGGCGTATCCCGCGTTCCGCTGCTGGAGATCCCCGCATAGTTCTTCTGGGTACCGGCATAGCCGAACAGGCCGATACTGACCGGGCCGGCATCACCACCGAGGCGGCAGTAGAAAGCCTTGCCGTTGTCGTTGTCGAACAGATGGTCGGGACGTTTGTAGCCGGGACTGTTGATGGCGTAGTTCTGGTCGATGCCATTGCCATTGACCCAGCCCAGTGCCAGGTCGACCACATTGAAGTCGTAGTTGAAGGTGACGCCACGATCATAGGTCAGGCCGGCCATGCGGTAGACCATGAAATCCTGGAAGGTGAGGCGGGTTTCGCGGGGGAACATCAGATCGGACACCTGGTACTGGCCCAGCATCATGCCAATCTTGCTGCCAAACAGATCGTCATGGCTGAACCAGGCATCCTCGACGATCACCTCACCATTGCCGCCCTTTTCGGCAAAGATGGCATAGAAGTAGTAGCTGATATGGTCCGACAGGGGTGCGCTGGAGAGCAGCTTGATGAGGTAGGGGCCCTGGAAGTCGGTGTTGGCGCTGACTTCCTCGCCGGTTTCGATGTTGATGTTCCTGGCTTCGCGCTGCTGCACATAGGCCTGGGCGCGGATGGCCAGGGGCACGCTGTCGGGCAGGGCCAGCATGTCGTCCCCGGTGGGGGTGGTGCTGTCTTTCCAGTTGGGCAAGCGGTAGTTGGACTTGACGAAATTTTCTCCAAATTCATTCAGGCGCGGGAAGGCGGCGTGACAGGCGGTACAGGTCAGGCTGTATTTTCGGGCAAAGGCAGGAATGGCCTCGCTGCTGGTGGGGAGCATGCTCAACAGCAGTGCAATGAGCAGGCTGCCGAGAATCCAGTGACGTGAATGGATATTGTTCAGATATGGCATGATGAATACTCTCTCCGGGTATTGGGTTATGGGCAGGGCAAGCGCTTACTCACCTTGCGCCGGCCACGAACCGTCTATGAGGCAGTATGATCTTGCCCTGGGGAATGGGCAGATCATGGCAGTGCCTTGTCGAACTACGCCATAAGCATAGCCATAATTGCTGAATTTAACCTTAAATCGGTTTTTGCCGGGTAAAAATACTTTTTGTCGCTTCAATAGTAAGGGTAATTTGTATAGGCTGAGGGCTCTGAATGCATCGCGGGAGGTATGTGTCAGGCCGGTTTCTGTGCCGTTCGATAACGAAAGGTTGCAATTACAAATCTGTAAATACATTCGCAGTGTCTTAAATGGTATATTGATGACGCTTTATCAGGCTGTTGAAAAAGTCCCGCCGTGGGCATTTCCAGCCGTATCCTGGAGGTAGGAATGTCAAGCCAGGTTTTACAAGTGAGGGGAGTGATCATGACAACAAGAATACGCAAACAACTGGCAATGGCGTGCCTGTTTACCGCCGTGACAGGTCTGGCAATGGCCGAGGTGGTACCCGACAGGCTCAAGGTGATGCTGGGCGGTTACAAGGTGCAACGTTATGACACCCAGGTTGCCTGGAACAGCCCGGGTATCATCGGTGTGACCATCGACCTCGGCAAGGATCTGGGGGTTTCTGCCGAAAGTGTGGTTCTCAGATTTGATGGCTACTACCGTTTTACCCCCGAGCACCGCATCGAATTTGGCTGGCTTTCGATTAATTCCAGTGGTTCACGAAACGTGACAGGTGAGATTCCCTGGCCACCGGACGACCCGATCCCTGTGGGAACGCGGGTAGATTCATATCTGGATACGGATACCTACCGGGTTGGCTATGCCTGGTCCTTTTACCACAACGAAAAGGTCGAGCTGTCCCTTGCTGCCGGTTTGCACATTACCCAGGTAAGTGTCGGGATCAGGGCTGAAGTCACCGGTGGCGGTACTGTCGGCAGTGGCGCAGAAGCCCTGGAGGTGACGGCGCCCCTGCCCGTAGTGGGTTACCGTGTCAGCTATAACGTCAATCCCCGTCTCAAGGTCATGTTGCTCTCTGACGTGTTCTCCATGAATTACAGTGACACCAGTGGTACCTACCAGGACATGAGCATCCTGGCCGAGTACCGGGTTATCCACAACATGAGCATCGGCGGTGGTTTCAACTACAATGTCCTGAATGTGACATCGAATGCTGATGATGGTACCTCCCTGTCATTCAAGAACACCGTATCGGGTTTCATGTTGTACCTGGCGGCAGGTTTCTGAATGCCCGGACAGTGGTAACCGACCGGCACAGGCAGGGCTGCGGATACCCGCATTGCCGCCTGCTGAAGTGAGATAGCCAACCTGTCTGTTGAGTCATCATGCGTATTCTGCTTTTTTCCAGCCTCTATCCCAGCTCCATCAAGCCACGCCATGGCGTGTTTGTTGAACATCGGCTGAGAAAGCTGCTGTCATCGAATCAGGTGGAGGCGCGGGTGATGGCTCCGGTGCCGTGGTTTCCTTCCAGCAACGAACGGTTTGGCAGTTATGCCGAGTTTGCCAGAGTGCCGGCCAAGGAAGTGCGCCACGGCATCGATGTGTACCATCCACGCTACCTGCTGTTGCCAAGGATCGGCATGACCAGCGCTCCTTTTTTTCTAGCCTCCAGTGCCATTGCCAGCATCAGGAAGCTGAACCGTCAGGGTCATGATTTCGATCTCATCGATGCCCACTATTATTACCCGGATGGTGTGGCTGCGGCGATGGTGGCCCGTTACTTCAACAAGCCGCTGGTCGTGACGGCACGGGGGACCGACATCAACCTTATCCCACGATACCGCTTGCCCCGGCGCATGATCCGCTGGGCAGCCGGGACGGCCGATGCCAGTATCACGGTCTGTCAGGCGCTCAAGGACGAAATGGTCTCCATGGGTATCGATTCGCAGAGCATTACGGTGTTGCGAAACGGTGTGGATCTGCAACTGTTCCGGCCCGTCGAGGACCGGAGTGCACTTCGGGCCAAACTGGGTATCAAGGGACGGACCCTGCTGTCGGTGGGGCATCATATAGAACGCAAGGGCCACCATCTGATCATCGAAGCCATGCAAAAGCTGCCGGACATGAACCTGCTGATCGCGGGTGACGGAGAAGAGGAAGCAAGGCTAAAGGCCCTGACCGGCAAGCTGGGTCTTGAGCAACGGGTACGCTTTCTGGGTGCCGTTTCACAGGAACAGTTGCGGAACTACTATGGGGCTGCGGATGCCTTGGTGCTGGCTTCCAGTCGAGAAGGCTGGGCCAATGTACTGCTGGAATCCATGGCCTGTGGTACACCGGTTGTGGCCACTCGTGTCTGGGGCACTCCGGAAGTGGTGGCGGTCCCGGAAGCCGGGGTGCTGATCGCGCAAAGAACAGCCGATGCCATTGCCGCAGGCACTCAGGCACTGTTCGCCAGCTATCCTGATCGCAAGGCCACCCGGCGGTATGCCGAGCAGTTCAGCTGGGACTTTACGACCCAGGGGCAACTGGATCTGTTTCGCAGGATCATCGCGCAACATGAGTCAAAAGCCATCCCTTAGCAGGATGTTGAAAAAGCCCATCCCTGGCCTTTTTCAACCCGGGAACGGCAAACGCAGTTTGCCGTTCCCTCACAGGCTGTCGAAAAAGTCCTTCCGTGGACTTTTCAATACCGGAAACAAAAGATGCGATGAATCGTTTCCTTATGTTTTCAATGACTTGCGATCATTGTAAACGCACAGGATCCCTTGTCGCCAACAGGGGGCCAGATCGTGCCTCCTTCGCTGTTTTGACATGCTCATCCCGGCTTTTGCGTTTTTTTGCCAAATATTCCACTAATTACCGGCTTTGAACTGCATTATGGAAAATATGATCTAGATTTATAACATGGGCAGTTCAAATGCCGTTGACGAGTTGCAGTTAAGAGGGATCATTGCCGATTATGGATCAGAAAGTATTCGACGAAAGCCTTGAGTCGCGCTGGCGAAGCTCGCCACTGGCCGGCAGCAATGCAGCCTATGTGGCACAGATGTACGAGGCTTATCAGCGTGATGCCGAGGCTCTCGACAAGGCCTGGCGCGAGTATTTCGATGGCCTGCCGGCGCAGCATGAAGAGGGAAGTGAAACCGCCCATGAAGCCGTGCGCGAGCAGTTTCGCCAACTGGCCATGCAGCCTGCCCGTGGTGGTGTTTGCCGGGTACCCGAAGACGAATTGCACGATGCCAAGCAGGTTCGCGTCCTGCAGCTGATCAATGCCTACCGGTTTCGTGGTCACCAGTGGGCAAGCACCAACCCGCTCTACCCGAAAAGTGAAACGCCCATCGCCGAGCTGACCCTGGAGCATTACCAGCTTGAAGAACACGATCTGGATACCGTGTTCAATACAGGTTCACTTATGGGGCCGCCCAGGGCAACACTGGGTGAGATCCTCGACATCATACAGGCGACCTATTGCGGCTCCATCGGTGCCGAGTACATGCACATTACCGACACTGTGGAAAAACGCTGGATCCAGCAATACCTGGAAAGCGGTCAGGGCAAACGGCATTTTTCGGCCCAGACCCGGCAACGCCTGCTCAGACAGTTGATGGTTGCCGAGCAGTTCGAAAAGTACCTGCACAACCGCTATGTAGGACAGAAACGGTTTTCCCTCGAAGGTGGGGAAAGCCTGATCACCATCCTCAGGGAGCTCATTTGGCGCGGTGGTGAAAAGCACGAGGTCAAGGAAGTGGCCATCGGCATGGCACACCGTGGCCGGCTCAATGTGCTGGTCAATATCATGGGCAAGACACCGGCGGAACTGTTCCAGGAATTCGAGGGGACGGCGGAAAACCATGTGGGCACCGGCGACGTGAAATACCACTCGGGTTTCTCCTCCAATCTTTCCACGGGCAACGGTCAGGTGCATGTGATCATTGCCTTCAACCCCTCCCACCTGGAGATCGTCAGCCCGGTGGTGGAAGGTTCGGTGCGGGCCCGCCAGGATCGCCGGGATGATCGCTACGGTTGCCAGGTGGTGCCGGTGGTGGTGCATGGTGATGCGGCCTTTGCCGGGCAGGGAGTGGTGATGGAAACCTTCAACATGTCCCAGTCACGGGGTTACTCCACCAAGGGTACCGTGCATGTGGTGATCAACAACCAGATCGGCTTTACCACCAGCAACCAGGAAGATGCGCGCTCCACCCTCTACTGTACCGATGTGGCAAAAATGGTCAATGCCCCCATCTTCCATGTCAATGGTGATGATCCCGAAGCGGTGCTACTGGTAGCAAGGATGGCGCTGGATTACCGCATGCGTTTTTCCAAGGACGTGGTCATCGACCTGGTCTGTTATCGCCGTCATGGGCACAGTGAGGCGGATGAGCCCATGGCCACCCAGCCGATGATGTACCAGCGCATCCGTCAGATGCCCACGACTTTCGAACTGTTCTGTAAAAAATGCCTGGCACAGCAGGTCGTCACGCAAGCCGAGGTTGATGAACAGATCCGTGGTTACCATGAAAAACTGGACAGCGGTGAAATCGTTGCCGACAACTTCATCAACAGTCACAAGGCAGCCTATGCCTTCGAGCCGGCTTGGCACGAGTTTGCCAACCAGTCATGTACCACCTGTATCGAGACCGGCGTGGAATATCAGCGCCTGCTGGATTTGTCCATGCAGTTGCAGAGCCTGCCCGATGGCTTCATCCTGCATCCTGCGGTGGAAAAGATCCGTATAGCCCGGGTCAAGATGGCGCGGCGGGAAATACCCATGGACTGGGGGGCGGCCGAAACCCTGGCCTATGCAACCCTGATGGAAGAGGGCTATTCGGTACGGCTGTCGGGCCAGGACAGTGCACGGGGCACCTTTTTCCACCGCCATGCCGCCCTGCACAACCAGAAAGATGGCGAGATTTATATTCCATTGCGAAACCTGAAAAATATAGATGCCCGTTTTCTGGTGATCAATTCCCTGCTGTCCGAAGAAGCGGTGCTGGCCTTTGAATACGGTTATGCCACCACAGATCCCAGTACCCTGACCATCTGGGAAGCCCAGTTCGGTGACTTCGCCAACAATGCCCAGGGAGTGATCGATCAGTTCATCAGCGCCGGAGAGCAGAAATGGGATCGCCTCTGCGGTCTGGTGCTGTTGTTGCCACATGGTCTCGAAGGCCAGGGGCCGGAGCATTCCTCGGCACGGCTGGAACGTTATCTGCAGCTGTGTGCCCAGCAGAACATGATGGTCTGTATTCCCACCACTGCGGCACAGATCTTTCATCTGTTACGTCGGCAGATGCTCATGACCTGCCGCCGGCCCCTGATCGTCATGTCACCGAAGAGCCTGTTGCGCCACCATGTGGCACAAAGTCCCATCGATGAGCTGACCGAAGGCAGTTTCCGCGAGGTGATCGGCGAAGTGGATCCCCTGCCTGAAGACAGGGTGGAACGGCTCATCATGTGCAGTGGCAAGGTGTATTATGATCTGCTGGCGCAGCGGCGCAAGGACAAGCGTGACGATGTGGCGATCATTCGTATCGAGCAGCTTTATCCATTCCCTGTCGAGCAGGCGCAACAGGAGATCCGCCGTTATCACAATGCCCACAGCTTCGTCTGGTGCCAGGAAGAACCCCAGAACCAGGGCGCCTGGTATTCCAGCCAGCATCACATGCGCTCGGTGATCAGCAATCCCGCCAATCTCGAATATGCCGGTCGGCCCTTCCTTGCGGCACCGGCAGTGGGCTATCCCAGCCTGCACGTCAAACAGCAGCGTGATCTGGTGATGGCTGCACTGGGTGAACGCAAATAACAAGATCATGTAATCAAGGAATCAGGCATGAAAGAAATCAAGGTCCCGGTTTTCCCAGAATCCGTGCAAGACGGCATATTGACGCGTTGGCACAAGCTGCCTGGCGATGAAGTTCATAGCGGTGACATCATCGCCGATGTCGAAACCGACAAGGTGGTCTTCGAGGTGCCGGCCCAGGCCGATGGCCGGATCACCGAGCGGCTGGTCGAGGAAAAGACCACGGTGATGGCCGAGCAGGTGATTGCCCGCATGGAAGAAGGCGAGGTCACGGCCACAACAAAGACCGATGCCGAAAAAAAGCAAGTCGAACAAGGTGCAGCAAAACAACCACGGCCGGAAAAAACAGCGACGGAGCCAGTGGCCGAAACGGTTGCCGTGATGCCGGCGGCAAAAAGGATCATCGAGGAAAACCTGCTCGATGCAACACAGATAAGTGGTAGCGGCAAGGGAGGCCGCATCCTCAAGCAGGATGTGCAAAAGTTCCTGCAGGACAGTTCCGCAAGTGAGGAAAAAGCGCCAGACTACATCGGGGGTGAACGGCCGGAAAGACGCCTGCCGATGACCCGCCTGCGCCAGCGCATTGCCGAGCGCCTGCTCGAGGCCCAGCAGTCGGCGGCCATCCTGACCACATTCAACGAGATCGACATGCAGCCGGTGATGGACCTGCGCCAGCGCTACCGGGACGAGTTCGAAAAACAGCACCAGGTCAGGCTGGGCTTCATGTCCTTTTTCGTTGCCGCAGCCGTTGAAGCACTCAAGCGTTTCCCCGAGGTCAATGCCTCCATCGAGGGTGATGACATCGTCTACCACGGTTTCTTCGACATTGGCGTCGCCGTGGGTACACCGCGAGGCCTGGTGGTGCCGATTCTGCGTAATGCGGATCAGATGAGCATGGCCCAGGTGGAAAAGAAGATTGCCGACCTGGCAAGCCGGGCCCAGGATGGCAAGCTGGGGCTGGAGGAGATCACCGGTGGCACCTTCAGCATCACCAACGGAGGGGTATTCGGTTCCCTGCTGTCCACGCCGATCATCAACCCGCCACAGAGCGCCATCCTCGGCATGCACAAGATTGAAAAAAGGCCGATGGTGGTGCAGGATGAAATCGTCATCCGGCCGATGATGTATGTTGCCCTGTCCTATGACCACCGGCTCATCGACGGGCGCGAGGCGGTGCAGTTCCTGGTCACCATCAAGGACTTTCTTGAAGAACCAGCACGCATGTTACTGGAGATATGAAGATTCATGGACACTTATGATGTGGTGGTGATCGGTGCCGGCCCGGCCGGCTATGTGGCAGCCATACGCTGCGCCCAGCTGGGTCTGAAGACGGCCTGCGTGGATGACTGGCTCAACGAGCAGGGTGAACCGTCTCCCGGCGGTACCTGTCTGAACGTGGGCTGTATCCCTTCCAAGGTGCTGCTCGAATCCACCCGGCTCTACCAGCATGCCCAGACCGGCCTGGCCGAGCATGGCATCGTCAGCCAGGGTGTGAGCATGCAACTGGATACCCTGCTTGCACGCAAGCAGCGCGTCGTCGGTGAACTGACTGGTGGTGTGCGGCTGCTGCTCCAGGCCAATGGGGTTACACTGATCAGCGGGCGGGGAAAACTGCTCGCCGCCGACCGGGTCGAGGTCAGCCACAATGGCAACACTCAAACCCTGTCGGCCAGGCACGTCATTCTGGCGCCGGGCTCGCGGCCCCGCGAGCACAAGCTGCTGCCGGTGGACCAGGAGCGTATCGTTGATTCAACCGGTGCCCTGGCCTTCGAGGCGGTACCCGAATCCCTAGCGGTGATCGGCGCCGGTGTGATCGGTCTGGAGCTGGGCAGTGTCTGGCAGCGGCTGGGCAGCAAGGTTCATCTGTTCAAGACCAGCGGCGGGTTTCTTTCTGCGGCGGACCGTGACCTTGCCGAACAGTTGCGAACGGATTTTGCCGGCCACGGTTTTGCCTTTCATTTTGAGAGCTACATCACGGGCTGCAAGGTCGACGACCAGGGTGTCACGCTGGAGTACAAGACCAAGGAGCAGACTTTCCGCGAAACATTCGACCGGGTTCTGGTTGCCATTGGCCGGGTGCCCAATACCGAGGACCTGTTTGCCAGTCAGACAGGCCTGCAATGTGATCCGCGAGGCTTCATCAAGGTGGATGAACAGTGCCGAACTTCACTGGCCAACGTGTATGCCATCGGCGACGCGGTACCCGGGCCGATGCTGGCCCACAAGGGTTCGGAAGAAGGCCTGATGGTCGCCAGTCTGATTGCCGGCCAGTTTGCCGAAGTGAATCACGACACCATTCCCTTCGTGATTTATACCCACCCGGAAGTGGCCTGGGTGGGGGCCACGGAGCAGGCTCTTCAGGACAGTGGCCGAGCCTACCGGGTGGGCAACTTTTCCTTCGCCGCCAATGGCCGGGCCCGGGCCATTGGCGAAACGACAGGCCTGATCAAGGTACTGGCCGATGCGCAAAGCGACCAGATCCTCGGTGTGCACATCATCGGTCCGCAGGCGGCCGAGCTGATCAGCCAGGCGGTGCAGGCCATGAACTTTGGCGCCAGCAGTGAAGACATCGCCCTGACCCTGTTTGCCCACCCCTCCCTGTCGGAAGTGCTGCACGAAGCCGCCATGGACGTGAACCTCATGGCCATCCACAAGGCCCGGCCACGCTGAAACGGGCCTTCGTCACAATTTCAGTGGGTGAAAAAAAGGGAAAATAATTTTTCGTTTGCGCTGAACTTTCCCCAACCCCCCCGGTCAGACTCTACAGTGTTCATATGCACTATTCCCGCAACCCTCCCAGTGGGAATTCAAGCCCGGTTTCCCCAAAGCCGGGTGTATATTCACCCCGGAACCCTTCTATCCCCAAATGTTCCGGGGTTTTTTTTGTCTGGAATTTACAAAGGTTCACAGATCCCGGCTGCGCCCTGGAGACAAGCCGCCTATGCTTTGAGGGCACATGAATGCTCTGGCGTCTGCCCGCTGGGCAGACGCCTTCGACCCCGGAATCGATTACCCCTCATCCCTGCCCCGTTCCGGGGTTATTTTTTGTCACTGGCAAAATCCAGCCAGTCGTCAAGCACCTGCTGAGCCTCGTCGATGCCCATTTTTTTCAGGGCCGAAAACTGCTGCACACTGACCTGGGGCTGGTTCTCGACAGCTTTCTTGACCTTGAGGTAGGCACTGGCGGCGGCACCGCGCTTGAGCTTGTCGGCCTTGGTGAGCAGGATGTGCACCGGCAGTTCACGCCATTGGCACCATTCGAGCATCTGCTGGTCGAAGTCGGTGAGTGGATGGCGAATGTCCATCAGCAGGATCAGGCCACGCAGGGACTGGCGCTCGACCAAGTAACGGGACATGGCCTGGCCCCACTGGGCACGGATCCGGTCGGGCACCCTGGCGTAGCCGTAGCCGGGCAGATCCACCAGACGGCGCTGTTCGTCCAGTGCAAAGAACACCAGATGCTGGGTGCGGCCGGGGGTCTTGCTGGTGCGGGCCAGGGCCTTGCGCTGAGTCAGGGTGTTGAGGGCGCTGGACTTGCCGGCGTTGGAGCGGCCGGCAAAGGCCACTTCCTGACCTAGATCAGGTGGTGCCTGTTCCGGTTTTGGTACGCTGACAAGGAATTGTGCCTTATTATATCGAGCCGGGTTGTTCCGGGGTTTCTGTGGGGGGTTCTGTGTTGAATTCACTGGGGAAAACTCCGGAAAAATTGGCTCTGATATCAAAAAGGATTTAGCCTCTGGGCTTGAGTGGATTGCCGGTGCTGTTATAATGCCCACCGACTTGACCGTATCAGGCCCGGATTAAGAAGGATGTGCATTTTTTGCCCTGGTGCCCGGAGTCGAGTTTAACATGACGAAAAATTTCCGTGGTACCAAATAATCACCTAATATATTTTGGAGCAAGTAAATATGAACAAGATCGTTACTATCGCCGCTGCTGTTACCCTGATGGGTGCTTTTTCTACTGCCGCCATGGCCGATGCCGGTGAAAAAACCTACAAGGCGGCCTGCTTTGCCTGTCACGGTACGGGTGCAGCCGGTGCCCCCAAGTTCGGTGACAAGGCAGCATGGGGCCCCCGTATTGCCAAGGGTCTGGATACGCTGCATACCCATGCCATCAAGGGCTTCAAGGGCAAGAAAGGCTTCATGCCTGCCAAGGGTGGTCGTGCCGATCTGAGCGATGCCGATGTCAAGGCAGCTGTCGACTACATGGTTGCTCACAGCAAGTAAGTCGTACTTACCCAAACCCGGTTACCGGGACTTTGAAATTTTCCCACAACATTTAGCGATGGTTGATACCCCATGAAGTATACAGCACTTATTTCCATGTTCACCCTGTTTGCTCTGGCCACAGGAGCCCAAGCGGCAGGCAATGCAGCGGCAGGGCAGACCAAGGCCCAGAACTGCGTTGGTTGTCACGGCGTGAACGGTAACAGTACTAATCCTGCCTGGCCAAAACTGGCAGGGCAGCATGAGGGATATCTTGTTAAACAGTTGGGCGATTTCAAAGCAGGCAAGACCCGCCAGGACCCTCTGATGAGTGCCCAGGCGGCAGGCCTGTCTGACCAAGACATGGCAGATCTCGGTGCCTATTTTTCCAGCCAGAAAATGAGCCCTGGCGTTGCGGATGAAGCCAAGCTGGAACTGGGCCAGAAAATCTACCGCGCAGGCAACAAGGCCAGTGGCGTTTCTGCCTGCATGGCCTGTCACAGCCCCACCGGTGCCGGCAACCCGCCCGCCAAATTCCCGCGCCTGAGTGGTCAGCACGCGGCCTATGTGGCCAAGGCGCTGAAAGACTTCCGCAGTGGTGCCCGCAGCAATGATGCCGGCAAGATGATGCGTAATGTAGCTGCGCACATGACTGACGAAGAAATCGAAGCGGTTGCCTCGTATGTACAGGGCCTGAAATAAGCACAATCACATGAATTTTACCACCTTCGGGTGGTATCCAGGCAGGGGCGGTCAAACCGCCCCTTCTTTTTGGCCGGCAAAAGGCCGTTGTTTCCCGAAAGCAACAGCCTGTCAGGTGAAATGCTGGCCTGGCCATGAGGAATATGCCGGCGAGATGTGCTGAAAATGGATAATCGTGATCCGCGCCGCCTGATCCGGCATAATCGACATTCCTCCAGCCATGACAGACCGACCGTGACCCAGTCCCCGCATAAAAAACACCCCCAACACCTGAGCCTGCTGGAATTCCTCGGTTCCATGAACCTGGCGATCACCATTCTTGTGGTGCTGGCCATTGCTTCCATCATTGGTACCGTGTTGCAGCAGAATCAGCCCTACACGGACTACATCATCAAGTTCGGACCCTTCTGGCATGAGGTGTTCAAGGCCCTGGATTTGTACGATGTCTATGGTTCACTGTGGTTCCTGGGCCTGCTGGGCTTTTTGCTGCTCAGCACCAGTGTCTGCATCTATCGCAATGCCCCGGTGATGTGGCGTGACATGCGTGTTTTCCGCATGAAGGTCACACCCAAATCCCTGCGCCTGATGCACAACGTGCACGAACTGGAAACCGATCAGCCCTCAGAAACGGTCCGTCAGAAGGCCGAGCAGTTTTTGACCCGGCAGGGGTTTCGTTTCAAAAGCAGGCAGGATGGGGAACTGACCATTCTTTCGGCCATGAAAGGTGGCTGGAACCGCATGGGCTATATCTTTACCCATACGGGCATCGTGGTGATCTGCATCGGTGGTCTGATGGACGGTAACCTGATCTTCACCATCAAGGAATGGCGTGACCAGATCCGTCTGGAAACCCGCAACATTCCGGTTTCGGAAGTCCCGGCCATCAGTCGCCTGAAACCTGACGAGAGTTTTTCCTTCCGGGGCTCCGTGTCGATCCCCGAAGGTGAGCGGGCCAATGTGGTCTTTCTCAACGTGCGTGACGGCTACCTGGTGCAGGAGCTGCCCTTTGCCATCGAACTCAAGGATTTTCGTATCGAGCATTATCCATCGGGTCAGCCCAAGTCCTTCGAAAGTGACCTGGTGATCCACGATGATCAGCTGGACAAGCCGCTGGAAAAGACCATCGCCGTCAATCATCCGCTGATCTATCGGGGCTATGCCATCTACCAGGCCAGCTTTGCCGATGGGGGCTCGAAACTCGAATTTCGCCTCTGGCCCTTCTATGAACGACAAGACGAGACCACCGATCTGGAGATGACCGTCAACAGCAGTGTCGAACTCGATACCCCTGCCGGCCCCATGACCCTGGAGCTGGACAGTTTCAAGGAATTCAACGTCTTTCCTGCCAGCGAGCCGGAGCAGAAGGGCAAGCAGTTCGTCAACTACGGTCCCAGCGTGGTGTTCCGACTGCGTGATGCCAGCGGTCAGGCCCGTGAATACCAGAACTACATGTCGCCGATCCTGCAGGATGGACGCTATGTGTTCGTCACCGGGGTACGCGAATCTTCGGCTGAGCCGTTTCGTTTTCTCTCCATTCCCGCCGACAGGGACATGAGCCTGAAGCGCTTCATGGCGTTCCACCGTCTGATCCAGGATACTGATCGAGTCCGGCAGATCGCCGTCATGAGTACCCGTGCCGCCATGAGCACGGCCAACCTGCAGGACGAGAAGCTGCAGGCCAATGTGGTCAACTCGATGATGCGTCTGCTCAAGCTGTTCAATGAGGGGGGCTATGTGGCGCTGGATGACTTCATCCGTCAGAGCGTGCCGGAAGAAAAACAGATGAATGTCGGCCAGGCCTACATGAAGATCCTGCAGAACCTGCTGCGGGATCTGTACATGCAGCTGCTCATCGATGAAGGCGTGGATCTGAGTCAGGGGGTGAGTGATCAGGATGCGGCATTCTACGATGATGCGGTCAACAACCTGGCCGGTATCGGGGCCTATGGGGCGCCTTTCTACCTGCAACTCACCGATTACGAACTGCGCGAGGCCACCGGCCTGCAGATCACCCGTTCACCGGGCAAGGATCTGGTCTATCTGGGCAGTTTTCTGTTGATCGTGGGTATTTTCATGATGTTCTACATTGCCCACCAGCGCCTGTGGATCCTCATCTGGCCGGGCAACGAGGGCAAAACGGCGGTACTGTTCAGTGGAGCCGGTGATCGCAACCGGCGGGATTTCACGGAACGATTCGTCTTGCTGGCAGACAAACTTGCCGGATTGTTGCAAAAAAATCGTTCCGGGACGGGGGACTGATTCAGTCCAGGTTCAGCAAAGCTTGCTAGAATCACAACCAGGCCGACAACAGCGGCAGAAAAATAACCCCTGACAAGACAGGGACTTACCGCAACAGGCGGACAATACAACGAGGCATTCCAATGTCAGTACCCGAAAGTGTCATGAATGAAAACAGCGAGCAGGGCGGTTTTCTCGCCCGCCACAGCGTCTACGACTGGATTTTTGCCGTGCTGCTGCTGGCCGGCTCTGTGGTGGCCTGGCGCAAATACACCTACCTGATGGATGGTTACGAGGTGGGGATCCTGTTTGGGACCGCCGTGTCACTGGTGGGTCTGGGCTGGTTCTGGAAGCCGGTGCGCACCCTGATGCTGGCGGTGGCGGCCCTGAGCCTGTTTGCGGTGTGGCTGTATGGCAATGATCTGGCCCTGGCCGAGAGCAATTTCTTCCTCAAGTTTCTCATCTCCAGCCAGTCGGCCATCATGTGGATGAGTGCCCTGTTCTTCATGGCCACGGCAGCGTATTTCATCCACCTGTTCAGCCGCAACGAATTCGTCGGCAAGGTGGCCACGGCCATGGTCTGGTCGGCCACCACCCTGTGCTTCGTCGGTCTAATGGTGCGCTGGCGTGAGTCCTACCTCATCCATATCGATGTGGGCCACATACCGGTCAGCAACCTGTATGAAGTGTTCATCCTGTTCGCCATCATTACCGCCCTCATCTATCTGTATTACGAAGCCCGCTATCGAACCAGGACCATGGGTGCCTTTGCCCTGCTGGTGATCTCCGCTGCGGTGGGCTTTCTGCTCTGGTACCATTTTGCCAAGGATGCCAGTGGCATCCAGCCGTTGGTACCGGCACTGCAGAGTTACTGGATGAAAATCCATGTACCGGCCAACTTCGTTGGCTATGGCGCTTTTGGCCTGGCGGCCATGCTGGGGCTGGCCTACCTGATCAAGGACAGCGCCGTGCGGCGCAACCCGGAAGGCCTGCTGGCCAGGCGTCTGCCGGAGCTGGACATGCTTGATGACGTGATGCACAAGGCCATTGCCCTTGGGTTCGCCTTCTTTACCATTGCCACGGTGCTGGGTGCCATGTGGGCCGCCGAAGCCTGGGGGGGGTACTGGTCCTGGGATCCCAAGGAAACCTGGGCGCTGATCGTCTGGCTCAACTATGCTGCCTGGCTGCACATGCGCCTGACCAAGGGCTGGCGTGGCCGGCCACTGGCCTGGTGGGCGGTGATCGGTCTGTTTGTCACCACCTTTGCCTTTCTGGGGGTCAACATGTTCCTCTCGGGTCTGCATTCCTACGGCGAGCTGTAGGTTAAGCGTCGTTGCCGGAACAAGATATGTGGAACGTTTTTCCGCTGGCATGGCCTGATTGAACAGGCGGAAGACAGGCACAGCGCCAGCGTTCACACCTCGAGTCGGGAGCGAGACAAAGCCGGCGGGCGTGGTGTTCATGCCGATGCCGGCTGGATGACGGCCTCGCCAGTCCATTTGCGGCGAAGCGTGATGTGCCAACAAGTCATGAAAATCAATCTGGAGAACAGAAAAATGAAGCAAGTCCGTTTTTTTACCCTTTTCCTGCTGATGCTGGTGCCCTTTACCATGGCGCAGGCCGAATTCGATGAAGGTATCGAATACAAGCGTCTGAGCAACCCGGTACCCACCGAGGACCCGGGGCGGATCGAGGTGGTGGAGCTGTTCTGGTATGGTTGTCCGCACTGTTACCGTGCCGAACCTTATGTGAAGCGCTGGCTGAAAACGAAGTCGAAAAATGTCTATTTTAAGCGCATCCCCGCCGTCTTCAACAGCAAGTGGGCGTTTCATGCCAAGGCCTTCTACACCGCCGAAGCCCTGGGCGTGATGGACAAGTTCCACCCCGCCATGTTCGATGCCATCCAGGTTCAGCACCGCAAGATGGCCACTCCCGAGGAATTGCGCAAGCTGTTCGCCAGCCTGGGGGTCTCGGAAGCCGATTTCAACAAGGCCTTCAACTCCTTCATGGTCGACAGCCGGGTACGCCGTGCCACGGATCTGACCCGCCGTTACGGGATCAGCGGTGTACCCTCGCTGGTGGTCGATGGCAAGTACGTCACCGATGGCCCCATGGCCAACGGCCATGCAGGCATGTTCAAGGTGGTGGATTACCTGATCGGCCTGGAATCGGGTAAAAAATAGTCACTATCAAGCCCCGGACCCCGGGGCCGATAAAAACCGGTATCAGGTTCTGCCGCCACTGGCGGCTTACAAGGAGAAGCCATGAAAGCAGCCAAGCTGTTTGTCAAATGTCTGGAAAACGAGGGCGTGGAATACATTTTCGGGATTCCAGGCGAAGAGAACCTCGACCTGATGGATGCCCTGCTGGAATCGAACATCACCTTCATCACCACCCGCCATGAGCAGGGGGCCGCCTTCATGGCCGACGTCTACGGCCGGCTGACCGGCCGGGCCGGAGTCTGCCTGGCCACCCTGGGGCCGGGGGCCACCAACCTGATTACCGGCGTGGCCGATGCCAACATGGACCATGCCCCGGTGATAGCCATTGCCGGGCAGGCCAGTACCCACCGGCTGCACAAGGAGTCCCACCAGGTGCTGGATCTGGAACTGCTGTTTCAGCCCATTACCAAATATTCCTCGCGCCTGCTGACCCCCGACGTGATCAACGAGGTGGTACGCAAGGCCTTCAAGGTGGCACAGACGGAAAAGACCGGCGCCTGCTTCATCGAATTTCCGGAAAACATTGCCGAAATGGAAGTGGACGATGTGCCCCTGCCGGTCAAGTATTCCCATGCCCCGGAGCCGCCCCAGGAGCGGGTCGAGGCCGCGGCTGAAATCATCTCGGAAGCCAAGAACCCGATGATCCTCGCCGGCAACGGTGTGATCCGGGGCCGGGCCTGGCAGCAACTGGCCGATTTTGCCGAAAAGATGCGCATCCCGGTGGCCAATACCTTCATGGCCAAGGGCGTGATCCCCTTCAAGCACCCCATGGCGCTGGGCAGCGCCGGCCTGCAGGCCAACGACTACATCAGTTGCGGTTTCAACAAGGCCGACGTGATTATCTGCGTGGGCTACGACCTGGTGGAATACCATCCCTATCTGTGGCACCCCACCCGGGACCGCAAGATCATCCACATCGACCGCTCACCCGCCGAGGTGGATGCCAATTATTCGGTTACCGTGGGAGTCAGTGGTGACATCAAGCACAGCCTGTTGCGGCTCATGGAGCTGGCCAGCCCACATACCGGTAATTCCATGCGTGCCCTGCGCCGGGCACTGATCGAGGACATGAACCAGCACAAGGACAACAACGCCGTGCCCATGAAACCACAGAAAATCATCTGGGATCTGCGTACGGCCATGGAGCTGGAAGACATCGCCATCTCCGACGTGGGCGCCCACAAGATGTGGATGTCACGCATGTTTCGCTGTGAATACCCCAACACCTGTCTGATCTCCAACGGTTTCGCCAGCATGGGCATCGCCGTACCCGGCGCCATTGGTGCCAAGCTGGCCGAGCCGGACCGCCGAGTGGTGGCGGTGACCGGCGATGCCGGTTTTTTGATGAATTCACAGGAAATCGAAACCGCGTTGCGCTACAAAATCCCCATGGTCATCCTCATCTGGAGTGACAGCGCCTATGGTCTCATCGAATGGAAGCAGATGAACCATTTTGGCCGAACCTCGAATATCAGTTTCAACAACCCGGATTTCGTCAAATATGCTGAGTCGTTCGGAGCAAAGGGCTACCGCATCGAAAAAGGGGAAGATCTGTTGCCGATCTTGAAAAAGGCGCTGGCCGACGACACCGTAAGTATTATCGACTGTCCGGTGGATTACAGCGAGAATCTCAAGCTGACCAGCAAGCTGGGGGAAATGGTCTGTCCGATATAAGATATAAAGAAACAAGATTAAAGATTAAAACGAGAGCAGGAAGACACAACGTGAAACCGATTTCAGACCCCGGCCATGGCCGGCAACAGTAGCGTGGTATCGACATGTCTGAAAACCTGATAGATTTGCCGCGAGAGCGGAAACTGCGGGTCATGAGTTACAACGTGCAGGTGGGGATTCACACCCGCAAGGCACGTGACTACCTGCTGGGCAGCTGGAAACACGTGCTGCCCCATTCACAGCGTCTGCCCAACCTGGATCGGGTGGCACAGCTGATCCATGACTATGACATCATTGGCCTGCAGGAAGTCGATGCCGGCAGTATCCGCAGCAATTTCATCAATCTGACCGAATACCTGGCCGAGCGTGGTGACTTTCCCTACTGGTACCACCAGGTCAACCGCAACCTCGGGCAGTTTGCCCAGCACAGCAACGGCTTTCTGAGTCACTACAAACCCGACTGCGTGGAGGATTTGCGCCTGCCGGGTTTCATTCCTGGCAGACAGGCCCTGCTGGCCTATTATGAGGCCGGCAAGGACTCGCTGGCAGTCATCGTCCTGCACCTGGCCCTGAGCCGCCGAGCCCGACTGGCACAGCTGGACTATGTGGCCGATATCGTCAACCAGGTTCCTCATGCCATCGTCATGGGAGATCTCAACTGCCGCATCCACAGCCGTGAGTTGCAACGCCTGTTCGGGAAAACCAGCCTGCGTGAGCCTGCTGGCAACCTGTGTACCTTTCCCAGCTGGCGTCCGGTGCACAACATCGATCACATTCTGGTCAGTGCCGAACTCGAAGTACTCAATGCCTGTGTACTGGATTATCAGGTCTCCGATCACCTGCCCATCATGACGGAAATCAAGTTGCCCGAGGGCTTGCATCTGCAACGCCTCGAACGGGGACAGGGCCTGACACTGGAAAATTACGTGCAGAATCTGGCCGGCAAGTAGGCAGGTGATGAGCCATGGCCGCTGAGCGTACAGACAGGAAGGATAGCGAGCACTGGCGGCGCAAATATTATGACAGCCTGGATGAGCTGGAGGAAAAGGAAAAGGAATGGACGGCACTGGAAAGCCAGCTGAGAAAACTTGCAACCCGCCTGTCGCTGGCTGCCGACCAGTACGATAAGAGCTTCAGCCACAAGCTCGATCAGTTGCGCGATACACTGCGCAATGAAAAAAATCCCTTGCGTCTCGGCAAGATCATCGATGATGTGGCGCAGACCATCTCCCGGCTTGACATGGAGCGGCAGGACCACAATGAAGCCGCTCCCGCCAAGCATGACTATGCCCTGCTGCTCGACAGCCTGAATATACCCGAATCCCTGCAACGTCAGGAACGCTACGTGCGCAAGAACCTGGCACGCTACAGTGACGCGAACATCGATGAAGCCGTCAAGGACATGGTCGAACTGCTTTCCCTGATCATCGATGTGATTGCCAGCAAGAGGGCAGAAAAGCTGGCAACAGCCGAGCCGGCAGAACGGCAATCGCCACAGGATGCAAAGAGCGGAGAAACGGGACTGCTGGCTGGGCTGTTTCGGCGCAGGGAAAGAAAGCCAGAGGAAAAGCCGGCCAGTGACAAGGAGCCAGACAAAACATCGCAGACGCCAGCTCCCGGCCCGGATTCGACAGGTGAAGAATCCAGTCTGGACAACGAGTTGAACTATGCCTCTGAAACACTCATTCATCTGCTGGAAAAACTTCGCCTGCCCGATGATCTGTATGTACAGGCTGACCTGATCAAGGCCCGGCTGCAGCCCTGTGCCGATCCGGAACGGTTGCTGGAAGGCCTGGAAAGCACGGCCGATGTGATCCTGGAGATGAGTCAGCGGGTACAGCAGGAAAAGAAGGAGCTGGAAGCCTTTTTACTGCAGCTGACCGAGCGCCTGCAGGATCTGGATCAGGACATTCGCGAAACGGCCCAGTTGCGGGAACAGTCACACGAGGCGGGAGTGGAAATGAACCGCAGCGTCAAGCAGGAAGTCAGCAACATCGAACAGTCGGTGAGTGAGGCGCTGGATCTGAACAAGCTGAAAACCTCGGTACAGTCACGGGTGATCATTATCCGTGACCACATGGATCGGTTCATGGAAGCCGAAATGAATCGCAATAGCCGCTCCAGCAAGCTGGTGGAAAATCTCAGACACAAGCTGTCGGAAACCGAAACCGAAGTCAGCCGGTTGCGAGAGCAGGTTGAACAGGCACGGGCTGCGGCCATGCGTGATCAGCTGACCGGCATCAACAACCGACTGGCCTATGACCAGCGAATTCATGACGAGCTTGCACGTTTTGATCGTTATGGATCGGTTTTCTCTCTCATGGTATGGGACGTGGACAGGTTCAAGAACATCAACGACACGTATGGTCATGTTGCCGGGGACAAAGTCCTGACCATCATTGCCAATACCCTGAACAGCAATGTACGGGAAACCGACATGGTGGCCCGTTATGGCGGAGAGGAATTCATCGTGCTACTGCCTGAAACCCGGCTCGAACAGACCATGCCCCTGGCGGAAAAACTTCGCAGCGTCATCGAAGAAACGGCCTTTCATTTCAAGGGCAGGCGGGTGGTGATCACAGCCTCCTGCGGGGTGGCGGAGGTTCAAAAAGGCGATGATGACAAAAGCATGTTTGCGCGTGCCGACGAAGCCTTGTACAAGGCCAAACAGCAGGGCCGCAATCGTGTGGTGCTGGCCGCGACAGGATCGTAACAAAACTGTCATCCTGAAGGGAAATTACTGTCACATCCCTGCCTTAGACTGACTCGGTAGACACCGGATGGAGGTCGTCATGTCTGAGTCAAACGTCAAGCCGGGTCAAGCCAACCCGTTCAGCATTACCGAGGTGGTCAGCGATTCTTATGGAAAACTGGCAGCACAGGTGTGTTCCGCCCTGCTGGAGCGTCCACTGGGCTTGCACTACATGGCGCGTGAATACCGTAAACTATCACCCAGTGATTCGCCACGCAGCTTTGTCAGCAAGGTTCTTGCCGCACTGAACGTCAACTACCGGATCGCTTCGGGCAACCTCGAAAACCTGCCGCAAGAGGGCCCCACCATCGTCGTCGCCAACCACCCGTTTGGCGGGCTGGAAGGGCTGTTGATGATTGACATTCTGCTGCAGAAGCGAGCCGATGTGCGGATCATGGCGAACAACTTTCTGAAACGGGTTCCGGAGCTGGAAGACATCTTTATTGGTGTCAATCCCTATGGCCATCAGCAGGCGGTAAAGGAAAACATCGGCGCAATGCGTGAAGGCATGCAGTGGCTCAAGGCGGGAGGTGTGCTGGTCATTTTCCCGGCCGGTGATGTATCCCAGTTTGATTTCCAGCAGTTGCAGATTGCCGACAGGGAATGGGACAGATCGGTCGTGCGCATGGCCCGGCGCACACAGGCTTGTGTATTGCCAGTCTATTTCGTGGGTCACAACAGTGTGCCATTTTATCTGGCCAGCGGACTGCATCCATTGCTTAAGACCCTGTTCCTGCCTCGTCAATTGATCAACAAGCGCGGCAAGCGCATCGATGTGCATATTGGCAAGCCTGTCAGTACGAAGCGGATCAGAAGGATCACCGACGATCGTCAGTGTGCCGATTATCTGCAAATCCGCACCTATCTGCTGGCCGAGCAACAGCGAGTAAAAAAATCGATGGCCCAGACAGAGCAGAAACTGCCGGTTATCGGTACCGTGGACACCGCCTTGCTGGAAATCGAGATCGACAAGCTGCCGGACAGCCATAAGCTTGTCGAGTCGGGCAAGCTGCAGGTATTCTATGCAAGGGCAGAGCAGATTCCCTGGATTCTGCAGGAGATTGGCCGCCTGCGTGAACTGAGTTTCCGTGCTGCCGGTGAAGGCAGTGGCAAGGCCATCGATCTGGACCTGTATGATGAATTCTATCTGCATCTGTTCATCTGGAATCAGGAGGAAGGCAGTATTGTTGGTGGCTACCGTCTGGGCTTGGCCGATGAGATTGTCAGCAAGTATGGTCGCAAGGGTCTGTACAGTTATTCTCTGTTCAAGTTCAAGCGCGCTTTTTTGCATAAAATCAATCCGGCCATCGAGCTGGGACGTTCATTCGTGCGTGTCGAATATCAGCGCAGTTTTACCCCGCTGATGCTGTTGTGGAAAGGCATTGCCACCTATGTGGCCAGTCATCCACGTTATGCCGTACTGTTTGGTCCGGTGAGCATCAGTGATGATTATTCACTGATGTCACAACGGGTACTGGTGGACTTTCTGCAGACCAATGTGTTTGACCAGAAGCTGGGCAAGCGCGTCAAACCCCGAATGCCATTCGATGCCAGCAGCCTTGGCAACCTACGGCGCCGGAGTCTGAACCAGCCAGAGAATGTCGCAGAGCTGTCGAACCTGGTTTCAGATCTGGAAAATGATGCCCGTGGAGTACCGGTGTTGATTCGGCAGTATCTGAAGCTCGGGGGCAAGATGCTGGGTTTCAATGTGGATACGGAATTCAGTCATGTCATCGATGGTCTGATCAAGGTGGATTTGCGCAATACCGAACCGGCGACCCTGGCAAGATACATGGGCGCTGATCTGGCCCGGGCCTTTCTAGCCTACCATGCAGACAGAGGCAGGAGCGGGGATAAGAAATCACGCTGATGAGGGTGGTGTTGCCGGCGGATGCGAAAAAGGCTGGCCGGGCAATATTTCTTACATGTGTTAGTATTGAAGATCAGTTTCCTGATGATTTTCAAGCGGTGAGAGATGTTGTGGAAGATTTAGATCTGAATTTGCCCGATTTTTATTTTGGTCGCGAACTGAGCCAGGTTGAATTCAATCGCCGGGTACTGGCCCAGGCCAGTGACGAGTCGATTCCCCTGCTCGAACGCCTGCGTTATCTTTGCATCTCGTCGACCAACATGGACGAGCTATTCGAGGTGCGTATTGCCGGCGTAAAACAGCGTCTGTCCCTTGGTGCTGCTGCTTTCCTTGGTCCCGAACACATGAGCCCGGCTTCCATCCGCAAGGAGTTGAGCATTCGCTGCCACGAAGTGGTGGACGAGCAGTACCGGGTTCTCAACGAAGAACTGCTTCCGGCACTGGCGAGAGAGAAAATCAATTTCGCGCGTCGTGACGAATGGACCCGGGAGCAGGATGAATGGTTGCGCTCCTATTTCATGAACGAGCTGCTGCCCATTCTCAGCCCGCTGGGGCTGGATCCAGCCCATCCGTTTCCGCGCATTCTCAACAAGAGTCTCAATTTCATCGTTGCCCTGAAGGGCAAGGATGCCTTCGGTCGCAGTGGCGGCAAGGCAGTGGTGCAGGCTCCCCGAGCCCTGCCACGCCTGATCCAGTTTCCAGATGAGATCAGCAGTGGCCCGGCAGACTTCGTGTTTCTCTCTTCGGTCATCCATGCCTATGCCGAAAACCTGTTTCCGGGCATGAAGGTCATCAATATCCATCAGTTCCGGGTGACCCGCAACAGCGACCTGTTCGTCGACGAGGAAGAAGTGGAGGATTTGTTGCTGGCCCTGCAGGGTGAACTGTCATCACGACACTATGGTGATGCAGTACGTCTGGAGGTGGCAGACAACTGCCCGCAAAACCTCATCGACTATCTGGTACAGATGTTCGAGCTCGAAGAGGAGGATGTCTACCAGGTCAACGGTCCGGTCAACCTCAATCGCCTTCAGGCCATCATCGATCTGGTAGACCGGCCGGATCTGAAGTTCACCCCCTTCACCCCGCGCATGCCCGCCATCTTTAGCGGTGGCAAGAACATCATGGATTTGCTGAAGAAAATCGATGTGCTTCTGCATCATCCCTTTGATTCATTCCTGCCGGTAATCGATTTCATACGCCAGGCCGCGGTGGATCCTGAGGTACTGGCCATCAAGATGACCCTTTACCGTACCGGGCCCGAATCTCCCTTGGTCAATTATCTGGTCAAGGCGGCGCGCAAGGGCAAGGAAGTCACGGTGGTCATCGAGTTGCGTGCCCGCTTCGACGAGGAAGCGAATATCGCCGTGGCCAACCGTCTGCAGGAAGTGGGTGTGCATGTGGTGTACGGCATCGTCGGCTACAAGACCCACGCCAAGATGGCGCTGATTATCCGGCGCGAAAAGAATCACCTCAAGCATTATGTACATCTGGGCACCGGCAACTATCACGCAAGTACCGCACGTTTCTATACCGATTACGGTATGATGACCAGCAACAAGGCCATAGGTGAGGATGTTCACAAGATCTTCCTGCAGCTGACCAGTCTCGGCAAGGTGTCGCGTCTGCAGAAACTGCTGCAGTCACCCTTTACCCTGTTCGATGCACTGGTGGAAAAAATCCAGCGTGAAAAGCGTCACGCCGAGCAGGGCCTGCCGGCACGTATCATCGTCAAGGTCAATTCACTGGTGGAAAAACAGCTGATCCGCGAGCTGTATGCCGCCAGCATCGCTGGGGTGGAAATCAAGCTCATCGTACGTGGCATGTGCTGTCTGCGCCCCCAGATCATGGGGGTCTCCGACAATATCGAAGTGCGTTCGATCATCGGCCGCTTTCTCGAACACACGCGGGTCTATTACTTCGAGAACAACGGCAAGCCGGATCTCTACTGTGCCAGTGCCGACTGGATGGAACGTAACCTGTTTCGCCGGGTGGAAACCTGTTTTCCCATCGAGGACAGTGCCATTCGCAAACGCATCATTCATGATCTGAACCTGTATCTCAAGGACAATACCAATGCCTGGATCATGCAGAGTGACGGCAGTTATGTCCGTGCCAGCCATGAAGAAGGCCGGGGAATCTCGGCACAGGCGACCCTGCTGGCCGAGATCGAAACAGAGTAGATGGGGATTACTGGAGTGTCAGCTGGTAGCCGGTCTTGTCCAGGTAGCCGGCTTCCTGTTCCAGGTCGGCTTGGGTCAGGGTGTGGTTTTCCAGCCAGCCGTGTTCGAATACCAGCGTGATGTTTTTCTTTGCCACGTCGATGCTGAGGCTCGGCATGTCATCGGTATTGCGTGATCGGTGCAGGACCACAGCGAGACGCAGCAGGATGGCCAGACGCAGCAACAACTTGGCCTGCTTGTCAGGGTACTGTTCGAATTCTTCCAGGGGAAACTTGCGCCGGTGGGCTCGCACCAGGCTGGCTAGCACCTGCTGTTCCTGACGGGAGAAGCCGGGCATGTCGGCGTTATGGAGGATATAGGCGCCATGCTTGTGGTAGGACTGGTGGCTGATGTCGCGGCCAATCTCGTGCAGATAGGCTGCCCAGTACAACAGTTGTTTGAGGTTCTGATCCGACAGCTTCCAGGAAGCCTCCACCTGTTGTAACAGGTTCAGTGTACTGGTGGTGACATTGGTGGCATGATCATCGTTGATCTGGTAGCGCTTGATGAGGGAATCGACGGTGCGGTTGCGTACATCCTCGTTGCTGTTGCGACCCAGCAGGTCGTAGAGCAGGCCTTCCCGCAGGGCCGTGTCGGCCACCTTCATGTGTTCGATCTCCAGTGCCGTGAATACCGCCGACAGCACACAGAGTCCACCGGGAAACACCGGTTTGCGCTCGGTGCTGAGGCCGGGGAGCTCGATGTCCTCGAAGCGTTTGAAGTTGCCCAGTTGATTGAGGATTTCATCGATGGCGGCGGTGCTTATCCCCTCGCTGGTCAGTTGCATGGTGTTGGCGACCTTCTGAACCGAGCGAATGGTTCCCGAGGCACCAATGCTTTGCTGCCAGCCCAGTGATTTGTACGTTGCGACAACAGGCTCCAGTTCCTGCAGGGCGGCAATACGGGCACGTTGGATTTTCTTGCGGCTGATTTCACCTTGGTGGAAAAACCGCTTGCTGAAGGATACACACCCCATGTACAGGCTTTCCATGTAGGTGGGGTTGAAGCCCTGGCCTAGGATCAGTTCGGTACTGCCTCCGCCGATGTCCACGACCAGGCGTTGTCCCTCGGTATCGCTCAGGCCATGGGCGACACCCAGGTAGATCAGACGCGCCTCTTCGATACCGGAAATGATTTCAATGGGATGGCCCAGTACCTGTTCGGCGTGGCTGATGAGCCTGGCGGCGTTACGTGCCTTGCGCAGGGTGTTGGTGCCGGTGATTCGGACGGTACCAGGCGGCATGTCGCGCAGCAGCTGACCAAAGCGGGTCAGGCAATCCATGGCCCGTTGCATGGCTTCGTCGGAAAGCTGGTTATAGGCATCCAGGCCATCGGCCAGGCGTACCATTTCCCGTTCACGATCGAGGATCTGCAAACTGCCATCAACAAGCCGGGCAATGATCAGATGAAAACTGTTGGAGCCCAGATCAACAGCAGCCAGTTTTTCCGGATTGCTGGCAGGTGACAGACCTCGACTGAAAAGACTGCGAAAGATAGGCCGATCCTCGTTACAGGTGTCGATGAAGCTGGGAACTCCCTGCGATTATAGGCTGATGCCGAGCTTATGCAAAGTGAGTGACAGAGGCTGGCAGGCCAATCAATTGCAGCGGGCGCTTGCCGAACGACAGGCCGCATGAACTTGTCCTGCAGAGAGTGAAAGGCTGAATGGCCAGCTAAGGTATGGCTGTGTGTAGCAAGGGCCTGAATCAGGCCCGCTTTTGCGGACATGAAAAAGGGGAGTCACAGACTCCCCCTTGAAAAATCAGCCCGTATAGTCTGTTAACTACAGCCTTTGGGACGGGGCAGGCCAGCAATCTTGTTGGCACACTTGATCAGACCTGTCGGGAACAGGGAATAGATGTATTTCTGAGAGCTGCGATCCTTGCCGTATTTTTCTTTCATGAGCTTGCTGAAGTTGCGGGGTTCACATACCGCACCGTTTTCCTGGAAATACTCACGGGCCAGGTTGATGATGTCCCAGTGCTCTTCGGTCAGCTCGGGTATTTTTTCATTCTTGGCGATTTCAACCGCGAGTTCTTCACTCCATTCGTCGAGATTCTCCAACCAGCCAGCTTCACTGAGCTTGATGGTTTGACCGTTTACTACTGCTTCCATTTAATTCCACCTCATTATGTAGGGTTATATTGACTTTAAAGTTGAGTAATTTTATCAGGTAATGATCGATATGACTACAGGAATGTCAGTTTGTTCTGTGTGCGTATTCCTTATCACTACGAATAATGGGTGATTTTTAGCCATATACGGCGGGTTTGGTGGGGATTTGGACTAGATTTAGGAAGTGAAAACAATAATGGTCAAAAAAGGGAGACAGACATGTTACTGATGGTAACCAACCGTCGCAAGAAAGGCGGTGAATATATCGATGACGAAAAACCGGGCTACAGCCTGGACTACCTGTATGACTACAGAGGGGGACCACAGGGCAATGATGGTTTCAACAGCAAGGGGCCAAAAGGCTTCACGGAGTGCCTGCTTGCCGAGCTCAACCGCCTGCGGGAGGCCGAAGGGATCAACACCCCCAAGATCGGAATTTATCTGCACGGCTACAACAACGACTATCAGGACAGCATCGACGAGTTGTACGACATGCACATGGCGCTGACCGGTGTGATTGGTTACGAGCCGGTACTGGTCGGGTTTTCCTGGCCATCCAGCGGTGCAGCGGCTGACTACCTGGCCGACCGTGAAGAAGTGCGGGAATCGGTGCCGGCCTTTGTGCGTTTTCTGCGGCTTGTTTATGAATTCCAGCAGAACAATGCACGCAATCCGGATCCGGCCAAACGCTGTTTTTCCACCACCTTCTGCATCGCCCACTCCATGGGCAACTATCTGTTGCGCAAGGGTATGGAATACCTGTCCGACAGCCTCGGCAGTCCCATTGGCATGATGATGTTCAGCGAGACCGTGATGCTGGCACCGGATATTGCCGCGAAAGATATCGAACAGGACGGCAAGGGACAGTATATCGCCGATTTTTCACGCCGCGTCCATGTCTACTATTCCAAGCATGACCGGGCTCTCAAGGCCTCCAGCCTCAAGCGTTTTGGTGCCAAACGGCTGGGTCGCCACGGAGCCGAAGACTATGGCAACCTGCCCGCCAATGTGGTGATGGTCAATGCCAACAAATATGCCAATCAAGAAGGCATCAAGGGGATCAAGGATCGGCAGGGCAAGCAGGTCTCGGTGCACAGTTCCCACCGCTATCAGCCGGAAATCCTCAAGGACATGGAGCAGGTACTAAGCAGTGTCGACCGGGATCTGATGGACACCCGCATGGCCGTGGATGATGAAGAAGAGTTTGGCTATCTGAGCAACCACTACGTGCTGATCTAGGTGTCTACGGGAAGGGCACGGGCCATTGCCCGTGACGCGAAAAAATGAGTACGCCCATTCTCTGGTATTTTGCCGATCCCATGTGCTCCTGGTGCTGGAGGTTTTCGCCGGTCATACGGCAGACAAAGGAGCACTTCGACGGGCAATTGAAAATTGCCCTGGTACTCGGTGGTCTGCAACCCGGCGAGAAGCAGGCAATTACGACCAGACAACGGGCAGATATCCTCCACCACTGGCATGAAGTGGAAAAACGTACCGGCCAGTGTTTCGGATACGAGCAGGCCTGCCCGAAGGGTTCGTCTACAATACCGAACCGGCTAGCCGAGCCGTTGTCAGCTTTGGCAAGCTGAATGCCGAGCATCGCATGGCCTATCTGCAGGCCATACAGTCGGCCTTCTATGTGGAAAATCAGGATGTAACGGACAAACGCATACTGGCCCGGCTGGCCAGCCAGTTTGGCATTGAAGAAGACCGTTTTCTCGAACAGTTTGATTCACAGGACATGATCGCGCGAACCCGGTTGCATTTTCAGCAGGCAAGAAAAGCCGGCATCAAGGGCTTCCCGCGCCTGATCCTGCAACGGGATCAGGATCTTGAAAAATTCGGCAGCGGATATCTTGATTTCGAAGACCTGAAAGAAAGGCTGTCAGGCTTGCTCGACAGATAGAGCGCAATGAATTGCCCCTGTTGCCCGTCTCGGCTTTCATTGTTCCGAAAGACTTGCCAGCTCCGCCAGCAGGTTGATCATCAGCTTCTCGCCACTGGTACTCATGCCCTTGCACAGACGATCCAGATCCCGTTCACCGTCGAGCAGCCGTTTCATGTTGCCACCAAGCAGGCGCATGTCACCGCTGGCACTGGTCATCTGTTAGGCCATGAAGGCCACGGCCTGCAGGGCCTGGCTGTCACCCCGACTGGCGGCATGGATCATGTGGGCGATACCGGGTGCTGCCATGGCCGGGTCGGCAGTCTGTTGCGGGTCGGGCAGGCTGGCCGGATTTTGCAGGCCGGCGAGAACGCTACGGATGATCACCGTGTCTTCCGTGTCGAGGCCATTGAGCAGGCTGGTATCACGCTGGCCGGCAAGGAGCTGTCGCACCACCCGGACCAGATCGTCCCAGCCCTGTTGCTGGGCCATCTCGAGCATGGGTTCAAGTTTTGATCTTTGAGCCGGGTTCTGGCAGGCTTTGACGATCTGATGGATCAGAACTGCGTGGGACTGGCGGATCTGTTGTTCCTGGTCGGAAAGTTGCACCATGGTGTTAGTCTCTTGAAATGATTATTCGTTGATGATGTGTGTCCATGTGGTTTCATTTCACCCAATCGTTGCATGAATTTTTGGATGCAGGAGCTTTGGGGACAGTATTTTCAGGGTCGAGCGCAGGTTTTTCCAACCAAAGCATGGCCCACCGAAATGTGAGGATTGGAAGAATCGAGCACGGCGCTGAAAATGCTGGCATGGAAGGCGCTTTGCTCTCCTGCAGCAAAACTTTATGCAACGATTGGGTTTACTGTAGCAGAGAATATGCAAGCTTTTGCAAATTGTCTGCACCGGGCAGTTTACAGTACGGAACAGGGCAAGCGCATACTCACCTTGCGGCCGGTGCAAGTGATTGATTTTCAGACGTCGTGAAGACATCCCTGTCGACTTGACTGCCACATCCCTGCGGCAGACACTGAATATCAAACACTTGCACCGGCCACTAACCGTATATGAGGCAGTATGATCTTGCTTTGCAGTACAGAAGAACATCATGTTCATGGACTGGACTGTGTATAAAAAATAGTTGAATTTTTTCCAATATATTTCACAGATTTCAAAAAAGTTGGTTATAATCAAATGACTCATGTCATTGCCTTTCAACCAAAAGAGCTTGTAAACAAGAGTACAAAATCAAGTAAACACACGTATACCATTGCATCTTCATCAGGTCTTCTCAGAATACCCTCCCGGTTTTACCTGCACGTTGCCCCGTTTGATATGCAATCGCATACAATTCAAATAGATATATCGAGGTTTTTTTATGGCAACTGGAACAATCAAGTGGTTTAACGAATCAAAGGGTTTTGGTTTTATCGCACCCTCCGACGGCAGTGCCGACGTATTCGTTCATTTTTCCGCCATTGTAGGTGAAGGGTTCCGCACCCTGACCGAAGGGCAGACCGTGTCGTATGACGTTGAAAACGGTCCCAAGGGCCCGCAAGCTTCCAACGTTACCGTCCAGAGTTAACCCATCTATTGGTCGAAGTGCCAACTTCGGCTGACACTGGCCTGGTGCAGGTGATCCCTGCACTAAACACGTGTTCCGAATCTGGTCCAGTTTAGACTCGGACATCGAAGCCGGAGGGTTTTTACATGACCGCCAGCCGCAGGGACGATGTGCAGGACGCACAAGTATCGCGAGAGGGCAGGAGGCCCGGCGCGACTGCGGCTGTCGAGCTTACAGGGAGGTGTTTGCAGCGTGTCACGTAACAACCCTCCGGCATCCATGCGAACCTGAAGCCGGGTACAACTTTAAAATGATCCGGCATTCGGAACACCGTATTCAAGGCTTGTCTGAATCCAGAATTCGGACATGCCTTTCTGTTGCTAGGGGAACCCTGAATAATTCATCCCTGAATTTTCAGGACACGAAAAACGAAAAGAGTGGTTTTCGTTTTTCACGCAAAATCAATCGCTTGGTGCGTTGATTTTGGCGGCATTTCCCTAGTTCTTTACCGGCCTTACCAGTCGGGTGGCCTGGATCGCACGTTTTCGAGCCGTCTTTGTGCTGTCAGCAGTGACCAGTGCAACCCCCATTCTTCGTCGCGTATAGGATTCTGGCTTGCCAAACAGGCGCAAGTCGGTCTGGGGTACCCGCAGGGCTTCATCGATGCCTTCGAAGGCAATGCCTGTTTCATTCATGTCTCCATAGATGACCGCACTGGCACCGGGCGCGCGCAGTTCCACGCTCACGGGCAGGCCAAGAATGGCTCGGGCGTGAAGGTCGAACTCGCTCTGTACCTGGGTGGCCATGGTCACCATGCCGGTGTCGTGAGGACGGGGACTGACCTCGCTGAACCAGACCTGATCACCCTTGACGAACAGCTCGACGCCAAAGATGCCACGACCACCGAGGTTGCCGGTGATGGTACCGGCAATGTGACGGGCTCGCTCAAGGGCGGTTTCGCTCATTTTCTGGGGCTGCCAGCTTTCCACGTAGTCACCCTGCAACTGGACATGGCCGATGGGTTCACAGAAGCGGGTTTCGATGTCCCCCGTTTCCCCCAGGGTGCGTACTGTCAGCAGGGTGATTTCATAATCGAAATCAATCACTTCCTCGACGATTACCCGGCTGCCCTTGACCCGTCCGCCCTGCATGGCCATCTACCAGGCGGCGGGAATGTCATCAACAGATTCGAGTCTGGACTGGCCCTTGCCCGAGGAGGACATCACCGGTTTGATGATGCAGGGATAGCCGATGCCGTCATCGATGGCTTGGCGCAGTTGCTCGCTGGTTTCGACGAAGGCAAACTTCGAGGTGGGCAGGTCCAGTTCGTCACTGGCCAGGCAGCGAATGCCTTCGCGGTTCATGGTCAGTTGGGCTGCACGGGCAGTGGGGATCACTTCGGCCAGCCCTTCGGCCTCGATGTCGACCAGGGCCTCGGTGGCAATGGCCTCGATCTCCGGCACGATGATATGCGGGTGTTCCTGTTCCACCAGCTGGCGCAGGGCACGGCCATCGGTCATGTCGATGACATGACTGCGATGGGCCACCTGATGGCCTGGTGCATTGGCATAACGGTCGACACCGATGACTTCCACGCCCAGACGTTGCAGGGCGATGATGACTTCCTTGCCGAGTTCACCACAGCCCAGCAGCATGACTCGGGTGGCAGTCGGGGATAGGGGGGTACCAAGTTTCATTGCAACGTCTCCGTATGAGTCAGAATTTTGTCGGTAGTCTGTTTTTTACCGTTTCCGGTTTGAAGATGTCCAGGCCGGGTGTGTTTTCAACATCCTGATTCAGTCTTCGCGTTTGCGCAACAGGGTCAGGCCATCACCAATGGGAACCAAGCTGATATCGAAGCGCGGGTCATCATGCAGCTGCTGATTGAGCCGACGAATGGCGAGGGTGTCCTCGTCATGGACCTCGGGCCGTGCCACGTCACCACACCACAGGGTATTGTCGATGGCCATCAGGCCACCGGGGCGCAGCAGGGTATGACAGCAGGCCACGTAGTCGGCATAGCCAGTCTTGTCGGCATCGATGAAGGCAAAATCAAAACGGCTCTGCTCGCCGGCATGGATCAGTGCCTGCAGGGTCTTCAGTGCCGGGGCGAGGTGCAGGTCGATTTTATCGTCGACACCGGCCTGCTGCCAGTAATGGCGAGCCATGTTGGTCCATTCCCGGTTGATGTCGCAGGCAATGATCTGCCCGTCAGCCGGCAGGGCCTGGGCGACACACAGGGTGCTGTAACCGGTGAAGACACCAATCTCGAGGGTGCGCCGGGCACCGAGCAATCTGACCAGCATGGCCATGAACTGGCCCTGTTCCGGTGCAATCTGCATGACAGCCATCTCCTGCGAGGCGGTGGCCTGGCGGAGTGCAGCCAGAACCGGATCTTCGCGCAGCGAGTGCTCCAGCAGGTACGAGTAGAGTCGATCGTCCAGTGTCAGGGTTTGATTGGCCATGTCGATGGAGGTGTCTGGGGTTTGATTAAGGTTACAAGGACCTGATGATTGGGCATAATCAATTATCCTGAAACGATTGACAAGAGCGACCGTGAATATATGGCGACCCTGTGGAGCAAACGGGTGGATGGCACCCTCTATGAAGTCAGAACCGCCGGCGATACCCGGCGGCTGTATACGGATGGTGTGTTTCACAGTCAGTTCAATCCCAAACGGGCCTACACGGGTGGGGTCTGGGACATCATGATGTTGCCAGCCTATTTCTATCCGGCAGGCAGTATCAAGCGGGTGCTGGTACTGGGCGTCGGTGGGGGGGCCGTGATCCGGCAACTGCATCGTTATATCAAGCCGGAGAGCATCACCGGCATCGAGATGAACCCGGTACACCTGCAGGTGGCACGCAAGTATTTTGGCATCAGGCCGGCGATGGCCGAGCTGGTCCAGGCCGAGGCCATGGACTGGTTGCAGGCCTACCGGGGTCCGCGCTTCGACATGATCATCGAGGATCTGTTTGGTGAAGACGAAGGTGAGCCGGTTCGGGGTATCCAGCCCACTGCCGAATGGTTCAAGCTGCTGGACAGGCGTCTGAGCAAAAAAGGCATGCTGGTGATGAATTTCATCAGCCCTGCGGAGCTGCGCTGCAGTGCGGTCATGACCCGGCCGGATATTCGTGCGCGTTTCAAATCGGCTTTTCAGTTCAGCCTGCCGCGCTATGTCAATGCTGTTGGGGTGTTCATGAAATCCGACAGTGGTCGGGCCATTTTCAAAAAACAGCTGCGGGCCGTGCCTGTACTGGATCGGGCCATCCGCCAGAACTACATTCATTTTCGGCTCCGGCAGCTGGCACCTTGAAATCCAGCGGCTTTGCCGCCACATAATATTAGTCGTTGCATAAATTTTCGGTGCAGGAGAGCAAAGCGCCTTCCATGCCAGTATTTTCAGTGCCGTGCTCGATTTTTCCAATCATCTCATTTTCGGTGGGCCATGCTGCGGCTGGAAAAAACCTGCGCTCGACCCTGAAAATACTGTCCCTAAAGCCCCTGCATCCAAAAATTTATGCAACCATAGGGTAATACTGTCAGACATATTTTTCACAGCAACAGAATCAGAGGAATAATAATGGCAAAAAGCATCAAGGGCACACAAACGGAAAAAAATCTGCTCACTGCCTTTGCCGGTGAGTCACAGGCCCGCAACCGCTACACCTACTACTCGGGCATCGCCCGCAAGGAAGGGCTGGTGCAGATTGCGCTGATCTTCGAGGAAACGGCCAACCAGGAAAAAGAACACGCCAAGCGTTTCTTCAAGTTCCTCGAAGGCGGGGAGGTGGAAATCAGCGAAACCTTCCCGGCCGGCAAGCTGGGCACTACCCTGGAGAACCTGCGCCACGCCGCCGAAGGTGAAGAGCACGAATGGAGCGACATGTACCCGGCATTTGCCAAAGTGGCTCGGGAAGAAGGCTTCGAGGCTGTCGCCAAGGCCTTCGAGGCGATTTCGGTGGCCGAGAAGCAGCATGAAAAGCGTTATCGCGAGCTGGCCGACAACCTCGAAGCGGGACGGGTGTTCAAGCGCAACGGCAAGATCGTCTGGCGCTGTCTGAACTGTGGCTACCTGCACGAAGGCGAGGAAGCCCCGGAAGTCTGTCCCGCCTGCCTGCACCCCCAGGCCTACTTCGAGCTGCTGGGGGAAAACTGGTAATACGGCCCCACAAACAGTCCCTTCACGAAGCCCCGCAGGTGCGGCGTGTCGGGTTTCTGCCCAAAAGGCCCCGATCATGGGGCCTTTTCATTTAATAAATCTTTAATTTCAAAAGGTTATAGTCCTGGCCGCGGTGTCGGTTGAATTTTGCAAGCCTGGAAAAATAAATATATGCCGTTAGTGGTATATATTACTATCTATTGCTAATATCATAGTCAGTAATCCGCAATATGTTAAGGGCTATAAGCCTTGTCGGCATTGAGATGGATACTGTTCTGATAATAGATAATAGATAATGAAGAAGGATTGGAACATGAAAATATTGCGAGTTTGTGCAATTGTGCTGTTTGCAGGAACCTGGCCTGGTACTCACGCCGTTGCAGATATTGTTTTTACTGCCCCACCGAGGGAAAAGCTTGAACAAGGCAAAATCGTCTACCAGCCCATTGCAGACCATCTCAGCAGGCTGTTGGGAAAAAAAGTGGTCTACAAACATCCGCACAGCTGGCTCGAGTACCAGAATGACATGCGCAAGGACAAGTACGATATCGTCTTTGATGCCGCACACTTCGCTTCGTGGCGTAGCAAGAATCTTGGTGCCCGGCCGATCATTCGCCTGCCAGGCAATTCCAACTTCTTCATCGTTGCCGATGTGAACAATGAAGAAATCAATCAGGCCAGCGATTTGATCGGCAAGAAGATTTGCGGCATTGGCCCACCCAACCTCGGCACCCTCACCGTGTTTGCCCAGTTTCCCAACCCGGTACGCCAGCCCATGATCCACACCATCCGTGGTGGCTTCATGAAATCCTTCAAGACCTTCAAGGAAGGTGATTGTGTAGCCGTGGTGCTGAGGGAAAACGTCTATAAAAACAAGCTTACCGAAGCCGACCGGGCGAGTGTGAAGATCATCGTCGAGTCACGACTGATCCCCAATCAGGCCATCACCGTCAGTACCCGCATCAACAAGGCCGAAGCCGACAAGATTGTCGCTGCCTACACCGATCCCGATGCCAGTGGTGCAAAGGCAGCAAAAAAACTGCTGGCCCGATTTGCCAAGGGCAAGAAAGCCTTCATCCCCACCAGCAAAAAAGAATTCAAGGGCTACAGTGCCTACCTGGAAGGTGTGATCTTCGGGTGGTAGCTGCGGCTGTCGATTGGCAGATTGTTGAAAAACGCGGTTTTTCCCGGCCTGTGTGTGCTGCAAGAAGGCTGCGTCATAGACCATGACCGCAAGTCGTTGAAAATGTGAGGGAACAGGAAACCGTATTTTCCCTTGCCAGGTAGAAATTGCCCTGGCCGGGGCTTTTCAACATCCTGTTGGTGGCGCTGGCAGGCATGAAAAAGGGAGCCGGCGGCTCCCTTTTTCTTTGTTGCCGGCTCGCTCAGGGCCGGTTGATGCCGTGCCGCTTGAGGATAGCGGTGAACGTGTCAGATGCCAGGGCATCCATCAGGGCTTCCCTTGCCTTCAATTGCCTGGAGTTCCAGTTACCCTTGATGCGCACTGCCTTGAGTACCCCAATCTTGTTGCCCTTGACCGGCCTGGGCTTGCTGGCGGTGCCACCGAGCGGAACGATCTCGAACTTGTCAGGGAAGGTGCGGGTGAAGTACAGCGCCAGATGGTAGAAGATCACGCCGGCATCGGCCTTGCCGGCACTGATGGCCCAAGGAATTTCACGATGCATGATGCGCTTGCCACTGACCCACTTGGGATGATCATCGTCCTTCGACTTGCTGTTGAAAATGCTGTCGAACAGCTTTTTCGCCGTCATACCCCGCGGTGGGTGACCGTCATTGGCGGCGATGTTGTAGATGGAACCGGAGAAGTTGCCGAAGGAGCCGGGCTCCATCTGCGGGTTGGGGGTGACCACAGTGACGTCCTTGCGGCCCAGATCCCAGATGGTC
>JAJRYG010000010.1 GCA_024275915.1 Gammaproteobacteria bacterium
CATTGAACACCCGTTCTCCCCAGGGTCCAGAAGGTACCAGTACTGCGGCATTGACATAGCCATCCAGCCAGGTGCGCTCGGCCACCTGACGGGCTTCCTCTTCGGGTGACAGACCAAGCTGAAACAGGTTGGCCGGTACCTCGTCGCCAGCGATGTAGTTGAGCGCCAGGGTGGGTACCGGCAGATCGCCGTAGCTGGCCAGCTGTTCGATGCGTGGCTTGCTCAGAGGGCCGACCACAAACTGGGCGCCATCGTTGACGGCCTGCTGGTAAATGGCAAGGATGTTCTCGTCGGCATTGCTGTCGTAGATTTTTATCGACTGGGCCACCTGCTGGTTGCGGAAATAATAGGCGGCAATGAAGCCGTCACGGATGGCTTCCGAGGCCCGGGCAAACTTGCCGCTCAGGGGCAACAGCAGGGCGATTTTTTCCGGCAGGACGATGTCTTCCTGCTTGCGGCTCTGCAATTCCTCGAGCAGGGCAGGCAGGGCCGGGTGGTTGGGGTAACTCTGCCGCCAGCGGGCCACGGCCTCGCGGAGGCTGGCCGGGTGCAGCTGGTAGGCCTTGCTGATCTGCACCAGCTCCATCCAGCCACTGAGCACATCGGGTGGCGGGCTGGTGCGCAGCTGCTGCAGGGCCCGTTCGGTCAACATGGCCAGAGCCTGCCAGATGTCCTGCTGGTTCTTTTCGATGAGGGCGGGAACGCCGAGATATTTTTCCCGGGCGACCAGTTCCCGGGCCGTTTCGATGCGATTGCCGAGCATGGTCTGGGCATCGGCACGCAGATCATGGTAGTCGGCCAGATAGGCGGGCAGGAGATTGGCCGGGGGTTGGCGCTCGAGGATTTTCAGCACGTCCTCGGGCCGGCGTTCGGCCAGGGCGATGTGGGCTTCGGTCAGATGCAATAAAAACAGCTGGGTGGAATTGCGGCTGTCGGGCTCGATGGCCTTGAGAATCTGCCGTGCCTTGTGCACATTGTCGCTTGCGGCGGCTGCAGCACTGGCCCGCAGCAGCAGGTCGGTCTTTTCCGTCGAGCCGGCCTGCTGGGCCAGGTTCAAGAAGGCTTGCTCGGCGGCCACATGGTCACCACGGGCGAACAGCTGTTCAGCATCCACCGAGCTGACATCGGGGCGGGTCGGGGTTTCGCCACAGCCGCTCAACAGGGTCAGCGCAAACAGAAACAGCAGGACGGCCAAACGTGGGTGCATGGCTTTGTGTACACTGTGCAGATTGTTTTTATCAGTCATGGCCGGGATTATAACGTGATATTGGAAAAGGGTGTCTTATATGTTGTCGCAACCCCCATCGGGAATCTGGGCGACATGTCACAACGCGCCATCGAGGTGTTGACGCAGGTGGATCGCATTGCGGCTGAAGATACCCGCCACAGTGGCCGTCTGTTGCAGCATTTCTCCATCGACACCCCGACCCTGGCCCTGCACGAGCACAACGAACGTCAGGTCAGTGAAAAAATCATCGCCAGTTTGCAACAGGGCAAGAGCCTTGCCGTGATCTCCGATGCGGGGACTCCACTGGTCAGCGATCCGGGTTTCTTCCTCGTTCGTGCCGCCATCGAAGCCGGCATCCGGGTGATTCCGGTGCCGGGCGCCTGTGCGGTGACCGCGGCACTGTCGGTGGCCGGGCTGCCGCCGGACCGGTTTCATTTCGAGGGGTTTCTGCCCAGCAAGGCCGGTGCCCGCAAGGAACGCCTGGAGGCCCTCGAGGCCGACACCGCCACCCTGGTGTTCTACGAGGCGCCCCATCGCATCCTCGATACCCTGGCGGCCATGGTGGACGTGTTTGGTGGCCCGCGCCAGGTGGTGATTGCCCGGGAGCTGACCAAGACCTTCGAAACCCTGCTCAGGGGGCCGCTTGAGCAAGTGCTGGAACAGGTGCGGGCCGATGTGAACCAGCAGAAGGGGGAGATGGTGATCCTGCTGCACGGCGCCGAGCCCCCCGATCCCCACAGTCTCAATCCCGAGGCCGTGCGGGTGCTCGACATCCTGCTCGCGGAGCTGCCCGTCAAGCAGGCGGCCAGCCTGGCGGCAAGGATCACCGGCATCAAGAAGAACCGTCTCTACGAACAGGCGATAAAAAAACAGGGCTAGCAGGCTGTTGAAAAACACCGTTTTTTTTACCCAGCCTGTGTGCGGTGCCGGGACGCACCGCCATTTTCAACATCCTGCCAGCCCGAGTGGGAAGACCCAGCCCGGATGTTATGGCTTCCTTGCATTTGCACTGACTTGAAGTCATGGAAAATGGCCATATCTTCCTGTTCGAGCCGCAGATCCGGCCCGGAACATGCTATGATCCATTGCAGAGTCGGCCAGGCAATCGCGCTGTCTAAATCCTAGACAGGGAGGAAAGTCCGGGCTCCACAGGGCAGGGTGCCAGGTAACGCCTGGGAGGCGCAAGCCTACGGCCAGTGCAACAGAAAACATACCGCCGATGGCCCTTCGGGGATCAGGTAAGGTTGAAATGGTGCGGTAAGAGCGCACCGCGCCGGTGGTAACACGCGGCGGCAGGGTAAACCCCACCCGGAGCAAGACCAAATAGGGGAACGTCAAGTGTGGCCCGCACGGTTCCCGGGTAGGTCGCTTGAGGCATGTGGCGACACATGACCCAGATGAATGATTGTCCACGACAGAACCCGGCTTATCGGCCGACTCTTTTTTTCTGCAGGCGTCCCTGACCTGTGGTTTTTTTTCTGGCTTGCCGGCTGATGCGGTGCGCATGCTGGTCAAAAAAGCATCATCTTTTTCCTTTTCTCCCTCCGCCGAACACCCCATGAAGCTATTGCTTTACATTAGGTAGAGACTGTAAGCTGTTGATTAACATAAAGTCTCCAACTCCTGATTTTGGCCTTTTTTCATCCGGATCCACCTGCACCATGTTTCGCTAAGTTACTGTTACACAAGAAAGAATTCTCTTTTTTGTGGGCCGGTTGGCTTGACGGACCCCCCCTTGAGTTCCTATAGTGTACAAAAGTGGATCAATGTGGGAATTAATGGGGTATTTTGGAGTGGGGACGCGATAAGTGTTTCGTGGTGTAAACACGATCAATCTGGACGCCAAGGGGCGCATGGCGGTACCGAGCAAGTACCGTGAGCGTCTGCACGCCCAGTGCAATGACCAGTTGGTGGTCACCGTCGACCTGCGCGACCCCTGCCTGTTGCTCTATCCCCTGCCCGAATGGGAAGACATCGAACGCCAGCTGGTGCGGCTGGGCAATCTCGATCCCAAGGCGCGACGCATCCAGCGCCTGCTGATCGGTCATGCCACCGAGGTGGACATGGATGGCAACGGTCGTATCCTGCTGCCGCCACCACTGAGAGAATTCGCCAAGCTGGAAAAACGTATCGCCCTGACCGGGCAGGGCAAGAAATTCGAAATCTGGGACGAACAGACCTGGAACGAACACCGCGACGGCTGGCTGGTCGCAGAGAGCGACAGCGAGCTGTCCGTCGAGCTGGAATCACTGTCCTTATAAATATGAATGATGTGTTTTCTCATCGCCCGGTATTACTGGAGGAAGCCTTGCAGGGTTTGAACATCAATGCAGATGGTATCTACGTGGATGGCACCTTTGGCCGTGGCGGCCACAGTGGTTCGATTCTCGCGCGTCTGTCCGATGCCGGCCGCCTGCTGGCGCTGGACAAGGATCCGGAGGCCATTGCCGAAGCCCGGCGCCGTTTCGGTGACGATGACCGTTTTGCCATCGAGCAATGTTCCTTTGCCCGACTCGGGCAGGCTGTCGAAGGCTATGGCTGGCTGGGCCAGGTGGATGGCATCCTGCTGGATCTGGGGGTCTCTTCCCCGCAGCTGGACGATGCCGAACGGGGCTTCAGTTTTCAGAATGAAGGCCCGCTGGACATGCGCATGGATCCGGGCAGTGGCGAGTCTGCCGCCCAGTGGCTGGCCACGGCCAGTGAAAACGATATCGTTCGGGTGCTGAAAGTTTACGGTGAAGAGCGCTTTGCCCGGCGCATTGCCCGGGCAATCCTCGCTCGCCGCAGCGAGGCACCGCTGCAAACCACCACCGAGCTGGCGGCGTTGATTGCCGAAGCCGTGCCGGTACGGGAAAAGGGCAAGGATCCGGCCACCCGCAGCTTCCAGGCCATCCGCATCCACATCAACAAGGAACTCGAAGACCTGGAAGCCTGTCTGAACCAGAGTATCGACGTTCTCAAGCCCGGTGGCCGTCTGGTGGTGATCAGTTTTCATTCACTGGAAGATCGCCGTGTGAAGCGCTTCATTCGTGAGCAGCAAAAGGGTGACGATTTTCCACCCGACATGCCGGTCACCCAGGATCAGCTCAATCCCCGCCTGCGCAGTATCGGCAAGGCCATCAGGGCCAGCCGTGACGAAGTGGATACCAACCCCCGGGCCCGCAGCGCCATCATGCGTGTGGCAGAACGCCTCACGGGAGTCGCCGCATGAGCCAGAAGATCCTGGTCGGTTTTCTGGCCCTGGCGGTACTGGCCAGTGCCCTGGCGGTGGTGTATGCCAAGCACCAGAGTCGCCGTCTGTTCGTGCAGTTGAACGAACTGCAACAGCAGCGAGACCGGATGAACGTGGAATGGGGACAACTGCAACTGGAGCAGAGCACCTGGGCCACCCACGGGCGAATCGAAAAAGTGGCAAGGCAAAAGCTGCACATGACCAGTCTTGATTTTTCACAGATGGTGATTGTCAAACCATGAATAAACACAACAACACAGGCTCTTCCGTGTTCCGCATGTCGCTGGTCGTCGGCAGTGTGGTGCTTGCCTCCGTGTTGCTGATCTGGCGTGCGGTGGATCTGCAAATCGTGCGCAAGGATTTTCTGCAGGGCCAGGGGGATGCCCGTTACCTGCGAGATCTGCCCATTGCCGCTCATCGGGGCATGATCACCGATCGTCATGGTGAGCCGCTGGCCATCAGCACGCCGGTGGATTCGGTCTGGGTGCATCCCGAAACCTTCAGCCGTGCCTACAACGACTGGCCAAAACTGGCCGCTGTCCTGAAAATGGACATCCAGAAACTGCAACGCAAGGTGTTGCAGCGCAAGAATCGCGAATTCGTCTACCTCAAGCGCCACATCAGTCCCGAGCTGGCGGAAAAGGTGATGGCCCTGAATCTGCCGGGGCTTTCCCTACAACGGGAATACCACCGCTATTATCCGGCCGGTGAAGTGGTGGCCCATGTCACGGGTTTTACCAATATCGACGATCAGGGTCAGGAAGGCATCGAGCTGGCCTATGACGACTGGTTGCGTGGCGTGCCGGGACGAAAGCGGGTACTGAAGGATCGGCTCGGTCGGGTGGTACGGCAGGTGGATCAATTGAAGAAGCCGGAGCCGGGCAAGAACCTGGCTCTCAGTCTGGACCGACGATTGCAATATCTGGCCTATCGGGAACTGAAAAAAGCCGTCTTCCAGCACAAGGCCCGTTCAGGGTCTGTTGTCATTCTGGACGTGCACACGGGCGAGGTGCTGGCCATGGTCAACCAGCCGTCCTACAACCCCAACAATCGCAGCCGCTTCAGGTCCGCCAATGTGCGCAACCGCGCGGTCACCGATGTGTTCGAGCCCGGGTCCACCATCAAGCCCTTCACCCTGGCGGCGGCGCTGCAAAGTGGCCGTTTTCGCCCTGGCACACAGGTCAATACGGCACCGGGTTTTTACAAGGTCGGTTCGGCACTGATCAGGGACAGCCGCAACTACGGCCGCATCGATGTTTCTACGGTACTGAAAAAGTCCAGCAATGTCGGCGCCAGCAAGATTGCCCTGGCCTTGGACGAGAACGCCCTTTGGCAGATTAACGACAGGCTGGGCTTTGGCGTCTCCACCGGCAGCGGCTTCCCCGGTGAAGCCGATGGCATGCTGACCCATCCACGTCGCTGGCGAGACATCGAGCGGGCCACCCTGTCCTATGGCTATGGTCTGTCGGTCACTCCCCTGCAACTGGTACGCGCCTACAGCGTACTGGCCAATGGCGGGCTGCTTTATCCGGTCAGCTTCATCAAGCGTCAGCAGCCGGTGCAGGGCAAACGGGTGCTCAAGTCCCGGGTGGCGCAGCAGATCAGCCAGATGCTCGAATCGGTGGTGCAAAAGGCGGTACCGGTACGCGGGCGCAGATCCCCGGCTACCGGGTTGCCGGCAAGACCGGCACGGTAAAAAAAGCCACGGCGGGTGGCTACAGTGATGACAAGTACATCTCCGTATTCAGTGGTTTTGCCCCCGCCAGTGCGCCGCAGCTGGCCATGGTGGTGGTCATCGATCAGCCCAGCAACGGCGTGTATTATGGTGGCCAGGTGGCCGCCCCGGTGTTTGCCAGGGTCATGGCCGGGGCCATGCGTCTGATGGGCATCGCACCTGACGATGCCCAGCGCAGTGAGGTGAAGCTGGCCTCGTTCATCCCGGTTGCCGGAGGTCGTCCATGATGGCCGAGCCCAGACAACCCCACGAATTCAGTCTGTCGACCCTGCTCGAAGGGATATGTCCCATCAAGTCCGCAGCCGAACGGCTCGTTACCGGTCTGAGCCTGGACAGCCGCAGCCTGCGCCCCGGCGACCTTTTCCTGGCCTGTCAGGGCCTGACCGTCAACGGTGCCGAATTCATCGACAAGGCCATCGAGCGCGGGGCCATGGCGGTGCTCTGGGAGCCCGACCAGGGTGTCGATGTCATCAGGCTGAGTTACCGCCAGGCCGGGCGAATTCGCCCTGTACCGGTGATTGCCGTCGATGGCCTGTCGGCCCTGAGTGGTCTGCTGGCCCACCGTTTCTATGGCCGGCCCTCCTCGGCCCTGTTCGTAACCGGCATTACCGGCACCAATGGCAAGACCAGCTGCAGCTTCTTTCTCGCCCAGTGTATGGCCGAAGACGCCCCCGGTGGCATCATTGGTACCCTGGGTCACGGTATTTATCCGCAGCTGCAGGCCGGTACGCACACCACCCCCGATGCCGTCACCGTGCATCGCTGGCTGGCCGAACTGCGTGAGCAGGGTGCCACCAGTGTCAGCATGGAGGTGTCTTCCCATGCCCTGGATCAGGGACGCATCAATGGGGTGGAAGTGGACTGTGCGGTATTCACCAACCTGAGCCATGACCATCTCGACTACCATGGCAACATGCAGCGTTATGCCGAAGCCAAGCGCAACCTGTTTCTCACCGAAGGACTGCGCCATGCGGTGATCAACATCGATGATCATGCCGGCCGCAACCTGATCGCCCACCTGCCTGACGGGGTGCACCACCTCAGTTATGGTCTCGTGGCCAACAACCGGCCGGATATCCTCGGCCGTAACCTGCGCCACACCGGCCGTGGCATCGAATGTGAAGTCGTCACCCCGCAGGGCCGTGGGCAACTGACCACCGGCCTGCTGGGTGACTTCAATGTCAGTAACTTGCTGGCGGTACTGGGGGTGTTGCTGCACCGCGGTGTGGCGCTGGACGATGCCCTGGCCCGCCTGTCCCGGGTGCACGCCGTGCCCGGACGGATGGAAAGCTTTGGTGGCGGCGATCGGCCCCTGGTCATCGTCGACTACGCCCATACCCCCGATGCCCTCGAACAGGCCTTGGGGGCTCTGCGCGAACACTGCCAGGGGCGTCTGTGGTGTGTGTTCGGCTGTGGCGGTGACCGGGATACCGGCAAGCGGCCGCTGATGGGCGCGATTGCCGAAACGCAGGCGGACAGGGTGGTGCTGACCAGTGACAACCCGCGCAGCGAGGATCCTTTGCAGATCATCGATGCCGTGATTGCCGGCATGGCCCGGCCTGATGAGGCGGTGGTGGTCCCTGATCGTCACAAGGCCATCGAAACGGCGATTCGCCATGCCCGTTCCGGTGATGTGGTGCTGGTGGCAGGCAAGGGGCATGAAAACTGGCAGCAGATCGGCACCGAGCGCAAGCCGTTCAGTGACGCGGCCGAGGTGCAGGCACGCCTGCAGGAGTGGCGGCCATGAGTGGTTTCAACATGATGCTCGGCGATGCAGCCGCGGCGCTGGGTGCCACCCTGCTCGGAGAAAACCGCCCCGTGCAGGGCGTGAGTACCGACACCCGTCATATCCAGCCGGGCAATCTGTTCGTTGCCCTCAAGGGGCCGAACTTCGATGGCCATGACTACCTGCGTCAGGCGATGGACAAGGGGGCCGCAGCCTGCCTGGTCAGCCGGCACACCGACATGCCGGGGATACAGGTGGCCGATACCCGCCTGGCCCTGGGCCAGCTGGCCAGTACCTGGCGACAGCAGCACCGTCTGCCTCTGCTGGCCGTCACCGGCAGCAATGGCAAGACCACGGTGAAGGAAATGATCGCCGCCATTTTCAGCCAGTCTGCCCGGGTGCTGGCAACCCGGGGCAATTTCAACAACGACATCGGCCTGCCCCTGACCCTGCTGCGGCTTGCCAGGCACCATGAATACGCCGTGGTGGAGCTGGGTGCCAACCATGCCGGTGAAATCGCAGCCTTGACCGACATCGCCCGGCCTGACGTGGCCATCATCACCAATGCCGGCGCGGCCCACCTCGAAGGCTTCGGCTCCATCGAAGGCGTGGCCCGTGCCAAGGGCGAACTGTTCGCGGGTCTCTCGGACGAAGGGGTGGCCATCATCAACGCCGACGATACTTACGCGCCACTGTGGCACGAACTGGCCGCCGGACACCGTATCGTGACCTTTGGCCTGCAGCAGACGGCTGACATTCGCGCCCGCTGGCAGGCAGAAAGCGACGGCAGTCTCCTGCAGGTGCAGATGCCCGATGCGGAACTGGCGTTTCACCTGCCGCTGCCGGGCGAACACAATGTCATGAACGCCTTGGCGGCCATCGCCGCCACCCGCGCCTGCGGCATCGACGTGGCGACCATCCACGCCGGTCTGCAAGGCATGCACTCGGTTCCCGGGCGCCTGCAGATCAAGGGGGGCCTCGGTGGCAGCCGCATCATCGATGACACCTACAACGCCAACCCCAGCTCCCTGTCGGCCGCTCTGAAAGTGCTGCGTGGTTTTCCCGGCAGGCATTACCTGGCACTGGGTGACATGGGCGAACTGGGCCAGGATGCGGAGGCGCAACATGCGGCCGCCGGCCAGCAGGCCAGAGACGAGGGCGTCGAACGGCTCTATGCCGTTGGCCAGATGGCTGCTGCCGCCGCCCGTGCCTTCGGCCCGTCGGGCTGGCATTTCGATGAGCATCAGGGCGCCATCGACAAGTTGCGTCAGGATCTGCAAGCCGATGTCACCCTGCTGGTCAAGGGCTCGCGCCTCAGTCACATGGAACGGCTGGTCGAAGCATTGTCGGCGGAGGCGGAGGTTTAACATGTTTTATCATCTTGCCCAGTACCTTCAGGACTATTACAGCGCCTTCAATGCCTTCAATTACCTGACCCTGCGTGCCATTCTCGGTGTGCTCACGGCCTTGATCATCTCCTTCATCGTCGGTCCGGCCATGATCCGCCGTCTGAGCAAATACAACATCGGCCAGCCGATCCGCGATGACGGCCCCGAATCCCATTTCAGCAAGGCCGGTACCCCGACCATGGGTGGGGCGCTGATCCTGGTGGCCATTGGCATCAGCACGCTGTTGTGGTCGGATCTGACCAACCGCTATGTGTGGGTGGTGATGTTCACCACCTTTGCCTTTGGGGTCATCGGCTGGGTTGACGACTACAAGAAGCTGGTCAAGCGCGACCCCCGCGGTCTCATCGGTCGCTACAAGTACGCCGCCCAGTCGGTGGTGGCGCTGGCTGTGTCCCTCTATCTTTACAACACGGCCTCGCCAGTCGAGACCCTGTTCATCGTGCCGGCCTTCAAGCAGGTGGCGGTGCCCCTGGGGGCCGTGGCCTTCGTGCTGTTCAGCTACTTCGTCATCGTCGGCACCAGCAATGCGGTCAACCTCACTGACGGCCTCGATGGCCTGGCCATCCTGCCGACGGTGATGGTGGGGGGCGCACTGGGGGCCATCGCCTATTTTTCCGGCCATGCCGGCTATGCCGACTACCTGTCGATTCCCTATATCCCCGGGGTCGGTGAGTTGGTGATCTTCTGCAGTGCCATCGTCGGCGCCGGGCTGGGCTTCCTCTGGTTCAACACCTATCCCGCCCAGGTGTTCATGGGCGACGTGGGGGCACTGGCCCTGGGTGCGGCACTGGGCATCGTTGCCGTGCTGGTGCGTCAGGAACTGGTGCTGTTCATCATGGGCGGCGTGTTCGTCATGGAAACCGTCTCGGTGATCCTGCAGGTGGGCTCCTACAAGCTCACCGGCAAGCGCATTTTCCGCATGGCACCCCTGCATCATCATTTAGAACTCAAGGGCTGGCCCGAGCAACGGGTCATCGTGCGTTTCTGGATCGTTACGGTGATCCTGGTCCTGGTGGGGCTGGCTACCCTCAAGGTGCGCTAGGAAATGAGCATGAGTGCCCCGAGCCGACAACCTCACCCCCTGCACGCCCAAGCGCTGACCGACGGTCGTATTCTTGTCGTCGGCCTTGGTACCACGGGGCTGTCGGCCGCCCGCTTCCTGGCCGCACAAGGCTACGAGATCGCCATTACCGACAGTCGGGAAAAACCACCGGGGCTGGATGAACTGCATCACAGCTTGCCCGAGGTGGCGGTATTCGTCGGCGGTTTCGATGCCGATGCCTTTGCCCGTGCCAGCATGCTGGTGGTCAGCCCCGGGGTTTCCCTGCGTGAGCCGCTGATCATCGAGGCTCGGGCACGGGGCGTCGAAGTGCTGGGGGACATCGAACTGTTTGCCCGCTTTGCCCGGGCACCCATCGCGGCCATCACCGGTTCCAATGGCAAGACCACGGTCACGACCCTGCTGGGCGAGATGGCCCGTGAGGCCGGGGTCAAGGTGGCCGTGGGCGGCAACATCGGGACACCGGCCCTGGATCTGCTGGACGATGCTGTCGAACTCTACATTCTCGAGCTGTCCAGCTTCCAGCTGGAAACCACTGACCATCTGGCTGCCGAGGTGGCGGTGATCCTCAATATCAGTGAGGACCACATGGATCGCTACACCGGCCTGAATGAATACACCCGGGCCAAGACCCGCATCTACCTGGGCAGCCGGACGCTGGTCACCAATCGGGACGATGACAGGGTGATGGCCAGTCTGGCCTTGGTGGACCAAGGCCGCCCGGTAATCAGCTTCGGACTGGATGCCCCCGAAGGTGACAACCTTGGTGTTTGTCAGCAAGCCGGCGAAAACTGGCTGTGCCAGGGGCAGCAGGGCCTGATCGCCGAAGCCGACCTTCGCCTCCGTGGCCGGCACAACATGGCCAATGCCCTGGCGGCACTGGCGCTGGGACAGACCCTGGGGCTGGCCATGCCCGCCATGCTGCAGGCCCTGAAGGCCTTCCCGGGTCTGCCGCACCGCTGTCAGTGGGTTGCCGACATCGACGCGGTGGCCTGGTACAACGATTCCAAGGCCACCAATGTGGGCGCCGCCCTGTCGGCCCTCAATGGCATCGAAGCAGAAAAGATCATCCTCATCGCCGGTGGGCAGGGCCAGGGCCAGGATTTTCTGCCCATGCGCGAGGCCATCCGCACGCATTGCCGGGCCGTGGTTCTGCTCGGAGAAGAGGCGCCGCGGCTGGCCGAAAGCTGGGCCGACACGGTTCCCCTGTGCCAGGTGGCCAGTCTGACCGAGGCGGTGAGCCGTGCCGCCGAACTGGCTCGGCCCGGTGATGCAGTGTTGCTGTCGCCGGCCTGTGCCAGCTTCGACATGTTCAGCGGCTTTGCCCGGCGTGGCGAGGTCTTCATCGAGGCGGTGGAGGGCTTGCGATCATGAGTCAGGCAGTCCAGGCCATTGCACGCAACAAGGTTGCCAAAAAGCTGGCCCGCCAGCAGAGGGAACGGGCCTGGTTGTATGATGGCTGGCTGCTGCTGGCTGTCTGCGTGCTGGTTGGTCTTGGCGTGGTCATGGTGGGCTCGGCCTCGACCTCGATTGCCGAGCGCGAGACCGGCGATGCCTTTTATTTTCTCTGGCGCCAGCTGGCTTACGTGCTGGTGGCGGTGGCGGTGGCCTCGGTCGTGATCAGCATGCCCATGCGGGTGTGGATGAAAGCCGGACCGGTGCTGATGCTGCTGAATGTGCTGTTGCTGCTGCTGGTCTTCATTCCCGGCATCGGTCACGAGGTCAACGGCAGCTTGCGCTGGGTGCGCCTTGGCCCCGCCAACCTGCAGTTGTCCGAGCTGGTGAAACTGTTCGTCATCCTTTACCTGGCCGGTTATCTCGTGCGCCATGCCGAATCGGTGCAGCACAGTGTGGGTGGGTTTTTACGCCCTCTGGTCTTGCTGGTGTTTCTGGCCTTGCTGCTGCTCATGCAGCCCGATTTTGGTGCCGTGGCGGTGATGCTGGTGACGGCCATGGGCATGATGTGGATCGGCGGGGCACGGCTTTACCAGTTTGTCCTGCTGCTGCTGGCCCTGGCCGCAGCGCTGGCCATGCTGGTGGTGGTCTCGCCCTACCGCATGGAACGCCTGACCGGCTTTCTCAACCCCTGGGCCGATCCCTTCAACAGCGGTTTCCAGCTGACCCAGGCATTGATCGCCTTCGGCCGGGGTGAATGGTTCGGCGTCGGCCTGGGCGCCAGCGTACAGAAACTCTTTTATCTGCCCGAGGCCCACACCGATTTCCTGTTTGCGGTAATGGCCGAAGAACTGGGACTGGTCACCGTGGTGCTGGTCATCGGCCTGTTCCTGCTGCTGGTGCTGCGCGCCTTGCGTATTGGCCGTCGCGCCGAGCAGAAAAAGCATTTTTACAGTGCTTATGTGGCCTATGGCATCGGCATCTGGATCGGGCTGCAGGCCTTCATCAACATTGGCGTCAACATGGGGGTATTACCCACCAAGGGGCTGACCCTGCCACTGATGAGCTATGGTGGCAGTTCGCTGGTGGTGATGGGCATGGCCATCGCCCTGCTGATGCGGGTGGATTTTGAAGTGCGCCGTGAAGACAAGGCCCTGTGCGGGGAGATCTGGGCATGGTAGACAGGATTCTGATCATGGCAGGCGGCACGGGCGGACACGTGTTCCCGGCCCTGGCCGTGGCGCAGGAACTGAAAAGCCGGGGACTGGACGTGGTCTGGCTGGGTACGCGCCGAGGCATCGAATCCCGGGTCATTCCTGAGGCCGGGTTGCCCATCGAGTACATTTCCATCAGTGGCCTGCGCGGTAACGGCATGGCCGGCTGGTTGCTGGCACCGCTGCGCCTCAGCCGCGCCCTGTGGCAGGCCCTGAACATTTGTCTGCGCCTCAAGCCGGCAGCAGTGCTGGGCATGGGAGGCTTCGTCACGGGCCCTGGCGGCCTGGCCGCCAGGCTGTTGCAGCTGCCGCTCGTGATCCAGGAGCAAAATGCCATCGCCGGCATGACCAACCGTATCTTGAGCCGGTTTGCCCGCCGGGTACTCGAAGCCTTCCCCGACAGTTTTCCGGAAGGCATCGAAACCGAACAGACCGGCAATCCTGTTCGTGCCGACATTACCGCCATGGCGGCACCGCCCCGCCGCTTTGCTGGGCGTGACGGGCCGCTGCGCATCCTGGTCATCGGCGGCAGTCAGGGGGCACAGGTTCTGAATGAAACCATCCCACACGCCATGGCCAGACTCGAGCGACCCGAACTGCAGATCTGGCACCAGGCTGGCGGAGGCAAGGATGAGGAGACCCGGCGCGAATACAGCCAGGCGGGTGTCGAAGCCCGTATCGAGGCCTTCATCACCGATATGGCCGAGGCCTATGGTTGGGCGGACCTGGTGATCTGCCGTTCCGGCGCACTGACCGTTTCGGAACTGGCCTGTGTCGGACTGGGCGCCATCCTGGTGCCGAATCCCTATGCGGTGGACGACCATCAGGCCCGCAACGCCCGCTACCTGGCCGATGCCGGCGCCGCACGGCTGGTTCTGCAGTCGGAACTGACCCCCATATATCTGGCCAATGTCCTCGCCGACGTGCTGGCCGAGGGCCGACCGGGGTTGCTGAAGATGGCCGAGGCGGCCCGCCAGCTGGCCCTGCCCGATGCCACCCGGCAGGTGGCCGATGTCTGTCAGGAGGTGATGCATGGTTAAGTGGGGACGCCGGGTCACGGATATCGGTTCACAGCAGGGTGAACCCGGCATGGCTCGCATCAAGCGGATTCATTTCGTCGGCATTGGCGGGGTGGGAATGGGCGGCATTGCCGAGGTACTGCTCAATCTGGGTTACAACATCAGCGGCTCGGACCTGCAGGACAATGCCGTGACCCGGCGACTGCGCAAAGGCGGCGCCACCATCATGCTGGGCCACAAGGCCGAGAATGTCCACGGTTGCAACGTGGTGGTCACCTCTACTGCCGTGAAGGCCGACAACCCGGAAGTGGTGGAAGCCCATGCGCAGCGCATTCCCGTGGTGCCGCGCGCCGAAATGCTCGCCGAGCTGATGCGCTTTCGCTATGGCATTGCCATCGCCGGCACCCATGGCAAGACCACCACTACCAGCCTGATTGCCAGCGTGCTGGCCGAAGGCGGGGTGGACCCGACTTTCGTCATCGGCGGGCGGCTCAACAGTGCCGGCACCCATGCCCGCCTTGGTGAGGGCCGATACCTGGTGGCCGAGGCCGACGAAAGTGACGCCTCGTTCATGCACCTGCAGCCGATGATGGCGGTGGTGACCAATATCGATGCCGACCACATGGAAACCTATGGCGGTGACTTCGAGGTGCTGCGTCGTACCTTCATCGAGTTCCTCCACCACCTGCCTTTCTATGGCCTGGCGGTGCTGTGCATCGATGACGCGGAAGTGCGCGGCATCCTGCCCGCCATCACCCGTCCGGTACGCACCTATGGTCTCAGTGACCAAGCCGATGTGTATGCCTCGGATCTGCGCCAGGAAGGCAAGCGCACCCACTTCAATGTGCATCGGGCCGGCCAGGACGAAACCCTGGCCATTACCCTCAACATGCCCGGCAAGCACAACGTGCTCAACGCCCTGGCGGCGGTGGTGGTGGCCCAGGAGATCGGTGTGGCCGACGAGGCCATCAAGGCGGCCCTGGATCGCTTCGAGGGCATTGGTCGGCGCTTCGAGATCAATGGCGAAATCACGCTGGCCGATGGTGCCGGTAGCGTCCTGCACGTGGACGACTACGGCCATCATCCCCGCGAGGTGGCGGCGACCATCGAGGCCATCCGGCAGGGCTGGCCCGAACGGCGCCTGGTGGTGGCCTTCCAGCCCCATCGTTATTCACGCACCCGTGACCTGTTCGAGGACTTCACCCAGGTGCTGAGCAAGACCGATGCCCTGGTCCTGCTGGAAGTCTATCCGGCTGGCGAGGCTCCGGTCACCGGCGCCGATGGCCGCGCCCTGGCCCGGGCCATCCGCCTGCGCGGCCAGGTGGATCCGGTGTTCGTGGAAAACATCGAGGATCTGGCGCCCACCGTCAAAGGGGTGCTGCAGGACGGGGACATTCTACTGACCCTCGGCGCCGGCAACATCGGTGCGGCGGCGGCAAGACTCAGGCAGCAGTTGGAGGAGGGGGAAGTATGATGAGCATGCACCAGCCCCGGCCCCTGCGTGGCCGCCTGCTCGAGCAGGAACCCATGGCACGGCATACCTCCTGGCGGGTCGGTGGTCCGGCAGATCATTTTTACCAGCCGGCGGATCTGGACGATCTGGTGAATTTCGTTGCCCGCAGCCGTGGCGGTGACGACCTGTTCTGGCTGGGCCTGGGCAGCAACCTGCTGGTGCGCGACGGTGGCTTGCGCCAGACCGTGATCAGCACCAGTGGCTGCCTCAATGGTCTGGATTATCTCGGCGATCACCGGGTCCGTGCCGAGGTCGGCGTGGCCTGCCCCAAGCTGGCCCGCGACAGTGTGAAACAGGGCCACCATGGTCTGGAATTCCTCAGTGGCATTCCCGGTACCGTGGGCGGGGCGCTGGCCATGAATGCCGGCTGCCTGGGCAGCGAAACCTGGCAATGGGTGGAATCGGTACAGACCCTGGACCGGCAGGGCCGGCTGCATACCCGGGCCCCGGAAGAGTTCGAGATCCGTTACCGTCATGTCAGCGGGGTCGCGGATGAATGGTTCGTCGCCGCCACTTTCCAGCTGCAGGCCGGTGAGGCCGAGCTCGGCCTTGAAACCATTCGCCGACACCTGGCGCGGCGCAGTGCCACCCAGCCCACCTCCCTGCCCAATGCCGGTTCGGTGTTCCGCAACCCGCCGGGGGATCATGCGGCCAGGCTGATCGAACACTGTGGCCTGAAGAACCATTGCATCGGTGGCGCCTGTGTGTCGGAAAAGCACGCCAATTTCATCATCAATACCGGCACGGCCACCGCCAGTGACATCGAGGCCCTGATCGAAAAGGTCTGGCAGACGGTGAAGGACGAACACGGGATAGCACTCGTTCGCGAAGTCCACATCGTCGGCGAAGCAGGAGGTGCCCGTGGCTGAGCTGATCGCCATGCCCGCTGTCGACAGCCAGGCCTTCGGCAAGGTGGCGGTGCTGATGGGCGGCTGGTCCTCCGAGCGCGAAGTGTCGCTGAAAAGTGGCCAAGCCGTGCTCGCGGCACTGTGCGAACAGGGGGTGGATGCCCATGGCATCGATGTGCAGCGGCATCAGGTGCTCAAGGATCTGCTTGGCGGTGGTTTCGATCGGGCTTTCATCATCTTGCATGGCCCCGGTGGCGAAGATGGTGTCATGCAGGGTGCCCTGGAAGTGCTGGGCATTCCCTATACGGGCAGCGGTGTGGCCGCTTCGGCGTTAGCCATGGACAAGTTGCGCAGCAAGCAGTTGTTCGAAGGGGCCGGAATTCCGACGCCGGCCTGGCAGGTACTGGATGAAAATCTGGATGCCACCTCGGTGGTCGCCAGTCTGGGGCTGCCGGTGATGGTCAAGCCGGCGCTGGAGGGGTCCAGCATTGGCATGAGCAAGGTGGCCGAGGCCGAGGGCCTGGCCGAAGCCTACCGGCTGGCCGCGGGCTTCGAAGGAGAGGTCCTGGCCGAACGCTGGATCAGCGGGCGCGAATACACGGTCACGATCCTTGGCGAGACGGCCCTGCCGGTGATTTGCCTGGAGACCCCCAGGGCGTTCTATGACTACGAGGCCAAGTACCAGACCGGTGATACCCGTTACCTGTGTCCTTGCGGGCTGGCGGCAGCAGAGGAACAACGCTTGCAACGCCTGGCCTTGTCGGCCTTCCGCGCCATCGGTGCCCGGGGCTGGGGACGGGTGGATATTCTTTGCGAGGAAGACGGTACCCCCTGGGTGATCGAACTGAACACGGTACCGGGCATGACCGATCACAGTCTGGTGCCTATGGCGGCCCGCCAGGCGGGCCTGGATTTTGAACAGCTGGTGTTGCAGATCCTGGCCCAGACCCTGGACGGGCAGGGAGGTCAGGCATGAGCAGCCAGGCCAGACAGCTCAACACGGCGCCACGCCTGAGCCTCGAACCTATCCGTGCCCACCTCGGCTGGCTGGGCCGGGGTCTGGGGCTGGTTCTGATCGTGAGTCTGCTGGGCATGTTGCTGGATCATCTGGCCGACCCCGCCACCCTGCCCATCAGCAAGATCCGGGTGCAGGGGGCACTGGTGCATGTCACCGAGCCCATGTTGCGCAAGGCCATCAGCGGCAAGGTGGCCGGTGGCTACTTCAACATCGACGTGGGCCGCATCCGTGAGGCGGTGGAAACCCTGCCCTGGGTGAAGTCAGCCAGCGTCAAACGCATCTGGCCCGATGCTATCGCCATCCAGGTGGTGGAACAGCAGGCTCTGGCCCGCTGGTCACACGGCGGGCTGATCAACCTGGCCGGCGAGGTGTTCCGGCCCGCTGTCGGCACCGGGCCGAAGCACCTGCCCCTGCTCATGGCACCGAAGGCCATGAGTCAGACGGTCACGGAATATTACCGGGATTTCAATGCGCAGCTGGCAACGCAGGATCTGGCCATCGACAGGATCGAACTGGATGCAAGGCGTTCGATTCGTCTTGATTTGAACAACGGAATACAACTGATACTGGGGCGCACGATGCAAAGGCAAAGACTGCAACGTTTCATCCGGGTTTATACCGCCGAGCTGAGCACAGGGGCGTCACTGATCCGCCGTGTGGATCTGCGTTACAGCAGTGGCATGGCGGTGCAATGGCGCAACATCAACAACGGCCAGCCGAGCTAGTTGTGAGGGGGGGAGACTGGAGTATGTCGAAGAAAATGGAAAAGAACATGATAGTCGGCCTGGACATAGGCACGTCCAAGGTGGTCGCCATCGTTGGCGAAGTCACCGATGACAATGAAATCGAGATCATCGGCCTGGGTTCCCATCCTTCGCGGGGACTGAAAAAAGGCGTGGTGGTCAACATCGAATCCACCGTACAGTCCATTCAGCGCGCGGTGGAAGAAGCCGAACTGATGGCCGGCTGCCAGATCCATTCGGTCTATGCCGGCATTGCCGGCAGTCATGTGCGCAGTCTGAACTCGCACGGCATCGTTGCCATTCGTGACAAGGAAGTGACCCCCTTCGACGTCGACCGGGTCATCGATGCGGCAAGGGCGGTGGCAATTCCGGCAGATCAGAAGATCCTGCACATCCTGCCGCAAGAATTCATCATCGACGATCAGGAAAGCATTCGTGAGCCCATCGGCATGTCCGGGGTACGTCTGGAAGCCAAGGTGCACATGGTTACCGGGGCGGTCAGCGCGGCGCAGAACATCATCAAGTGCGTGCGCCGGTGTGGACTGGAAGTGGACGACATCATTCTCGAACAGCTGGCCTCCAGCCATTCGGTACTGACCGATGATGAAAAGGAACTGGGTGTCTGTCTGGTTGACATCGGCGGTGGCACCACCGATATCGCCGTATTCACCGAAGGTGCGATCCGCCACACGGCGGTGATCCCCATTGCCGGCGACCAGGTCACCAACGATATCGCCGTGGCCCTGCGTACGCCCACCCAGTATGCCGAGGAGATCAAGATCAAGTACGCCTGTGCGCTGACCCAGCTGGCCAGCATCGAGGAAACCATCGAAGTGCCCAGTGTCGGTGACCGGCCCGACCGCCGCCTGGCCCGGCAGACCCTGGCCGAAGTGGTCGAGCCCCGTTATGAAGAGCTGTTTACCCTCATCCAGGCCGAACTGCGGCGCAGTGGCTTCGAGGATCTCTGTGCCGCTGGCGTGGTGCTGACCGGGGGCAGTTCGAAAATGGAAGGTGCGGTGGACCTGGCCGAGGAAATCTTCCACATGCCGGTGCGGCTGGGTCTGCCCCAGTATGTCACCGGCCTGGTGGACGTGGTGCGCAACCCCATCTATTCCACCGGCGTGGGCCTGCTGCTGTTCGGTTACCACAACCGCGCCATGCGTGAACACAGCAGCCATGTGGGAGGCGGGTTCAAGGGCGTACTGGAAAAAATGAAGAGCTGGTTTCAGGGTAATTTCTGATGAAGCCAGTGTGGATGGCCTGTGAAGATCAGGCAGTCAAAAAAGAATTTGCGAACCGGCAGGAAGGCCGTTTTGCAAGTGTTGTAAACGACGTCGTAATTTTATCTGTATACAAAGAGGGGTGAATCATGTTTGAACTTATTGATACTTACAGTCAGAGTGCTGTGATCAAGGTTGTCGGTGTTGGTGGTGGCGGAGGTAATGCCGTCGAACACATGGTGGTGCAGAATCTCGAGAGCGTCGAGTTCATTGTCGCCAATACGGATTCCCAGGCACTGAAGAACAGCTCGGCGAAAACCATCCTGCAACTCGGTGGCAACATCACCAAGGGGCTGGGTGCCGGCGCCAATCCGGAAATCGGCCGTCAGGCGGCCCTGGAAGATCGGGAACGCATCCAGGAAGTGCTGGATGGTGCAGACATGATCTTCATTACCGCTGGCATGGGCGGCGGTACCGGCACCGGTGGTGCACCGGTGGTGGCGCAGGTGGCCAAGGAAATGGGTATTCTCACCGTTGCCGTGGTGACCCGGCCGTTCCCGTTCGAAGGCAAGAAGCGCATGGATGTGGCCAATGACGGCATCGAGGAGCTGAAGGGTTTCGTCGATTCGCTGATCACCATACCCAACGAAAAACTGCTTTCCGTACTGGGCAAGAACATCAGTCTGCTGGATGCCTTCAAGGCCGCCAATGATGTGCTGCTCGGTGCCGTGCAGGGCATTGCCGAACTGATCACCCGGCCCGGACTCATCAATGTGGATTTCGCCGATGTGCGCACCGTGATGTCGGAAATGGGCATGGCCATGATGGGCTCAGGCCGCGCCAGTGGCGAAGGTCGTGCCGAAGAAGCCGCCGAAGCCGCCATCGCCAGCCCCCTGCTGGAAGATGTGAACCTGGCCGGGGCGCGAGGCATTCTGGTCAATGTGACGGCCGGGCTGGACATGTCGATCGGTGAATTCGAAGCCGTGGGCAACACGGTCAAGGGCTTTGCGTCTGAAAACGCCACCGTGGTCGTGGGTACCGTCATCGACCCGGAAATGGCAGGGGAACTGCGGGTCACCGTGGTGGCAACCGGTCTGGGCAATCCCGCCATACAGGCAGAAAAGCCGGTCAAACTGGTGGTTGAAAAAACCAACGACGGCAAGGTGGACTACAATAGCCTGGATCGCCCCACGGTGATTCGTAACAAGGCGGCAAGTGGAGACTACGAGAAGAAAACCACGGACGACATGGAATATCTGGATATCCCGGCCTTTTTGCGCCGACAGGCGGATTAACTTGTTCCCCCCCTGGATAACCGGGGGAGGGACAAACTAATGAACGCAGAGTCATAAACTGTCAAGGTTTTGGCAAACTGGACGTAAACATGTTCAGGTTGCTGAAATATGGGCAGTTGGTCTATGATACGCCGTTGTTCTGTCGTAAAACTAGGTAAATGGTAGTATTTCGGAACCGGCCCGGAAATTGCATTGATTTAATGCCATCCGTTTATATCGAAGGGGAAACAAGTCTGTGATCAAACAACGTACACTAAAAAATGTGATTCGCGCCACGGGAGTGGGCCTTCACACAGGGGAAAAGGTCTACCTGACGTTGCGCCCTGCGGCACCGGACACAGGTATCATTTTCCGACGTGTTGATCTGGATCCGCCGATTGAAATCATCGCCAATGCCCATAATGTGGGTGATACTACCTTGTCGACGACCCTGGTCAACGGGGAAGTTCGGGTCTCAACCGTCGAACACCTGTTGTCGGCCATGGCCGGCATCGGCATCGATAATGCCTATATCGATCTCAATGCCGCCGAAGTGCCGATCATGGATGGTAGCGCCGGGCCCTTTGTCTTTCTGATCCAGTCTGCCGGTATCCAGGAACAGAATGTGCCCAAACGCTTCATTCGCATCAAACGCCCCATCGAGGTCAGGGATGGGGACAAATGGGTCAAATTCGAGCCTTTCGACGGCTTCAAGGTGGGTTTTACCATCGATTTCGACCATCCGGCGTTCAAGGACTGCCATCAGACCGCCGAAGTCGATTTTTCCACCACCTCCTTCGTCAAGGAAGTAAGCCGGGCCCGCACCTTTGGCTTCATGAACCAGATTGAGACCCTGCGCGCCAACAACCTTGCCCTGGGCGGCAGTCTCGACAATGCCGTGGTGGTCGATGACTACCGCATCCTAAATGAAGACGGCCTGCGCTATGTGGACGAATTCGTCAAACACAAGATCCTCGATTCCATCGGTGATCTGTATCTGTTGGGCCGCAGTCTGATTGGCGCCTTCAGTGGCCACAAATCGGGCCATGCCCTGAACAACAAACTGCTGTGCACCCTGCTGGAGCAGCAGGAAGCCTGGGAAGAAGTCACCTTCGACAACCCGGAACAGATGCCCATTTCCTTCGTTCAGCCTGTAAAGGCTTGATTCAAGACTGAATTTTCTATTTGCGCCGACTTGCCAGTCGGCGTAATGCCTTTTGCAGGGCGGGATTGTCGATGGATTCGGCGGTTTCCAGCAAACGCTCGGCGGCATTTTCCGACAGGGCTCTTGGGGGTGGTTTCTTGCGCTTTTGTGGCCGACTGCGGGGAATAATCTTCACATCGAGACTTTTAATTGCTTGAAATTCCTCAAGTTGATTTGCTATGGTGTGGACAAGCTCCGGTGCCTGTAGCCGGAGACGGGTTGCCAGGGCCGGTGAATCCGAGGTAATGACCAGCTTGCTCCCTTGTACGGCTGCGACATGGATGGCGGGAGAAATGGCTGGGTCCAGGCAGGTTCGAAGGATGCGTGTGAGGTGGTCAAGTTGTTTGCCCTTTGTGACGAGCGCCGCAACCTCACCTTTTTTTCCTATGAAAAACTTGTACAATGGTCTGGATATACTCATACTAAAATTATACTAACATTAATGGGTTCCGGCATCATGCCGATAAAGTACCTGAATGACTTGCTTTTCAAGGGTTGCGTTGCTTTATGAATATTGTAATTTTACGAAGAAAGAACGGCTCTGCCGGGCTGGTCTCCCTGTCGCGCAAACGCTTTGCATTTCTTCTCGGCGGCATCATGACCATCATGCCCGCACTTTTCATCTCCGCCGGCTACTATCTCGGTGTCTCGCAGGCCCAGACGAGTCCGGATGATCTGACCTTGGCCCTGCAGTCGGAACTCGAGGCGCAACGCTTGCGAATCGAGGAAGCCAGTCGCAATGCACGGGAAAACATGGATGCCCTGGCGCTGAGGCTGGGCAACCTGCAGGCTCACGTGATTCGGCTGGATGCCCTGGGAACCCGCCTGACCACCATGGCCAAGCTCGACAAGGGTGAATTCGATTTTGAACACCCACCCGCCCAGGGCGGACCTGAAGAAGACGGTACCGTGGCCAAGTCCATTGCCGTGCCCGATTTTCTCAAGGCCCTCGATGATCTTTCCAGCCAGCTGGAAGATCGCAATCAACAACTCTCCGTGCTGGAAGACATGCTGATGAACCGGAATTTGGAAGCCGAAGTGGTTCCTGCCGGACGCCCCATTACCCGTGGCTGGCTGTCTTCCTATTTTGGTCGCAGAACGGATCCCTTTACCGGTCGGCGGGCCCACCATTCGGGCATCGATTTTGCCGGAAAGCTGGGTTCGGACGTGGTTTCCGTTGCCGCCGGGGTCGTCACCTATGCAGGACGGCGTTCCGGGTATGGCAACCTGGTCGAGATCAACCATGGCAAGGGCTACGCCACCCGCTACGGCCACAACAGCGAGATCCTCGTCAAGGTTGGCCAGACGGTAAAAAAAGGCGAACTGATTTCGAAAATGGGCACCACGGGTCGTTCTACCGGTCCCCATGTTCATTTCGAAGTGCTGTACAACGGTCGCGCAGTCAATCCCATCAAATATATTCAGGCTTCCCGATAAGCGCCTGAGCCGATGCCGTGTTGTTGGCAAAAGTGAAAGGTACCAGCCAGCATGGCATCCTGCTGTTGGCAGCAGGTTTTCTGCTTGCCTGTAACAGTGTCCCTGTCCCTGAAGTGCCGGTCGATTCTCCCTCTGCAAGCCCGATTCGGGCCTTGGCGCCTCGGCACAAAATAAAACCAGTAGAAACAAAGACCTATGTAACCATTGCCGCTGTCGGCGATATCATGCTGGGCACGGATTTCCCGAAAAATCACCTTCCCGATGACGATGGCAAAAGCCTGCTCGAACCCATGCATGATCTGTTGCAGGCGGCCGACATCACCTTCGGCAATCTGGAAGGAACCCTGCTGGACGGGGGGGAGGCGGAAAAAACATGCCGCAACCCCGAGCGTTGCTATGTTTTCCGTTCGCCGAGTCGCTACGCCCATCTGTTTCAGCTGGCCGGCTTCGATGTGCTGTCGCTGGGCAACAATCATGCCCGGGATTTCGGTGAGGAGGGGCGTAGCGCCTCCATGCAGGCCCTGGACGCGGTTGGCATTCACCATTCGGGACGGGATGACGATATCGCCAGCTGGACGGTCAATGGGCTGAAAGTGGCCATGATTGCCTTTGCGCCGTTTAAAAACTCCCATGATCTGCTGGATCTCCCCGCTGCCGTTGCCACGGTACAGGGGCTGGCCGCGACACATGACATCGTCATGGTCTCCATGCATGCCGGTGGCGAGGGCCTGGACATGACCCGGCTGCCTTTTGCCCGGGAATACTATTACCGTGAGGACAGGGGGGACGTCGTGGAGTTTGCACGCAGCGTGGTCGAGGCCGGGGCCGACATCGTTCTTGGACATGGCCCCCATGTCCCGCGTGCCGTTGAAATCTATCGGGGACGGTTGATTGCCTATAGCTTGGGCAATTTTGCCACCTACTATGGCATCAGTGTGGCACAGACCAAGGGGCTTGCACCGCTACTGATGGCGACCCTGGATGAATCGGGACGTTTCGTGCGTGGCCAGATTCATTCTGCCCGCCAGCTTCGTCCCCGCGGTCCCGTGCCGGATCCGGAAAATACGGCCGCCCGCCTGATCCAGCAGCTCTCCCGGCTGGATTTTCCCGAGACCGTATTGCAGATCAGCGAGGCAGGACGCCTCTATATCCAGGATTCAGTGGCCCAACTTGAGGAATCTGGACAAATCCAGCCGCTAACCGACAGATAATCCCCATACATCCCGGATCAGGGCGGACAAATCGTCCGTATCCCGTTAGAATATCGCAAATTTTTATTTACTCGCTTTGCCCGGTTGCGAGCCCGGGTCAACACGTTAGTGAGTACTCACATTAAATTGCTTTCAGGCAGGTATATGGTTTCTAAACTGTTACGGAAAATCTTTGGTAGTCGCAACGAGCGCCTGGTCAAGGCCATGCGAAAGACGGTGGCAAAAATCAATGCGTTGGAGCCCGATTTCGAGGCACTTTCCGATGAAGAACTGCAGGGCAAGACCCGCGAGTTCCGCGAGCGGCTCGAGAAAGGGGAAAGCCTTGACGATCTGTTGCCCGAGGCGTTTGCCACGGTGCGAGAGGCGGGCAAACGGGTTTTGAGCATGCGTCATTATGATGCCCAGCTCATCGGCGGCATGGTGCTGCATCAGGGCAAGATTTCCGAAATGCGCACCGGTGAAGGCAAGACCCTGGTGGCAACCCTGGCAGCCTACCTGAACGCCCTGCCGGGCAAGGGTGTGCATGTGGTAACGGTCAATGATTACCTGGCTTCCCGCGACGCCGAGTGGATGGGCAAGATTTACCGCTTCCTGGGCATGAGTGTGGGGGTGATTCTTTCCAACATGCCCTTCCAGGACAAGAAGGCCGCCTACGATGCAGACATCACCTACGGTACCAACAACGAATATGGCTTTGACTATCTGCGTGACAACATGGCCTTCAGTGCCGAAGAGCAGTTCCAGCGCAGTCATGCCTTTGCGATTGTCGATGAGGTCGACTCCATCCTCATCGATGAGGCACGCACGCCCCTGATCATATCCGGTCCTGCGGACGAAAGTTCCGATTTGTACACCAAGATCAATTCGCTTATTCCCAAACTGGTGAAACAGGAAGAGGAGGATGGCCCTGGTGACTTTTCCGTGGACGAAAAGGCCAAGCAGATCTTCCTTACCGAGGAAGGCCACGAAAAAGTGGAGAACATGCTGCAGGAAATCGGCCTGCTGCCGGAAAACGAAAGCCTCTACGATGTGACCAACATTGGTCTGCTGCATCATGTGACCGCGGGTCTGCGTGCTCACGTGCTGTTTCAGAAGGACGTGGACTACATCGTGCAGAACAATGAAGTGATTATCGTCGATGAGTTTACCGGACGTACCATGCAGGGACGGCGCTGGTCAGACGGTCTGCACCAAGCGGTCGAAGCAAAGGAAGGCGTGGAGATTCAGCAGGAAAACCAGACCGTGGCGTCGATCACCTTCCAGAATTTCTTTCGCCTGTACGACAAGCTGTCGGGCATGACCGGAACCGCCGATACCGAAGCCTACGAATTCCAGCAGATTTATGGCCTTGAAGTGGTCGTGGTGCCTACTCACCGACCCATGATCCGCAAGGACATGACGGATCTGGTTTATCTGACCCAGGCGGAAAAATTCAGAGCCATCATCGAAGACATCAAGGATTGCAAGAAACGGGGTCAGCCAGTACTGGTGGGTACCACCTCCATCGAAGTTTCGGAGTTCCTGTCCGGTGAATTGAAGAAGGCCAAAATTCCCCATGAAGTCCTGAATGCCAAACAGCATGAACGCGAGGCGGAAATCGTTGCCCAGGCGGGCCGTCCAGGTGCGATTACCATCGCCACCAATATGGCTGGCCGTGGTACGGATATCGTGCTCGGCGGCAATCTCGAAGTGGAAATCGATGCCCTCAAGGAGCCTTCTCACGAGGCGATCGAAAAGGTGCGTGCTGCCTGGGAAACGCGGCATCAACAGGTACTCGAAGCCGGTGGCCTGCACATCATCGGCACCGAGCGTCATGAATCCCGCCGTGTGGACAATCAGTTGCGTGGCCGTTCCGGGCGCCAGGGCGATCCGGGTTCTTCACGTTTCTACCTGTCACTGGAAGACAACCTGATGCGCATCTTTGCCTCTGATCGTGTCTCGGCCATCATGCAGAAACTGGGCATGGAAGAAGGCGAAGCCATCGAACATCCCTGGGTGAGCCGTGCCATCGAAAATGCCCAGCGCAAGGTCGAAGGCCATAACTTCGACATGCGCAAACAGTTGCTCGAGTACGATGATGTGGCCAATGACCAGCGCAAGGTGATCTACGGTCAGCGCAACGAACTGCTAAAATCGGACGATATCTCCGAAATGATAACGGCCATTCGTACCGATGTGGTCAATGCCCTGATCAGCAATTACATCCCGCCACAGAGTATCGAAGAGCAGTGGGACGTTGCCGGTCTGACCGATGCCATCGAAGGGGAATTTGGACTCAAGCTGGACATTCAGTCATGGCTGTCGTCTGACGAGCAGATGGATGAAGATGATCTGCATGAAAAGCTCCTGGCCGAAGTCAGCGAGCTGTTTGCCGCCAAGGAGCGTGAATACGGCTCCGAGGTCATGCGCCACATCGAGAAAGCCATTACCCTGCAGGTACTCGACAGTCAGTGGCGGGATCATCTTGCCCTGATGGATCAGTTACGCCAAGGCATTCATCTGCGTGGCTATGCACAGAAAAACCCCAAGCAGGAATTCAAGCGCGAGTCCTTCGAACTGTTTTCTGAAATGCTCGAGCGCATCAAGCACGAGGTCATTACCATCCTCAGCCGGGTACAGATCCGCAGTGAGGAAGAAGTCGAGGCTCTGGAAGCCCAGCGTCGTGCCCAGGAGCAGGGCATGGAATTCCAGCACGCCGAGGCCAGTGCCATCGGTGGCGATGTGGCCGAAGAAGAACATGAGCAGCACACGCCCTATGTGCGTGAAGGCCGCAAGGTGGGCCGTAACGAACCCTGTCCGTGTGGTTCCGGCAAGAAATACAAACAGTGCCACGGCAAACTGAGTTAACCCCGGGAAAAGAGAAAAGTTGAAAAGATACAGGACATGGCAAATACTGTATCTTTAATACTTTTCTCCTGACTCACCAATAACATGTCCGATTCCGATACTTCCCCCCCTTTTCCTGTTGCCGGTATCCGCTTGGGTACGGCCTGCGCCGGCATCAAGAAACCGGAGCACCGTGACCTGGTGATCATTGAGCTGTCACCGGGTACGAATACGGCGGCGGTGTTCACCCGCAATGCCTTCTGTGCGGCACCGGTCATTGTTGCCAGAGAACATCTGGCGGCCGAATCGCCCCGTTACCTGCTGGTCAATACCGGCAATGCCAATGCCGGCACCGGACAGCAGGGGCTGGACGACGCCCATGCCTGTTGTGCTGCGCTGGCCGAACTGACGGCTGTCAGGTCAGAAGCGATCCTGCCGTTTTCAACCGGCGTGATCGTAGAAAACCTGCCTGTCGACAGAATCATCCAGGGACTGCCTGCGGCCATCGAGGCCTTGTCTGCAGCGGGCTGGTCTGATGCCTCGTATGGCATCATGACCACCGATACGGTGCCCAAGCTCGTCAGCCGGCGTGTGGTGATCGAGGGAGAGAGCATCACTGTTACCGGCATGGCCAAAGGTGCCGGCATGATTCGCCCGGACATGGCGACCATGCTGGCTTATGTAGCCACCGATGCGGCGGTCGGGGCCTCCCTGTTGCAGTCGATGCTGGAGCAGGCGGTAGACGCCTCTTTCAACCGGATCACTGTCGATGGCGACACCTCGACCAACGATGCCTGCCTGCTGATGGCCACAGGCGAGTCGGGGCTGTCGGTCGAGGCCGAAACCAGTGCCTGCCTGGCGCTGCAGGCCCTGGTCAGTGAAGTCTGTGTCGAACTGGCCAAAGCCATGGTCAGGGATGGAGAAGGGGCGACGAAGCTCATCAACATCGAAGTGACCGGTGGCAAGGATATCGAGGAGTGTCGGCAGGTGGCCTACACGGTGGCCCATTCACCTCTGGTAAAAACCGCCTTCTTCGCCGCGGATCCCAACTGGGGGCGGATCCTTGCGGCAGTGGGCCGGGCGGGCCTGGCTGAGCTGCAAATCGACACCATCAGGATCCATCTCGATGAAGTCTGTATCGTCAGCCATGGTGGCCGTGATGCCGCCTATACCGAAGAACGTGGTCAGGCCGTCATGGACAGGAATGAAATTACCGTTCGTATCGATCTTGCCCGGGGCCAGGCCTCGAGTAATGTCTGGACCTGTGACTTCTCCTATGACTACGTTCGGATCAATGCGGAATACCGTACCTGAGCAGGCATTTTTGTTTGTGCCGATGCTGCATGGCTGTCAGTCATTCCTTGCCAGTTGCCCATATCGATGGCAATAACTTCATCATCAATTCATGTTGCCGTGGGTGTGGTTCGCAATGCCAAGGGCGAGATCCTCATCGCCAGACGTCCCCAGCATGTGCATCAGGGGGGGCTGTGGGAGTTTCCCGGTGGCAAGGTGGAAGCCGGTGAATCGGTCCAGCAGGCGCTGGCAAGAGAACTGGATGAAGAGCTGGGCATCCAGGTCGACGGGTTGCAACCCCTGATCCGCATTGCGCATGCCTATCCCGACCGACGGGTTCTGCTCGATGTCTGGCAGACTGACAGTTTCAGCGGTCAGGCCACTGGCCGCGAAGGTCAGCCCGTCAGGTGGGTGAGCATGGATGGACTTGAACAGTTTTCGTTTCCCCGGGCCAACCACGGGATTATCCGCGCACTGCAACTGCCCGATCGTTACCTCGTCAGCGGCGATTATCAGGACATGGATGAGTTCAGTTTCCGGCTGGAACAGGCTCTGCACCGGGGGATCCGTCTGCTTCAGTTCAGGGACAAGCATTGCCATGTTGATGAAATGCAACAGCGGGTACCGCCCATGCTGGCCCAGTGCCACCGGGCTGGCGCAAAACTGTTGCTCAATGGCGTCAGTCCGGCACTGGTCAGGACGCTGGGTGCCGATGGCCTGCACCTGACCTCGGCACAACTGCATGAGTTCCCGTGCCGACCTCTGGACAAACATTGCCTGCTGGCGGCCTCGGTCCATGATCAGGCACAGCTGCAACAGGCACTGAAACTGGAGGTGGATTTCGTCGTCGTCTCGCCGGTACAGGCGACCGCCTCTCACCCCGGAGCGGCGGTTCTGGGCTGGGAGGGCTTTGCCGCCCTGGCCGAGGCCTCCACAGTGCCCGTCTATGCACTGGGAGGCATGGAAGAAAAGCACATCACTCTTTCCCGACAGCATGGCGGGCAGGGTATCTCGGCCATACGGGCTCTGTGGGGGACGGCCTGAATGCGCCAAAGGTATGTTCTGCCAACCGGCCTGCTGTTACTGTTGCTCGTTTCGGGCTGTGGTCAGTCTGAGCGACTGGACAAGCCGGTGAGCCACCTGCTTTCAGACAGCTCCTGTGATCCTCTCAGCTCGCCCTGTCTCAGTCAGTCGGGAAGCCGGGTGGTTTCCCTGTTTTTCCCTGCCACTATCCACTATCTCCAACCCTTTGAGATGCAGGTCGTCGCAACGGGGTTTGGCCCGAATGAAATCACCAGGGTGACGGTCAGTTTTGCCATGTCTGACATGGATATGGGGATAAACCGGTTTGGATTAAGGAAGGAAAAACTGCAGAACGCCACTTCGGTCTATAGCGGCAGCGGCATGCTTCCGGTCTGTGTCAGTGGCAGACGGGACTGGCAGGCAACGGTTGAGCTTGAGAGCAAAGACAGTGTCTACATGGCACAATACCGGCTGAGGGTCGATGGTGCTCAGTGAGTCTTTTTGTCCGGGTGGTTTTCGATGAATTCTTCCGGGTAGATGGTTTCACCCGGTATGCGGTGTGACTCACTGGCCCACTCGCCCAGATCGATAAGCCGGCAGCGTTCACTGCAGAAGGGACGCCATTTCGATTTTTCAGACCAGACGACCTTCTTGCCGCAGGTCGGACATTTGACGGTTTTATTCATAAGGCACAACTGTAAAAAGAGAAAGGAATGTCGTCTTCACTCTGAACCGGCCTTGTGCCCTTGAGTGGTTGCAGAAAACGAATGGAAAAGCGGTGTTTGCCTGCACTGATTTCCGGATAGACGTTCGATTCCCGCGGCAACAGCACACGCAGGATCTGGACAGGCGCAGAGGGATCCAGTGACTGTTGATAAAACCCCGCTTCCGCAAGCAGTTCTCTTGCATCACTGCTTTCACGCAAAATCGCCAGGATCAGTTTTACCGGCTTCTGAATGCAATCGAGCTCATCGAACCAGGCTTCCAATTCGGTGATACGTTTTTCCGGTTCCCTCTCCAGCCAGTGATGATAGCCGGGCAGATCGAAATTGCAGTCACCACCGGTAATACTGCTGCGTTGCCGCAGGGTCTTGATCATTTCGTCTTCACGCAGGCTGCTGCCAAACTGCCCGGTCTGGGAATGCACGTCCTGCTGGGCATTTTCCAGCTGGCTGAGAATGCTTTGCAATTGCTGTTTGTCGACACCGGGCAGATTACGCAGGGCGTTGAGGGAAACGGTGAGGCGTTCGAGCTCCTTGAGAATTTCATTTTTCAGATCATTGCGCGAAAGAATGTCCAGGATCTGGATCATCCCGCCCAGACTCGTGCGACTGTCCCAGACAGAGAAACCACGCAGGGAATAGGCCGCCATGTTGAACAGGTGTTCCAGCCTCAGAAAAGTCCGCATGCGTTCATTGAGGGGTTGTTCATAGATGATTGGGTTGTCCACGGGATTCTCGATAGTTTGGCGCTAGGGCGTGATTGTGGAACAAGAAAGGCCGTTTGGCAATATCTGGCAATTATTGCCCTGACATAGCCAGATACGCTTGATGAAGTTGTTTGACCTGTTTTTCGGCGGCACTGATATCACCATAATTGTCGATGACATCATCCGCCAGGGCCAGCCTTGCCTGACGACTGGTCTGGGCGCGCAATATTTTTTCAGCCTGTCGAGCCGAAATCTGATCCCGCTGCACGAGGCGGCGGACTTGTTCATCTTTCGGAATGTCCACCACCAGGATCCTGTCAAGCGGAACCGGGCTGGCTTTATCTGCCAGCAAGGGGATGACCAGCAGGCAATAGGGGCTGGTCAGGGATGCCAGCTGTTGCCTGGCATTGTGCCAGATCACCGGGTGGAGAATACTTTCGAGTAACTGTCTTTTCTCGGCCTGGTCAAAAATCATTTCCCGCAGGCGCTGACGGTCGAGTCTGCCCTCGGCAGTCAGGATTTCCTCGCCAAATTCATCGATGACAGCCTGCAACGCCGGCTGACCCGGTTCGACAACCTGCCTGGCAATGACATCGAGGTCGATGACGGGAACGCCAAGCTGTGAGAATAACTGACTGATCGTCGTTTTACCGCTGGCAATGCCGCCTGTCAGTCCGATTACCTTCATGTGCAGAATGTCCCGTCGACGTGATTACAGGCTGATCCACTTGAGGTAGGCCGTATTGATGCGTTCTCCCCAGAGCAGGGCGACCCAGCCGGCAATGGCCAGATAGGGGCCAAAGGGAATGGGCTTGCTCTGTTCATGTCGGCGAAACAGGATCATGGCGATACCCGAAACCGAACCGACAAGTGAGGAAAGAATGATGATCAGCGGCAGCATTTGCCAGCCCATCCAGGCACCGAGGACGGCAAGCAGCTTGAAATCACCGAAGCCCATGCCTTCCTTGCCGGTTACCAGTTTGAAAAGCTGATAAACCAGCCACAAGGTCAGGTAGCCGGCAATGGCACCGATAATGGCTGATTCGATATCGACATAGGTGGAAGACAGATTGAACAGCAGACCCAGCCAGAGAAAAGGCAGGGTGATGTTGTCGGGCAAATACTGGTGATCGAGATCGATAAAGGTCAGGCATATCAGTGCCCAGCTCAAGAGGATGGCGCCGGCGGCAGCCGGTGTGAAACCGAAGTGCCAAGCGGTGATGGCCGTGATGCTTGCGGTAAGGAATTCGACAAGGGGATAGCGCAGAGAAATGGGGGTTTTGCATTGCCGGCAACGGCCGCGCAGAGCCAGGTAGCTGACAACGGGGATATTTTCCAGGGCGCTGATGGCGTGGCCACATTCGGGACAGCTCGAATGCGGGACGACCAGATTGAATTTTTCTGCACGGCGGGTTGCGAAGGTCTGGTTCTTGTCGACCACATGTTCGTCGGCAAGAAAATCAACACACTCGGATTTCCACTGGCGCTTCAACATGATTGGCAGGCGGTAGATCACTACATTGAAAAAACTGCCCATCAGCAGACCCAGCACGAAGACAGCGCCCACATAGAAGCCTCTGTCGTGCTGTAACAGCTCAATCAATGACATGAGCTGTATCGAGTTTTAACCGCCAACAACCTTGCCCATCTGGAAGATGGGCATGTACATGGCAATGACCAGGCCACCGATCAGACCACCAAGAATGGTCATGATCAGGGGTTCCAACAGGCTGCTCAGGCCATCAACGGCATTGTCGACTTCCTCTTCGTAAAAGTCGGCAACCTTGGAAAGCATGGTGTCCATGGAACCGGCTTCCTCACCGATGGCGGTCATCTGCACCACCATGTTGGGAAACAGGTCAGTCTGGCGCATGGCAACATTGAGCTGGGTACCGGTGGAGACTTCATCGCGCATGTGCCGGACGGCATCGCCGTAGACCACGTTACCAACGGCGCCGGCGACAGAGTCCATGGCCTCGACCAGCGGCACACCGGCTGCAAACATGGTGGCCAGGGTACGGGCAAAGCGGGCAATGGCGGCCTTGTTGAGAATCGGGCCAATAATGGGAGTTTTTAACAGGACCTTGTCAAGAAATACATTGAAACCTTTTGAACGGCGCTTGGCCTGGATGACACCGTAAATGGCCAGACCTATCGAGCCAAATATGGCCCACCAGTAATTCTGGAAAATCTGTGACAGGTTGATGACAAACTTGGTAATGGCCGGCAGATCGGCACCAAAACCCGCAAACAGCTTTTCGAATTCGGGAATGACGAAGATCATAAGGATGGCCGTAATGATGAATGAAACGACAATGACCGCTGTCGGGTAGAACAGGGCTTTTTTGATCTTGCCCTTGATGGCCTCGGTTTTTTCCTTGTAGGTGGCCACCTTGTCCAGAATGGTGTCCAGGATACCCGCATGTTCGCCGGCTCTTACCAGGTTGCAGTAGAGTTCATCGAACTGCATGGGATGCTTGGCGAGGGCTTCGGAGAGGTTGCTGCCCGATTCGATGTCCGACTTGATGGCAAGCAGCAGCTCCTGCATGCCCTTGTTTTCATGTCCACGGCCAATGATTTCGAAGGCCTGCACGAGAGGCACACCGGCATCCATCATGGTGGCCAGCTGGCGGCTGAAAATGGAGATTTCGGAAGCATTGATCTTGGTGCTGCCTCCGAACAGGGGTTTTGCCTTCTTTCTTACCCTGGTGGGGGTGATGCCCTGGCGGCGCAGACCCGCCTTGACGAGGTTGATGTTGCTGCCGGCAGTTTCCCCCTTGACCTTGTTGCCCTTGCTATCCTTTCCTTCCCAGACAAATTCTGTTTGTTTTTTTGCTGCTGTTGCCATGGATTATTCCTTCGTGACTCGGTTGACTTCGTCCAGACTGGTAATACCGTCTTTTACTTTTTTTAATCCGGATTTGCGCAAATCGGGAATGCCTTCCTTGTCGGCCTGTTCGGCCAGTTGCAGGGCGTTGCCCCCTTCCATGATGATTTGTCCCATCTTCTCGGAAATGGGCATGACCTGGTAGATGCCAACCCGGCCCTTGTAGCCTTCATTGCACTGATCGCAGCCATTGGGGCCATAGACCTTGACGCCCTTGCTGATTTCCTCGTCCGTGAAGCCTTCTTCCTTGAGAGCACCGGCAGGGATCTCCAGTTCCTGCTTGCAGTGGGGACAGAGGCGTCGGCACAGTCGCTGGGCAACGATCAGGTTGATGGAGGAGGCAATGTTATACGGTGGAACCCCCATGTTCATGAGTCGGGTCAGGGTTTGCGGGGCGTCATTGGTGTGCAGGGTCGACAACACCATGTGACCGGTCTGTGAGGCCTTGATGGCGATTTCAGCAGTTTCCAGGTCACGAATTTCCCCGACCAGGATGACGTCCGGATCCTGACGCAAAAAGGCGCGCAGGGCAGCCGGGAAATCCAGGCCCACCTTGGGGTTGACATGGACCTGGTTGACCCCGGCCAGGTTGATTTCAACCGGATCCTCGGCGGTGGAGATGTTGATATTGGGTTCGTTGAGAATATTGACGCCGGTATACAGGGTTACCGTTTTGCCACTGCCGGTCGGGCCGGTCACCAGCAACATGCCATAGGGTTTGTGCAGGGCGGTGAGAAACAGCTGTTTCTGCTCCTCCTCGAAACCGAGGGCGTCGACGCCGAGTTTGGCCGAGTTGGGGTCGAGGATACGCAGAACGATTTTTTCCCCAAACAGGGTGGGGCAGGTATTGACACGAAAATCGATCGAACGGCTTTTTGACAGATTCATCTTGATGCGGCCATCCTGGGGAATCCGTCGTTCGGAAATATCCAGGCGTGACATGACTTTCAGGCGTGCCGACAGGCGTGGCGACATAGCCACCGGGGGGGAGGCGATTTCCTTGAGAATACCGTCGATGCGCAGCCTCACCCGGTAGGATTTTTCGTAAGGTTCAAAATGAATGTCCGAGGCACCCTTGCCGATGGCATCGAGCATCACCTTGTTGACGAAGCGCACCACGGGGGCATCATCGGCCTCCGATTCGGTCACTTCCGGGCCGGCATTGTCACCTTCATCGGCAAATTCCACATCCTCGAGGTCCGAGTCACCCGCCAGATCCGCCAGGGTCGAGTCGTTGGCCTCCATGGCCTTGTCGATGCTACGGCTGAGCTTGTCGTCCTCGACCAGGATCGACTCGGTGTTCATGCCCACGTGGAACTTGATTTCATCCAGGGCCTGCAGATTCGTGGGATCGGAGACGGCGACAAACAGGCGATTGCCCCGTTTGAATATGGGCAGGGTGCGGTGCTTGCGAACCAGGGATTCCTTGACCAGCTTGACGACATCCGGTTCCAGTTCCACGACGTCCAGATCGAGCAGAGGGACACCGAATTCATCCGAGGCGGACTGGGCTATATTGCGACTGTCGACTATTTTCTTGTCGACAAGGTAGGAGACGAAGGAAGTTTTCTGTTTGTTGGCCGCTTCGTAGGCTTCCTGGGCCTGACTGTCACTGAGCAGACCATCCTGCACCAGCTTTCTGGCCAAGCCACTAAACTGAATTTTTGTTCCGGGTGTTGCCATTGTCGAATAGTCGGTTGTCTATTAAAAATTATCGTCAGGGAAAGAAAAATGGATTTCACCAAACCATAATACTATATCGTATTGAATCGTAAATAATTGAGTCTGATTTTGGACTGGTTTTACAGCAAAATGCTACATGATATCTAAGGAATATAGCATAAGCCCTTGATATTAAAAACTAATACTCTTCAAAAGTGTGAAATGGAACCCGGCAAAATGTCATTTCCCGGGTAATTTCGACAGTTTTTCCAGCATTTGCCTTGCGGACCGGTCGTTGGGCTCGATTTTAAGCACTTTCCGATACATGTCGATGGCCAGTGGAAAATTCCCCATGGTGACCGCCGTATCAGCGATGCCATGGTAGCCCGATGTCCGGTTGGGAAGGATCCGGGCAACCACGACAAAATCCTGGATGGCCCGATCCGGCTGATTGCTCTCCAAGTACAGATAGCCACGCTTGATTCTTGCGTAGGCATTGTTGGGATCATAGGCCAGAATCGAGTTGATGGGCTGGATTGCCGTTTCATAAGTCGCCTCGCATTTGATGTAGGCAAAGGGGGTCAGCAGCAAGGCATCATAATTGAGCGTGGGGTCGACCTGACCGGCAATGGCCAGCGCGCTGTCACAGTCATTCATTTTCATCGACAGTTCCAGTGCTTTTACCTGCGCACTGTTGTGGAGCAATTTATTATAAAAAGTACCATTGATGAAAAAAACAGTGAGCAGAATCAGACCAGCCACCACGACGATTCCTGAGTGTATCTTGATTCGTTTCAACGGTTTGAGTATTCCAGACAAGCCGGTGACCACACCCATGATCAGCCACAATAGGATGGCAGAGCCGGGTAGATGCAGCGGGAAACTCAGCATGGCATGAACAGCAAAGGCCGAGAGTGCAAGCAGGCAACCCAGGCCCAGAAGACGGACGGTGTTTTCGGTTTGCATGTTGACGAGCCTGAAGGCGTTGGCCATGGTGACATAGAAAATGGCCAGTATCAGCAGCAGGCCTGGTAGCCCCAGTTCTGCTACCGTCTGCAACAGGTCATTGTGCAGGTGAATCATGTACATGCTTTCTGACATGGATATAAGGGGCACAACCGCGAACAGGTACGGGCGAAATGCCAACATGAATGATCCCAGACCAGAGCCGCCAAGCAGGTTGTCCTCGATCATTGGTACAGAATTGGCATAGGCACGCAGACGGATCTCCATGCCCATGTCTAGTGCTGAAACCTGACGTTTACTGGCCAGCTGTTCGAGTTCCGATGACATCTGAAAGATCAGGACAGGCAGAAGCAGGGCGAGAATAACGGGAACCAGCCGATCTTTGCCACGGGTAAAAAACAGTTTTCTGAAATCTGCATTGCGATAGAGAACGAACAGCAACACCAGCATGGTCACAAGCAGGGCCAGCCAGCTCGCTCGGGAATGGATCAGCACCCAGTAGCTGAAACACAGGCCGAACAACAAGGCAGTCAGCCAGATGTCCCGGGTTTGCCTGGCAATGAAGATCAGGATGAAGGCCAAGGGCGTAGCCAGATCAAGAAACATGGCGGCAAAATTCTTGTTGCCAAAGGTGGCCGCCGGTGGCGCGTATTGCATGTAATCGAAAGGATTGAAGCCGAGGATCTGCAACAAACCGATGATGGAGATGAGTGCCGCACCCGTCACGCCCGAGACTATGAGCGTCAGGGCACCTGTCACCGTCACAGAAAACTGCATAGCGGCAATGCCCAGCAAAATGAGGGCAAGAAGTTTGATACTGGTTTGCAGGGTATTGACTGGATCAATACTCCACAAATACGTGCTTGCTCCCCAAGCTAGCAGCAATATCGCGAGGCTGAACAACTTGTGCCAGTATAGTGCAGAGTGATATCGCCAGCTATACAACAACACCGAAAGTAGAAGTAGCGGCGAAAAAAGTGCAAGTGCCGTCCAGCGGGGCAGAGAAGCGATATCTCTCAGGGATTCAGTATAAACAAGAGGCTGGACGAGCAGAAAAACAGCAAACAGAAACAGAATGGCCTTGCTGTATGTGGGGCTGGCCTCGGACATCAGTGTCTGTCGTCAGCGTGGTGAGCGGAATATGATGGTATGGGGTTGATCATCGAAACCAACCAGGACAATTTGACAATTTAGTTATTGTAAAAGAAAGATACCGAGGTGGGAACCTTGTCGCCCTTGCCTTGAGCCCGGACATAAAACTTTGTTCCCGAGGCATTTGTCGAAACGGTGTAGGCAAACTGAAAATCGGCTGTGCCACTTTCAGGTATCCAGTAGGTATCCAGCGATCCATCTGTTGTAGAGGCTGTTGAGCCAGCTGCAGGGAAATAACTGTTGTTTTCGAGAAAATATTCCTCTTCGGCCATCTTGATGTCACTGATGTTATACCAGGCCTCGGTTTCCCTGGCTGTGGAAATATAACCGGAATACATGGGAATAGCGATGGAAGATATAACGGCAATGATGGCCATGGCCATCAGCAGTTCAATCAGGGTTACGCCGTATTGTTTGACTGAAAAGGTATTCATGGGTATTTCTGCCTGGCGTTTTTGTAAAATACGAAACAGGTGGCCCATTAAAATGGGCCACCTGTCCCCGGTTTACATCTTAGTCAAGAGTGAACGTGACTGGATCTGTTGTGCCTGTCGGGTAAGTGAGACCAGAAATGGGGTTCAGAGTGACATTGACTCCGGCACCTGTTCTTGGGCAGCCCGTGGCGGTGAAGGCAGTGCCAGATGCCGTGATGTCGACAGCAACGGTTCCCTGAGTTGTGACACCGGTACCAACGAAGGCATCTGATACGGCGCCACCGATGGCGCGTTTGCCGCCTTCGTTCAGTTCAGCGATAACTTTCGTGATAGACGGACTAGAAGAATTATAGGTACAGTTACCACCGGCCTGGCCCTTGGCATATTCGTTACGAATAAAGCGCACGGCGATGTCCTTGTTGTCCACATGGGAGTTGATCTGTGAACGGCTGATGTAGCCCTGGTAGGCCGGGATGGCGATGGCGGCCAGAATACCGATGATCGCGACGACGATCATCAGTTCGATAAGGGTAAAACCTTGAGTACGTTTCATGTTGGGACTCTCCACTACTTTAGTTTGATTGAAAAAACTGTCGACCAGGTTCACCCTGATCTGCGTTGGTTATTGTCTAGCAGGTTGCGTGCCAGAATTTATTTTTTTCTTGTCATTGAATATATCATTCGGCGAAACAGTAACTTACAGGCCCGTCCGATGCAATGGCGGGTTATACAAAGGTGACAATTTCCGTTGTCGTCTTTCCGCCTTGTGTCAGCTTGTGACAAAAATGGTCACTTTTTGTCACGGTCAAGACGGAGTTGGCCTGATTTTATTCGATTCCCAGTTTCTTGATCCGGTAGCGCAGCTGACGGAAGGTCAGGCCCAGCAGCTTGGCGGCGGCGGTCTTGTTGTAACGGGTCTTTTCCAGTGCCTTGACGATGGCCTGGCGTTCCGAGCTGTCCAGTGCCGTGTCCAGTGCCTGGATTTGCGCCACAGGCTGGACGAATTCACCGGAAACGGGTTCACCTCCGCGGGGCAGTTTCAGATCGGCTTCTTTTATATAGTTGTCCTCGCAGAGTGTCATGGCCCGTTCGAGGATGTTTTCCAGCTCCCGCACATTGCCTGGAAAATCATAGGTTTTCAGTTCTGCCAGGGCGGCCTTGTCGATCTTTGGGGGCTCGGTTTGCCATTCCCGGGCGATTTTGCGCAGAAAATGCTCCACCAGCAGCGGAATATCTTCCAGCCGCGCCTTGAGACTGGGCATGGGCAGTTCGATGACATTGATGCGAAAATACAGATCCTGGCGAAACTGGCCGGCGGCCGTCAGCCGGTGCAGATCCTTGTGTGTGGCACTGATAATGCGGACATTGACCGGGATTTCCCTGTGGGCCCCCACCGGGCGTATGGCCTTTTCCTGGATGGCGCGCAGCAGCTTGACCTGCATGTCCAGGGGCAGATCGGCCACTTCGTCGAGAAACAGGGTGCCGCCGTCGGCAGCCTGGAACAGCCCCTGCTTGTCGCTGCTGGCACCGGTAAAACTGCCCTTCTTGTGGCCGAAGAATTCGCTTTCCATCAGCTCGGAGGGAATGGCGCCACAGTTGACGGGAACGAAGGGCTTGTCGGCGCGGGGGCCGTTGTCATGGATCAGGCGGGCGGCCAGCTCCTTGCCAGCTCCGGAGCCGCCACTGATGTAAACAGGCGCCTGGCTGCGGGCCAGCTTGAGGATGGTCTGCCGGGTCTGCTGGATCATGGCCGATTTACCCAGCAGGGAGGCGGTCCTGTCGACCGGTTGGGTGTCCGCGGGAGGTTCTTCACTGACCTTGAGGGCCGTGGTAACCAGGTTGCGCAGGACGTTCAGGTCCACCGGTTTGGAGACAAAGTCGAAGGCCCCGGCCTTGAGGGCCTCGATAGCCGATTCCATGTTGCCGTGGGCGGTGATCATGGCCACGGGGATGTAAGGCTTGGTCTGCTGGATATGGCGAACGAAATCGATGCCATTGCCGTCGGGCAGGCGCATGTCGGTCAGACACAGGTCGAAGTCCGAGCTGGCCAGTTTTTCCCTGGCCTCCCGCAGGTTTTCTGCTTCCTCGGTCTGCACGTCCATGCGATCCAGGGTGATCACCAGCAGTTCGCGGATATCCGGTTCATCGTCAACAATTAAAGCTCGGGGGTGGGCTGCCATGTCGCTCTCTTGTATTTATATTGTGATGCTCGTTGCAAAAAGTACGGTTTTTGCCCTCATATTTTAATGCATGTGCCGGCGCGGATCCTGGAAGCTGAGGCGAAAACAGCTGCCCTGGCTGGCCAGGGACAGGTAATTCAGGCGGGCCTGATTGCATTCCGCCAGTTCCCGGGAGATATAGAGCCCCAGGCCGCTGCCACTGCTGGAGGTGGTATAAAAAGGCTCGAAAATGTGGTTGGCCGTTTCCTCATCGATACCGCTGCCATGATCGATGACGTCGATATGAGGGCGGCTCAGGTCCAGGCTCAGGCCACCACGAATGATGACCTTCGGATTGCGCTGGTTCGGGTTGCTGTGGCGCAGGGCATTTTCACACAGATTGGTGAGGATTTGCTGGAAATGGGTAACATCGAAACGGATCTGGATGCTGTCCGGCTCGATGAGCACGCCAATGGTATCCGCCGCTTCCTGACGGTTGTGGAGAAAGTCCCGGACAAAATTCTGTACGAAGCTTTTCAGCTCGATCAACTCCGGCTGGGTCTTGGTGCGCCGGCCCAGCTGCAGCACACTCTCGATGATGGTATTCATGCGACTGGACTGATCCTTGATGATGCGAGTCAGACGGGCGTCCTTTTCATCGATGTTGGGGGATTCGGCTAGCAGTTGTCCGGCATGGCTGATGGCGCCCAGCGGGTTGCGGATTTCGTGGGCGATACTGGCGGTCAGGCGGCCCAGAGAGGCCAGCTGCAGTTGCTGGGCCTTTTGTTCCATGGCCGAGGTGTCTTCGAGAAAAATCAGCGTACCTTTCTGGTTTTTGGGATCTTTCTGGCTCAGTCGGGCAAAACGGGGCATGACGTTGGCGTAGCTCGAGGAGGGCTGGATGACGGAGGACGGGGTATCGGGGTTGTCGTTCCATTTCTCCAGTTGCCGGGCCAAGGGCATGGAGATGTTGTGCAGATCCGGTGCCCCCGCCGTGGAGGGCATGCCCAGCATGTACCAGGCAGATTCATTGATCAGTCGAACCCGGTTGTCACCATCGATGACCACGATGCCGGTTTGCATGCGTTGAATGATGTGCTCGGTCAGCTCCGCCATGTTGGCCAGATCCAGGCCACGCTTTTCGGCCAGCGCCTCGCTCTCGCGGATTTTTCGCGCAAACAGGCGAGCCACCACGGCGGTGACGAACAGGGTCAGGCCGAGAAAACCGGCCTGGGTGTAGCTGCCACTTGCCGACAGGCCGGTGTATTCACTGTAGGACTGCTCGGTCAGCACCGCCAGGGTGACGAGGGAAACGAAAAACAGGGAATAACGGCCACCCAGCACCACACTGGCACCGGTCACGGTGATGATCAGCAGGTTGCCGACCCCGCTGCTGACGCCACCGCTGGAGTGCATCAGCAAGAGGATGGCGATCACATCCACGCCCAGTTGCAGGCTCGTCTGCATGCCAAAACCGGGCTGCCGCCAGCGCAGCATCAGGGTAAAGGCGACACTCAGGGCCAGATAGCCCATGGAAGTGGCAAAAAACAGGTCAGGGTTGCTGCTGCCCAGTGGCGGGAACAGCTGGTCAGTAAAGTACAGAGCACTGAAGAAAAAACTGATCAGAAAACGAAAGGCGTTGAGAAACTCCAGCGGTTTCCAGGTGTAGGAGGCTTCGTCGACAACCCCCGGGTTCACATGGGGATGGATATCAAATATTTTTTTTGCGGAGGACATGATGAAAGGAACGGAATTCAGTCGGCGGAGTCAACCTGCCTGTTCACGGCTGCTGCTTGCTTTGCCGGTAATGTTGCTCACTGCAGTACCAGCGGCCGTTGTGCCGGATGGCTTCGTTCTGGGGCAGGTGGACCTCGCAGAACTCACAGCGCACCATGTTTTCCACCTTGCCTTTCGTCGACGGGGCATTTTTCTGCTTGTTCTGCTCCAGTGTATTCAGCCAGCGTTTGACAAAACGATAGAGCAACAGGGCGAGGATGACAATAATTGCAACGCGGATCAAGCCAGACATAATAGTGTGGATTCCATGAATTGTTTACCTGACTGAATCATAACGTATTATTGGCCGTCAGGTTCGAAATTAGCGCCATGATTGGAAAAGGCTGTTTTTCAGCGACCTGATCCCGCGTTTTTTGCGCAGGCCGGGTTTTTGCTTCACAATATCTGCAAGCCAATGCGGAAAACATTATGAATCTTCACGAATATCAGGCAAAAAATCTTTTCAGGGAATACGGCATCCCGGTTCCCGATGGCAGGGTGGTCGACTCCGCCGAGGCGGCGCATGAGGCTGCCCGTTCGCTGGGGGGCAGTCAGTGGATGGTCAAGGCCCAGGTCCATGCCGGCGGCCGTGGCAAGGGCGGGGGGATCAGGAAGGCCGACAGTGAAGCGGCCCTGCACGAGGCCGTGAACGGCCTGCTCGGCAGCCGCCTGGTGACGCCGCAGACCTCGGCCGAGGGTCAGCCGGTCAACCAGGTGCTGATCGAAACCCCCACCGGCATCGAGCGCGAACTGTATCTGGGCATGCTGGTGGATCGGGCCCGGGAACGGGTGGTGTGCATGGCCTCCGAAGCCGGTGGCATGGATATCGAGGACGTGGCGCGGCGCACGCCGGAGAAGATCATCACCCTGGAAATCAATCCGGTGGCCGGCATGCAGGCCTTCCAGTGCCGGCAAATGGCCTTCCGGCTTGGCCTGGCTGCACAGATCAAGGAACTTTCGCGGATCATGCAGGGCCTGTATCAATTGTTCATCAACAACGATCTCGCTCTGGTGGAAATCAACCCACTGGTGGTGAGCAACCAAGGCCGGCTGCTGGCGCTGGATGCAAAAATCAACATCGACGACAATGCCCTGTACCGCCGGCCCGGCCTGCGCGAATTGCGCGACATCAGCCAGGAAGACGAGCGGGAATACCAGGCCCAGCAGCACGAACTGAATTATGTCAGTCTCGACGGCGACATCGGCTGCATGGTCAACGGTGCCGGCCTGGCCATGGCCACCATGGATCTCATTCAGCTGCAGGGCGGCAGGCCGGCCAATTTTCTCGATGTGGGCGGCGGCACCACCGCCGAGCGTGTGGCCGAAGCCTTCAAGCTCATCGTTTCCGACCACAAGGTCAAAGCCATTCTGGTGAACATTTTCGGTGGCATCGTGCGCTGTGACCTGATTGCCGAAGGCATCATCCAGGCCGTAAAGGGGGTGGGGCTGAACCAGCCTGTGGTGGTGCGTCTGGAAGGCACCAATGTGGAACGGGGCCGGCAACTGCTGGAAGACAGTGGACTGGGGATCACATCCTCCGAAGACCTGACCGAAGCGGCCCACACCGTGGTGGCAGCAGCAGGAGGACAGGGCTGATGGCGATTCTCATCGACAAGGACACCCGGGTAATCTGCCAGGGCTTTACCGGCAAGCAGGGCAGCTTTCATTCCGAACAGGCCATTGCCTATGGCACCAAGCTGGTGGGTGGCGTGACCCCGGGCAAGGGTGGCCAGACCCACTTGGAACGGCCGGTGTTCGATACGGTTCACGATGCGGTGGCCGAAACCGGCGCCAGCGCAACGATGATCTACGTGCCCGCGGCCTTTGCCGCCGATGCGATTCTGGAAGCGGCCGATGCCGGCATCGACGTGATTGTCTGCATCACCGAAGGCATTCCGGTGCAGGACATGATCAAGGTGAAAATGGTGCTGGCTGAAACCGGTGCCTCGCTCATCGGGCCCAATTGCCCGGGTATCATCACCCCCGGACAGTGCAAGATCGGCATCATGCCCGGAGCCATTCACCAGCCCGGCGGCATCGGCATCGTTTCCCGTTCTGGTACCCTGACCTACGAAGCCGTGCACCAGACTACCGAGGTGGGGCTGGGGCAGTCCACCTGTGTGGGCATCGGCGGCGATCCCATACACGGCCTGGAATTCATCGACTGTCTGGAAATGTTCGAGGCCGATCCGGACACCCGCGGCATCATCATGGTGGGAGAAATCGGTGGCAGCGCCGAGGAAGAGGCAGCCGAATACATCCATGCGCACGTCAGCAAGCCGGTGGTGGCCTATATCGCCGGGGTGACGGCGCCCAAAGGCAAGCGCATGGGCCATGCCGGGGCGATCATCTCCGGTGGCAAGGGTACCGCGGAGGGCAAGTTTGCCGCGCTGGAAGCCGCCGGCGTCACGGTAACCCGTTCTCCAGCACAAATGGGCACCCACATGCGTGAGCTGCTGCCGGACTGATTTTTCCAGCTCAGACATTATTCAACATGACGATTTCAAACGATCCCGGCCCGGCGGGCCTGTGCATTGCCATTGCCCAGCTCAACCTGCTGGTGGGGGATATCCGGGGCAATGTGGAAAAAATCCTCGCCAGCGCCAATCGGGCGCGAGACGAACTGGGTGCCGCGGTGGTCATTTTCCCCGAGCTGGCGATCACCGGCTATCCCCCGGAGGATCTGCTGCTGCGTCCGGGCCTGCACGAACGGGTGGTGCAAAGCCTGCAGATCCTCAAGGCGGGCGTGAAGGGGATCACCGCCATCATCGGCTATCCGGAAAAAACCGCCGCTGGCGTCTATAACGCGGCCATCGTTATCCGTGACGGTGAGGTGCTGGCCAATGCACGCAAGAAACACCTGCCTAACTACCAGGTGTTCGACGAAAAGCGCTACTTCCGCCAGGGCGAGGGCAGCGCCGTGTTCGACACGGCGGGGTGCAGACTGGGGGTTACCCTGTGCGAGGATATCTGGTTTCCCGGGCCGGCCGCCGATGCCGTGGCGCAGGGTGCCCAGTGTCTGATCAGTCTCAATGCTTCCCCCTACCACATCCGCAAATACCGTGAACGGGAACAGACGGTGGTTCTGCGGGCCCGGGAAAATCACTGCCCGGTGATCTATGCCAATCTGGTCGGTGGCCAGGACGAGCTGGTGTTCGACGGTGAATCCTTCGTCGTCGATGCCCGGGGTCGGGTTACCCAGCGACTGGTTTCCTTCGAGGAAGCCCTCGTTCCGGTCTGGTTCGACCGTCAGGCCGACCGGCTCGTTCCCCGCCCCGGGGAATGTCATCCGCAGCTGGAGTGCGAAGCCAGTGTCTATCAGGCTCTGGTGCTGGGGGTGCGGGATTTTGTCACCAAGAACGGTTTCCGGGGCGTGGTGCTGGGCCTGTCCGGGGGCATCGACTCGGCCCTGACCCTGGCCATTGCCGTGGATGCACTGGGCCCCCGGCAGGTGGAAGCGGTGATGATGCCGTCGCGCTATACCGCCGGCATGAGTGTGGAGGATGCCGAGCAGGAAGCACGAACCCTGGGAGTCGACTACCGGGTGATCCCCATCAAAAAGCCCTTCGATGCCTTTGTCGAGGTGCTCAGTGACGAGTTTGCCGGTCTGGCTGCCGACACCACCGAGGAGAACATCCAGGCCCGTTGCCGTGGCGTGATCCTCATGGCGATTTCCAACAAGAAAGGCAAGATGGTGCTCACCACCGGCAACAAGAGTGAAATGGCGGTCGGCTATGCTACCTTGTATGGCGACATGGCCGGGGGCTTTGCGGTCATCAAGGATGTCCCCAAGACCCTGGTCTACCTACTGGCCGAATACCGCAACCGCCAAGGGCGGGTGATCCCCCAGCGGGTCATCGACCGCCCCCCCTCGGCCGAGCTGGCGCCGGATCAGAGAGACACGGACAGCCTGCCGCCCTATGATATCCTCGATGGCATTCTCGAGATGTACGTGGAGCAGGATCATGGCATCGAGGACATCGTCGCTGCCGGCTATGATCGGCAGACCGTGGCCCGGGTTGTTGCCATGGTGGATCGCAATGAATACAAGCGCCGTCAGGCACCGCCCGGCATACGCATCACACCGCGCGCCTTCGGTCGTGACCGGCGTTATCCCATCACCTCGGGGTATGATCGCCAGCGGCGCTGAGGCCGCTGGCAGGGCCATGCTTGTTCATTTGTGCCGCTGGGGGTAAATTGTTCCCCGGCGCCGAAATGAAGAACAAAAAGAAAACACCGATTCAAAGAGGACAGGTTGATGAAAAAAATAGAAGCCATTATCAAGCCATTTCGACTCGATGATGTTCGTGAAGCCCTTTCCGAGCAGGGGATCACCGGCATGACGGCCACAGAAGTAAAGGGCTTTGGCCGGCAGAAAGGTCACACGGAGCTGTACCGGGGCGCCGAATATGTCATCGATTTTCTTCCCAAGGTGAAAATCGAGCTGGTGATGGCCGATGAGATGGTCGACAAGTGCATCGAGACCATCACCAATGCGGCACGCACCGGCAAAATTGGTGATGGCAAGATCTTCGTCAGTGAGGTTCAGCGCGTGGTGCGGATTCGTACCGGAGAAGAGGGCGAAGAAGCGCTATAAGGGCGAGAGCCGTTCAGCTGTCCTGGTTTTCCCTCTCGCTGGCGGGTGTTTTTACCGGCGGGGTAATGATCGGCAATCTGGCCACTTCCCGGGTCACCGCATGATCCGGGTAGTTGAGTTCGAGGATCCGGTAGGCATCGATGGCCAGCTGGGTCAGGCCCAGCTGGTAATAGGCATTCACCATGGCGCCCAGGGCATCCGGCACCGCACGGGTGCCCTGAAAGTTCCGGATGACATACTTGGCCCGGTTGCTCACCGCCACATAGGCGCGACGGCGGACATAATAGTCGATGACAAAAATCTCATGGCGGGCCAGACTCTCGCGGATATCGGTCATGCGTGCCACGGCTTCAGGGGCATATTTGCTTTTCGGGAAACGTTTGACCAGTTCCTGAAAATACTTGAACGCTCGTTTGGCCTCACCGGGATCCCGTTCATCGTTGTCCTGTTTGAAAAATCGGTACAGGGCCCCCATTTCCCGGTGACTGGCCAGACCACGCAGGTAATAGGCATAGTCGACATCCTTGTGGTTGGGATGCAGCTTGATGAAACGCTCGGCGGCCAGAATGGCCGATTCGGGCTCGTTGAACTTGTAATAGGCGTAGGCCACTTCCAGCTGGGCCTGTTCGGCATACACGCCGTAGGGATAACGGGATTCCAGGGTTTCGTAATACTCGATGGCCGATTCATACAGGCCGTTGTCGAGCTTGCGTTTCGCTTCCGCGTACAGTTGATCGACGGGCAGATCCTCGATTTCTGCGTCCAGGCCCCCCTTGCTGGCACAGGCAAACAGGCTGGCGAGCAGCAGGATCAGGAGCAGGGGGCGGAGCAAGGCATTCATATTCTGGGACATTATCCGTTACATTTCAGGCTGGCGCCTGTTTCTGGTGCGCAAGTATAGCCTGAATTCGCGGTATGATGCACCCGCGAGGGTGTTCCGGGCCGGGCAAGGCTGGCCTCACCCCGCGCCCTTGTGCAACAATCCATCAAGATACAGGCAAACGACGTGGTAACAAAAGAATTACAGGCCCAGATTCCCGAATCCTGTGCCGGCATGCGCCTGGATCAGGCGCTGGCAACCGTGTTCAGCGACTATTCCCGTTCGCGCCTCAGCCAGTGGCTCAAATCCGGCCATGTTCAGGTCAATGGTGAAACCTGGCGCGGGCGCGACAAGGTCTGGGGTGGGGAGCAGGTGAGTGTGCAGGCCAAGCTGGAAGAGCAGATCAGCTGGCAGGGCGAAGATCTCCCTGTCGACATTCATTTCGAAGATGAACATATCCTGATCATCAACAAACCGGCCAATCTGGTCGTGCACCCGGCGGCGGGGAATTACACCGGCACCCTGGTCAATGCCCTGTTGCACTACGATCCGTCACTGGCCCGGTTGCCCCGGGCGGGTATCGTTCATCGCCTCGACAAGGACACCACCGGTCTGATGGTGGTGGCACGCAGCCTGCCTGCGCAGAAATCCCTGGTCGAACAGTTGCAGGTGCACAGTGTGCTGCGCGAGTATAGTGCCATCGTCACCGGCGTCATGACGGCCGGGGGCACGGTCGATGAGCCGGTGGGCCGCCACTCGGTCAATCGCAAGCGCATGGGCGTGTCACCCACCGGCAAACCGGCCATCACCCATTACCGGGTGGTCGAGCGCTACCGGGCGCACAGCCTGATCCGCTGCAAACTGGAAACCGGCCGTACCCACCAGATCCGTGTGCACATGGCCCACATCCGCTTTCCCCTGGTCGGTGATCCGGTCTACGGTACCCGCCTGAAACTCCCCAAGGCCTGCAGTGAGGCGCTGGCCAGCCAGTTACGGGGCTTTCATCGCCAGGCCCTGCACGCCGGACGCCTGCGTCTGGCACACCCGGTCAGTGGCAAGACCCTGGAATGGAAAGTCCCCCTGCCCGATGACATGGCGGCCCTGCAAACTGCCCTGCAGGACGATGCGCGGGAGGATGACAGTGACGATTACGGTTATGACCATGACGACGGTGTCATCTATGTCTGGGATGACGAAGATTGAGCGATGCCCCGGGGATCCAGTGGCAGCGGCCCGACTGGCCGGCACCGGCCAACGTGCAGGCAGGCAGCACGTGCCGGACCGGCGGGGTGAGCCGGCCACCGTATGATTCCCTGAATCTGGCCCTGCATGTGGGCGATGATCCGGCCCATGTGGCCCATAACCGCCAGCGTCTGGCCCTGCCGGCCGAGCCCCTGTGGCTGGAGCAAGTGCACAGCCTGAAGGCGGTGGACGCCGGGCGGGATTATGCCTCGCCACCAAAGGCCGATGCCGCCTACAGCCGCCAGGCGGGACGGATCTGTGCGGTAATGACCGCCGACTGTCTGCCACTGCTCATCTGTGACCGCCAAGGACAGGAGGTGGCGGCCATTCATGCCGGCTGGCGGGGACTGCTCGGTGGCATCATCGAGAACACCCTGGCCTGCCTTGTGGCACCGGCCGAAGAGCTGCTGGTGTGGCTGGGGCCCGCCATCGGTCCACAGGCCTACGAAGTCGGGGAGGAGGTTCGCCAGGCCTTCGTGCAGCATTCGCCACAGGCGGCCGAGGCCTTTGTGGCCGGTCGTGCCGGCCACTGGTGGATGGACATCTATGCGCTGGCGCGTCAGCGCCTGGTGGCAAAACACGTCACCTCCATCCATGGCGGGACGCTGTGTACCTTCAGCGACCCTGAGCATTATTATTCTTACCGGCGTGATGGCGTCACCGGCCGCATGGCCAGTGTCATCTGGTTTGAATGAGCGGCTGAACATGCCGGGCAACCTTGACAGGATGTTGAAAAAGCCCCTCCCTCATATTTTCAATGACTTGTGGTCATTGAAAATGGCGGCGCTTCCCTGCACCGCACACAGGCTGTCGAATAACGGTATTTTTCAACAGCCGGTTAATTAATCACTTGCACCGGACACTTGCCACAGACTCAGTCAGCATGATCCTGCCCGGATCCAGCCTATGACCGGGAAATCAGGTATCATGCGTGGCTTTATGATTTCGGGGGACAGAACGTGACACTGCTGGGATGGATTATCCTCTTCAGTCTGCTCGGCGGGGTGCTGAGCGTGCTGGCGGCGGCCGTGTTCCTGTTGCTGCCGGAAGGTCTGCGCACCCGGCTGCTGCCCCATACCATCAGTTTTGCCATCGGGGCCCTGCTTGGCGCTGCCTTCCTGGCCCTGTTGCCCCATGCGCTGGAGGGCGGTCAGGATTTCCATGCCATCGGCATGACCGTCCTGATTGGCCTGCTGGTATTTTTTCTGCTGGAAAAAATGGTGCTCTGGCGCCACTGTCATGCCGAGCATTGCGAGGCCCATGGGCCGGAAGAACACAGCCACGGGGGGCAGGCGGCCGGAACCCTGGTGCTCATCGGCGATGGCCTGCACAATTTTGTCGACGGGGTGCTGATCACCGCCGCCTTCCTGACCGACATTCATCTGGGCATCGTCACCGCCCTGGCGGTGGCGGCTCATGAAATTCCCCAGGAAGTGGGGGATTTTGCCATTCTGCTGCACAGCGGCTTCAGTCGCCTCAAGGCCTTTTTCTACAATATCCTTTCCAGCCTGGCGACGCTGGTGGGCGCACTGCTGGCCTGGTGGAAGCTGGGTCAGGCCACGGACATCATTCCCTACGTGCTGGCCGTGGCGGCCGCCAGTTTCATCTATATTGCCGTGGCGGATCTCATTCCCGGTCTGCACAAGCGGGTTCACATTGCCGCGACGGTGCAGCAGGTCGTCCTGATCGTCGCCGGTGTCACGGTGATTTATTTTGCCCATGCCACCCTGCACTGAATGAACCCAATCGTGGCAAAAATTTTTGGATGCAGGGGTTTTGAGGACAGTATTTTCAGGGGCAAGCGCAGATTTTTCCAATCGCAGCATGGCCCACCGAAATGTGAGGATTGGAAAAATCGAGCACGACACTGAAAATGCTGGCATGGAAGGCGCTACGCTATCCTGCGCCGAAAATTTATGCAACGATTGGGTGAAGCCAACGGGTGACCAACACAGGGCAAGATCATACTGTCTCATATACGGTTAGTGGCCGGTGCAAGGTGAGTATGCGCTTGCACTGGTGAACAACAGGAAGCGGAGCAAGTTATGACGAAAGACAAAATCAACTGGTACATGCTGACCCTGGTGGGCCGGGATCGGCCGGGCATCGTCGCCCATGTGACCTCAGCCCTGTACGAGGGAGGTTGCAACCTGGGGGAAACCTCGATGATGCGCCTGGGAGGCAACTTCACCATCATGATGATGGTGCAATGTGACAACAGTAAAACCACCCTGCACGAAGTCATGGATGGCGTAGCCGAATCTCTGGGGCTGAAGCTGCATGTCGATCCCATCAAGGCGAAACTGCATGAGCACCGTCAGCCCGATGTGCGGATCTCGGTCTATGGCGCCGATCGGGCCGGCATCGTGGCCAGGGTCACCGAAACCCTGGCCGAAGCCGGGCTGGACATTCTGGAGCTGGAGTCGGATGTGGCCGGCACCGAAGCGGCGCCCATCTATATCATGAACATGGAAGGGCATGCGGCCGAAGGCTTCGAGGCCCTGGAGTCGGCCCTGGACATCGTGCGCAGGGAACAGGGGATCGAAGCCAGTATCAGTCGCATCGAGACCATGGTCGGGTAGCTGGCATGGCGCTGATGGATATCCTGATCTACCCCGATGACCGGCTCAAGCAGATCTCGGCACCGGTCGAAAGCTTCGATGATGGTTTGCGGGCGTTTGTGGCCGATTTGGAAGAAACCATGCGCGTGGGTCCCGGTGGTGTGGGCATTGCCGCACCCCAGGTGGGGCACTTCATCCGTGTGGCCATTGTCGACGTGTCGGCAAAGAAAAAAATCCGCCACCATGGCAGACTGGTCCTGATCAATCCCGAAATCGAGCAGTGGGAAGGCATGGTCATGGGTCGGGAAGGCTGCATGTCGGTGCCCGACTACACAGGCAACGTGATCCGTGCCGAACGGATCCAGCTCCGGGCCCAGGACGAATTTGGCCAGTGGCAGGCGTTCGACATGGAAGGCTACGAGGCCCGGGCCGTGCAACATGAACTGGATCATCTCGATGGCCTGCTGTTCCTCGATCGGCTGGTGAGCAAGCGTCACGATCTGTTCAGCCGCAAGGTCTACAAGAAATGAGTCCGGCCAGTCTGCTCTTTTTAACTGGACTGGTGCTGGGCCTGGTACTGCTGGCCTGGGGCTGGCGCCGGCTCTGGCAGGCCGCAGAGCGGGCCAACCGCACCGACTGGGGCAGCAAGTGGCTCAACCGCATCGAGGGTCTGTTCCAGATCCTGCTGGTGCACTACCATCGCTTCGAATACCAGGAAATTCCCCTGCCCGAGTCGGGCCCGGCGCTGGTGGTGGCCAACCATGTCTCGGGGCTGGATCCCCTGTTGCTGATTGTCGCCAGTCCCCGGCCGGTGCGCTTCATCATTGCCCAGGAGCAGTATTACCGCTTCGGCCTGCACTGGCTGTTCAAGGCCGGTGGCTGCATTCCGGTGGACCGCAAGAGCCGGGGTGACGAGGCTTTTCGTGCCGCCCTCGATGCCCTCAATCGGGGTGAAGTGGTGGCCCTGTTTCCCCAGGGCGGGATCCGGGATCCTGGCACCCCTCCGCCACGGTTGCGCCGGGGCGTGGCGCGACTGGCGCGGCTCAGTGGTGCGCCGGTCTACCCCTGTTACATTTCCGGCATCAACCCCCGGGTGCATGGCCATGTGTTGCGCTCGGTGTTTCTGCGCAGCCGGGTGCGACTGGAAACGGCACCGCCGGTCGACTGCGCCGAGCACAAGGAACTGGACTGCCTGAAAAAGCTTGCCGAAATCCTCAATAAATCCGAGACTTAGACGACAACAAGAGGGAAGACTCACACAGACGCCGGAGGCGTAACATGGAGTTCCTGGAAGCGCATTGGGGCATTTTTCTGTTGCTGGCGATCAGTGGGGTCGCCCTGGTGCTGCTGGTGTGGATGTATCTGGTCGACATCACCCAGACCAGCCATGCCATTCGCCGCAATTACCCGCTGGTGGGGCGTTTCCGCTATCGCATGGAACGTCTGGGGGAGTATTTTCGCCAGTACTTCTTTGCCCAGGATCGGGAAGAGCTGCCCTTCAACCGCGCCACCCGGGCCTGGGTCTATCGCACCGCCAAGGGACTCGGCGGCCTGCTGGGTTTCGGCTCCACCAACGACCTGCGCGAAGCCGGTTCGATCATTTTCGTCAGTGCCGCCTACCCCCTGCTGGAAGAGGAATACCAGATTGCCGAGCCCTTGGTGATTGGCGAGCACTGTGACAAGCCCTTTGCCGCGCCCAGCATGTTCAATATATCCGGCATGAGCTATGGCGCCCTGTCCAGTGCAGCGGTACGCGCCCTGTCTCACGGAGCGGCCAAAAGTGGCATCTGGCTCAACACCGGCGAAGGTGGCATGTCGCCCTATCATCTGGAAGGCGGCTGTGATCTGGTCTACCAGATCGGCACCGCCAAGTACGGTGTGCGAGGCAGCGAGGGCAACCTGAGTAACGCACGGATGCGCGAGGTCAGTGAATTCGTCAGGGCGTTTGAAATCAAGCTGTCCCAGGGCGCCAAGCCCGGCCGTGGTGGTGTGCTGCCAGCGGCCAAGGTCACCGAGGAAATCGCCCGCATCCGGGGTATCCCTGCGGGGGTGGTGTCCAGCAGTCCAAACCGCCACAAGGAGTTGAAGACCAGCGATGATCTGCTCGACATGATCCTGCGCATTCGCGAGGTCACCGGGCGGCCGGTGGGTTTCAAGACGGTGATCGGTTCGGAGCACATGGTCGAAGAGCTGTGCGAGACCATCGTGCGCCGTGGCCCGGATTCTGCCCCCGATTTCATCACCGTTGACGGCGGCGAAGGTGGCAGCGGTGCCGCCCCCCAGTTACTGGCCGACCACGTCGGCCTGCCAATTGCCGAATCCCTGCCTATACTTATCGATACCCTGATGGAATACGGGCTCAAGGATCGGGTTCGGGTCATCGCATCGGGCAAGCTGGTGTCATCGGCCAGGGCCGCCTGGGCCCTGTGCCTGGGGGCCGACTTCGTGGTCAGTGCCCGGGGGTTCATGTTTGCACTGGGGTGTGTGCAGTCCCAGCAGTGCCACATGGATACCTGTCCAACAGGGATCACAACCCATGATCGGCGTCGTCAGAAGGGTCTGGTGGTGAGCAAGAAACTGGAACGGGTGGCCAATTATGCCCACTGGATGAACTATGAAGTCGATGCCCTGGCTCACTCCTGTGGACTGGCCAATGCGCGGGCATTTGCCCGGGAACACATTCGCATCGTGCAGGAGCCCGGCCACAGCGTCAGTCTGGCAGAGCTGTATCCTTATCGGGGGGTGAAACACGTGGGTTGATCCGGCCTTGAAGACCTGAGGACAAATGCCGTTTTCACCGGTGCCTGAATCTTGACGCCGTGGTTTGCCTGCAGGTCGTGTTCAGTAGCGGAATCGATAAATTTTGCTTGAAAGTCGTGCTTTTGTCCCCATCTACAAAACAACAGTAAATTCAGGTATTCAAGGGGAACGCAACCATGCGTATGGATAAATTGACAAGTAAATTTCAAATGGCCATTGCCGATGCACAGAGTCTGGCCGTAGGGCGCGATCACGCCTATATCGAACCTGTGCACTTGATGAGCGCCCTGCTCGATCAGGATGGCAGCACCGTTTCACACCTTCTCACCCAGGCCGACGTCAACGTCAACCTGTTGCGATCGCAACTGGGCGAGGCACTGGACAACCTGCCGACCATTGGTCAGGCCACCGGCGACGTGCAGATTTCCAACGAACTGTCCCGCCTGCTGAACCTTACCGACAAGCTGGCCCAGCAGCGCAAGGATCAGTACATCTCTTCCGAACTGTTCGTGCTGGCGGCGGTGGAAGACAAGGGCACCCTGGGCGAGATCCTGCGCAAGGTCGGTGCCAACAAGGCAGCGCTGGAAAAAGCCATCGACAACGTGCGCGGTGGCCAGAGCATCGACGACCCCAATGCCGAGGAACAGCGCCAGGCACTGGAGAAATACACCATCGACCTGACCGAGCGAGCCGAACAGGGCAAGCTGGATCCGGTCATTGGTCGTGATGACGAGATTCGCCGTTCCATCCAGGTACTGCAACGGCGCACCAAGAACAACCCGGTACTCATCGGTGAACCCGGCGTGGGCAAGACCGCCATCGTCGAAGGCCTGGCGCAGCGCATCATCAATGGCGAAGTCCCCGAAGGCCTCAAGCACAAGCGTGTGCTGTCGCTGGACATGGGGTCGCTGCTGGCCGGTGCCAAGTTCCGCGGAGAATTCGAGGAACGCCTCAAGGCGGTACTCACCGACCTGTCGAAGCAGGAAGGACAGATCATCCTGTTCATCGATGAAATCCATACCATGGTGGGCGCCGGCAAGGCCGAAGGTGCCATGGATGCGGGCAACATGCTCAAGCCGGCTCTGGCCCGTGGTGAGCTGCACTGCATCGGTGCCACCACCCTGGATGAATACCGCAAGTACATCGAGAAAGACGCGGCACTGGAACGCCGTTTCCAGAAAGTGCTGGTTCAGGAGCCTTCCGAGGAAGACACCATTGCCATCCTGCGTGGCCTGAAGGAAAAATATGAAGTGCATCACGGCGTGGACATCACCGATTCGGCCATCATCGCCGCGGCAACCCTGTCCCAGCGCTACATCACCGATCGTCAGCTGCCGGACAAAGCCATCGATCTCATCGATGAAGCAGCCAGTCGAATCCGCATGGAAATCGATTCCAAACCGGAAGAAATGGACCGTCTGGAACGCAAGCTCATCCAGCTGAAGATCGAACGCGAAGCCCTGGCCAAGGAAAAGGACGAGGCGTCCAGGACCCGGCTGAAGAAACTCGAGGAAGATATCGCGGCACTGGAACGGGAATACAGCGAGCTGGAAGAAATCTGGAAATCAGAAAAAGCAGCCGTGCAGGGGACGACCCACATCAAGGAAGAGCTGGAACGGGCCAGGCTGGAAATGGAAACCGCCAGGCGTGCCGGTGATCTGGCTCGCATGTCGGAACTGCAGTATGGCCGTATTCCGGATCTGGAAAAACAGCTCGACATGGCTTCCCAGGCCGAGATGCAGGAAACCCGTCTGCTGCGCAACAAGGTGACTGAAGAGGAAATTGCCGAAGTGGTCTCCAAGTGGACCGGTATCCCCGTATCGAAGATGCTCGAAGGTGAACGGGACAAGCTGCTGCGCATGGAAGAAGCCCTGCACAGCCGTGTGGTGGGGCAGGACGAAGCCGTCCGCGCCGTCGCCGATGCCATTCGTCGCTCGCGGGCCGGCCTGTCGGATCCCAACCGGCCCAATGGTTCCTTCCTGTTCCTGGGGCCGACCGGGGTGGGCAAGACAGAACTGACCAAGGCGCTGGCCGAATTCCTGTTCGACACCGAAGACGCTATGGTGCGCATCGACATGTCCGAATTCATGGAGAAACATTCGGTGGCCCGTCTGGTGGGTGCACCTCCGGGTTACGTGGGTTACGAGGAAGGCGGTTACCTGACCGAAGCGGTACGCCGCAAGCCCTATTCGGTGATCCTGCTCGATGAGGTGGAAAAGGCTCACCCGGATGTGTTCAACATCCTCCTGCAGGTGCTGGACGATGGGCGTCTCACCGATGGACAGGGACGGACGGTCGATTTTCGCAACACGGTGATCGTCATGACCTCCAACCTGGGCTCCCAGCAGATCCAGGAAATGGCCGGTGAGGAGAACTACGATGAAATGAAGAAGGCCGTGATGGATATCGTTGGCCAGCATTTCCGTCCCGAGTTCATCAACCGGGTGGATGAAGTGGTGGTATTCCATCCGCTGGGCAAGGAAGAAATCCGTGCCATTGCCGCCATCCAGTTCGAATTCCTGCGCAGTCGCCTGGCCGATCGGCATATCGGTCTGGAAGTGACACCGGCAGCCCTGGATCGGATTGGCGAGGCGGGTTTCGACCCGGTTTATGGCGCACGGCCACTGAAGCGGGCGATTCAGCATGAAATTGAAAATGTCCTCGCCCAGGATATCCTCGCCGGCAAGTTCCTGCCCGGGGACATCATCGAAGTGGATGTGGAAGATGACAAGTTTGTCTTCCTCAAGTCACGGGAGAAACTCTCCGCGGCCTGAGCCGCGGCCCCTATGCCATTGCAGGGAAGCGAAACAGCTGTTCCGAATAGATCATGTTATCCGGAACAGCGATATCGTCGAAACCGGCCTGAGCAGACAGTCTGCTCAAGCCGGTTTTTTATTGTCTGACGACATCCGGGGCTGGTTCTGCATCATCCTCTTCGTCCGGGTAGGCGGGTAACTCGAAATAGAAGGTCGTGCCTTTGCCATCGTCATCATGACAGCCGATGGTACCGTGGTGGTTTTCGATAATGGTCTTGCAGATACTCAGTCCCAACCCGGTACCCCGTACCCCTTTGCGATTGGTAAGGTTGATGCGGGAAAATTTTTCGAACAGCTTGTGCCGGTGGCGTTGAGGGATATGGCTGCCCTTGCTGTAGACGCTGACCCGAAAGCCGTTTTCGACAGGTGAAATACTGATATCGATGACTTCATCTGAATTGCCGTACTTGGCGGCATTGGAAAGCAGGTTGGTCATCACCTGGATCAGGCGGTTGCGATCGCCCTTGACAAAGGTTGGGTAAACCGGGGGGGCAAAGTTGAACGCACAGTTGAACTGGCGGGCAAAATCCCGGTTTTCATCAATCGCGGCATCGATCACCGATGTCAAATCCAGCTTTTGCATCGAATAGTCCATTTTGCCTGTTTCGAGAGTACGCATGTCCAGCAGATCGTTGACCAGCAGGATGAGTCGCTGGCTATTCTTCAGGGCAATGTCCAGCAGCTCGGAGGTCTTGGAGGTGATCGGTCCGGTCACCCCGCTGGCAATCAGTCCCAGGGAACCCTGGATGGCGGTCAATGGTGTGCGTAACTCATGACTGATGGTGGCGAGGAATTCTTCCTTGGTGGTTTCAGCCTGACGACGCAACTGCTCTTCACGTTGAAACAGGAAGTACATGATGACGGCAAAGATGAGATAGGGGACGACCATCAACAGGGACTGTTTGATCAGCCCATTGCGGATGGAAGAAAAGAAGCCCTCCGAGTAGAGATCAATCACCGTCCAGCGGCTGCCCTCGACCTTGTTCTGACTGAGCAGGCGGCGCATCTCGTTGGCTTCGAGGTGGTAATCATTCCGATCGACAACATAGCGGGGACCTTCAGGGGTCACTTCCAGCAAGGGTCTTTTCCCCGGCATTACCAGCAACAGGTTGTGCCTGGGGGGCTGGGCATGTTTGAGTATGGGCGCCAGTGTTTCGGCATGGAAACTGACAAAGAAAATATGTTCCTGGTTTTTCCCCGGAATGATGGACATGATGTCGTAATGATAGGCCCCGGGGTTGGGGTGAATACGTGGCAGGCTGTGATAGTTTTGTGAGAAATACTTTATATCTTCGAGACACACCTCGTTGATTTTACCGTCAAAATCATCGATGTAGGGTTCACCTTTCGTGTTGGCGATGGTGAAGGCAAAGTAATCGGGAAAGTGACGCCTGAGCATCATCTCGATGCGTGTTTCCTGGGCCATGTCATCGGGTTTTTCGATTAGCTTGAGCAGTGCATCCTGGTGTTCGGTAGCAAACAGACTGATCTGATCCTGTTTGTCCTGGATGTTACGCGCGATTTCATCGGCGACATCGGCGGTGGTCTGCCTGGCTATCAGGGTATGGTAGCCCACCGTATCCTGGTATCGGTTGACCCCCACCCAGGTGGTGAGACCGATAAAGAACAGTACCGAGGCAAAAATGAAGATGCAATAACTTTTCATTCTACCGGCCTCTTGCAGGTAGGCTCAGGCATCAGTCGGAGACGGCGGTGGAAAAATGCATGTTGCTGACCCGTTCCCGGGCTCTCTGGCAGGCATTTTCCGTCAGGACGCCCTGAGCGGCGAGGCGTTGCAATTCGGCCAGTTCGATATCCAGCATTTGCTCCTTGTCGATGGTCACCGCCTGGGAAGCGGCCAGTACCCGGGTCTTGAGTTCATCGCTAAAATGCTTGAACTCGTCCTTGCTGGGCTTGTTGTTCAGCAGGCTGAGCACCACGCAGCCTCCATAGCGGCTGCGAAATTCGAGTACGCTGGGCGACTTGTAAAGGAACATCAGCAGGGAAGCCAGGGTCAGCAGAATGAACAGAAAGATGAATGGCAGTAACTGGATGAGGGTCTGTTGTTCAGGGTGGCGATACAGATAGCCGATATAAATCAGGGTAGCCAGAGCGAAATAGATGAGGCTGAATAGCCAGGGGCGTGAAATGCGGCGATGCCGGCTCGGCCAGGGCTCGAGAATATCCATGTTGATATGGTAGCTCTGATCGCCAAATATATTATGGATATTTACCTTGATGAATTTTTCGTTGTAAATTTCGAAGCGGCGCAGTTCGCCCTTGAAACGGGATTCCTGCGTCATGACCCGGTTGGTTATTTTTATGGCCATGCTTCATTATCTCCAGCTGAGTGTCCATTTTTACTCCCGTCGGCAGGCGGGTCTGGTCGAAAACCGGCCTGGCAGGCAGGTGTGACACCTGAACCTGTCGGGGAGTAACGGGTCTTATTCTGACAAATTAGCCCGTTGCCAGCAATTTGAATTCAATCACCGTCGCAGGTCGCCAACAATGTTGATAAAAAAACCGTCTGATATCAAACCTTCTGAAATCACCCCGCAGTCCGTGTATCAGCGACGCCGGGAGTTCATGCGCACCAGTCTGGGGCTGTTGCTGGCCGGCGCCGGGCTGCCGGGACTGTCCGCCGCGACCCTGCCCAGAAGCGGCAAACTTGACGCAGTGAAGAACCCGTCCCTGTCGACCGATGAGACGCTGACCCCCTGGGCCAATGCCACCGAGTACAACAATTTCTACGAATTCGGCTCGGACAAGTATTCACCGGCCAAACTGGCCGGCCGTCTGACCACCTCACCCTGGAGACTCAGTATCGAAGGGGAGGTGGCCCGGTCTGGTTCCTACACCCTGGAGGACATCCTCAGACCCCATGCCCTGGAAGAGCGCATCTATCGCCTGCGCTGTGTGGAACGCTGGTCCATGGTGGTGCCCTGGGTGGGCTTTTCACTGGCCGAGCTCATCAAACGTTTCGAGCCCACCTCGCGGGCAAAATATGTCGAATTCACCACCCTTTACCGGCCAGAGGAAATGCCTGGCCAGAAGCGCCGGGTGCTGGACTGGCCCTATGTGGAAGGCCTGCGCATGGACGAGGCCATGCATCCGTTGACCATGCTGGCGGTGGGGCTGTATGGCGAGATCCTGCCCAACCAGAACGGCGCCCCCATCCGCCTGGTAGTGCCCTGGAAGTATGGCTTCAAGAGCATCAAGTCCATCGTCAAAATCCGCTTTACCGAACAGCAGCCGGTCAGCACCTGGACACGCTCGGCACCTTCGGAGTACGGCTTTTATTCCAATGTGAATCCGGATGTGGATCACCCACGCTGGAGCCAAAAGCGTGAACGGCGCCTGGGTGAGTTTCTCAAGCGCAAGACCGAGCCATTCAATGGCTATGCTGAACAGGTGGCCGGACTGTATCGTGGCATGGACCTGAAGAAGTACTATTGAGGTCACAAGGGCCTGTTTTTATGAGCATTGATTATCGTCTCTTTATCAAGCCGCTGGTCTTCACGGCCTGCCTGTTGCCAGTAGCCTGGCTGGTCTGGGCTCTGCTCAGCGACCGGCTGGGGGCCAACCCCTTCGAGGAGCTGACCCGGCAGTCTGGGTTGTGGACCTTGCGCTTTTTGCTCCTGACCCTGTTGATGACGCCGTTGCGCGAGCTGCTGGGCCGGGCCTGGCCGCTGAAGTACCGGCGCATGCTGGGGCTGTTCACGTTCTTCTATGCCAGCGCCCACCTGCTCACCTATCTGTGGTTCGATCAGTTTTTCGACTGGCAGGAAATATTCACCGACATTGTCAAACGCCCGTTCATTACCGTGGGGATGCTGGCCTGGCTATTGCTTGTGCCGCTGGCGCTGACCTCGACCAAGGCAATGATGAAACGCCTGGGACGTAAATGGAAACGTCTGCATCAGCTGAGCTATGGCATTGGCCTGCTGGCGGTGCTGCATTTTCTCTGGCTGGTCAAGGCTGATTTACGTGAGCCCCTGATTTACATGGGAATTCTTCTGGCCCTGCTGGGGTTCCGTCTCTGGCACCGCCGCCGTCAACAATTCCCGCTGCGCCGCGGCAAGGCGGTGGCCGACTTGTCCTCGTGAGCCTGGTCTGGGCCGGGAAATCACTGATTGCAAATCGCAATTTTCCTGCTGCTTTACCTCGATCCGCGCGGCCAAAACTGCAATTCGTGGTGGCTTTGTACTATCATGCGGGCTTCGTTTTGCATGTAGACACACAAAGAATAACAGGCAAGTTGGTCCCGACCGGCTGGGCAAGCATCCAGCAAAACCAGCTTTGCGGGTATTAACTTCTTCGAGGAGGATCGAATGTCTCTTAACCGCCGTGAATTTGTCCAGATTATGGGAATGGCCGCCGCTGCCGGCATGTTGCCGGGTTGTGATCGCAAGTCCAGTGGCACCGCCGGAGTCACCACCAAGGCCAAGGCACCCAACGATGTCTATGACGTGCCCAAATACGGTAATGTCACCCTGATGCATTTCACTGATTGTCATGCCCAGTTGCTACCCATCTATTTCCGTGAGCCAAACGTCAACCTGGGTGTGGGACCGGCCAAGGGTCAGCCACCCCATCTGGTGGGTGAAAAGCTGCTGCAGCACTTTGGCATCAAGCCCAATACTCTCGAAGCCCATGCCTTTACCTACCTGAACTATGTGGAAGCGGCCAAGACCTACGGCAAGGTGGGCGGTTTTGCCCATCTTCGCACCCTGATCAAGCGCCTGCGTGCTGACCATGGCCCCAACCGCACCCTGCTGATGGATGGGGGGGACACCTGGCAGGGTTCCGGTACGGCGTACTGGACCCGAGGCAAGGACATGGTTGGCGCCACCAACCTGCTGGGGGTCGACGTCATGACCGGTCACTGGGAATTCACCTACCTGGACAAGGAAGTGATTTCCAACGTCAAGGACTTCAAGGGTGATTTCGTCTGCCAGAACGTGTTTGTCAGTGATGATGCCTCTTTCGATTACAAGTTTGCCGATTTCCCCGGCTTCGACGAAAACTCCCAGCGCGCCTTCAAGCCCTACACCATCAAGGAAATGAATGGCGTGCGTGTTGCCGTGGTGGGGCAGGCTTTCCCCTACACGCCGATTGCCAATCCCAGCCGCTTCATTCCCGACTGGACCTTCGGTATCCGTGACTCGGAAATGCAGGCGGTCATCGACGATCTGCGTGAAACGGAAAAACCCGACGTGGTGGTGGTTATTTCCCACAACGGCATGGATGTGGATCTGAAAATGGCGTCCATCGTCAGTGGCATCGACGTGATCTTCGGCGGCCACACCCACGACGGTGTCCCGGCACCGAGTATCGTCAAGAACAAGGGCGGCCAGACCCTCGTGACCAATGCCGGTTCCAACGGCAAGTTCCTTGGTGTCATGCAGCTTGACGTGCGCAATGGCAAGGTTCAGGGCTTCGACTACAAGCTGCTGCCCGTGTTCTCCAACCTGCTGGAGCCCGACGTGGAAATGACCTCCTACATCGAGCAGGTGCGCAAACCCTACTTGGGCAAGCTGACCGAGGAGCTGGCAGTGGCCGAAGGCGTGCTGTACCGCCGTGGCAACTTCAACGGTACCTTCGACCAGATCATCTGTGATGCACTGCGTGAAGTCGGTGGGGCACAGATTTCCCTGTCACCGGGCTTCCGCTGGGGCACCACCGTGCTGCCGGGTGACAAGATCACCATGGACAATGTCATGGATCAGACCTGCATCACCTACCCGGAAACCTACGTGCGGGAAATGAGTGGCCAGACCATCAAGGACATCCTCGAAGACGTGGCCGACAACCTGTTCAACACCGACCCCTACTACCAGCAGGGCGGGGACATGGTACGTGTGGGCGGCTTGGACTACACCATCGATCCACGCAAGACCATGGGCACCCGCATCACCGACATGCGCATGGACGACGGCGAGAAGATCGAGGCCGACAAGATCTACACGGTGGCCGGCTGGGCCACCGTGGGTTCAAAGGCACCGGGCAAACCCATTTGGGAAATCGTGGCCGAATACCTGCGGGACGAAAAGGTCGCCCGGGTCAAGAAGCTCAACACGCCGAAGATTGTCGGCATGGAAGGCAATCCCGGCATCGCCTGAGCACAGGCGCACAGGCAAAAACAAAAAAGGAGGGTTGTCCCTCCTTTTTTGTTGTCTGCAGGGCAAGCACTTGCAGCGGAGACTTGCCGGATAAGCAGACAGCATCATCCTGCCCTGTTGTTGCCTGAAAAAAAGCAGAAATTATTGATCGGCGCCCTGCTGTCTTGCCCGTGCCGCTACCCCAGGCTCGGTTTCGAGTGACAGCCAGTCATGGGCATGCTGACGCACCAGCTCGACCATCATGCCGATGTGATCCTGTTCGGTGTTCAGTGCCGGAATATATTCGAACTGCTTGCCGCCGGCGTTGATGAATACCTCGCGGTTTTCCTCACTGATTTCTTCCAGGGTTTCAAGGCAATCGGCGGAAAAGCCGGGGCAGACGATTTGCACATGCCGGGTACCGGATTGAGCCAGGGTTTGCAGGGTTTCACTGGTATAGGGTTGCAGCCATTGTTCGGGGCCAAAGCGTGACTGGAAGGTGAGTTGCCAGTCGTTCTCGGTCAGTTCCAGTTTTTCTGCCAGCAGACGGGCGGTCTTGTGGCATTCACAGTAATAGGGATCGCCGGCCTCGAAATAGCGTTTTGGCAGACCGTGGAAGGACATCAACAGCTTTTCCGGCCGCCCATCGGCTTGCCATTTGCGCTCGATACTGCGAGCCAGAGCCTGAATGTAGGCCGGGTGATCGTGGTAGTGCTGGACGAAACGCAGTTCGGGTACCCAGCGCCAGCTTTTCAGTTCGTCACTCACCGCATCCAGAGTCGAGGCGGTGGTGGTGGCGGAATACTGGGGATACAGGGGCAGGATCAGGATACGCCGGGCACCGGCGGCACGCAGTTTTTGCAGGCCTGAGGCGATAGAAGGCTGGCCGTAGCGCATGCCCAGTTCGACCCGAACCTGACCGGCGAAAGACGGGGCAATGGCGGTTTGCAGTTTCTGCACCTGTTGCTGACTGATGACCATCAGGGGAGAGCCGTCATCGCTCCAGATTTTCCTGTAGGACGCGGCAACCTTTTTTGGCCGGGTCCGCAAAATGATGCCGTGCAGGGCCAGCCACCATAGCCAGCGAGGTTGTTCAACCACACGGGGGTCGGCAAGAAACTGGGCCAGATAGTCTCGTACTGCCCCGGTGTCGGGGGCTGCCGGGGTGCCAAGGTTGGTGAGCAGGATGCCGCTGCAGGCTTCGTCGTCGTGCCTGAAGTCAGGCAGGGCGGAAAATCGGTTTCGGGACATTGACATGACTCGTAGACAATACGGTGTGTATTATCCTCAAGCCGGGCACAAAGCGGAAGGAATAATTGTCAATCGAGGGCTGTTTGGCCCCCTCTCATGGCACGGATTACCGGTGCAGGATCGTTTTTACTGCCTGCCATGATGGCAATTTCGGTGACGTGCTCCTTTTCCCGCTCTCATACAGGATGAGCCGTGCTCCGCTTGCAAGAACCGCTGTGCCTCCGAAAAAGTCCCCGCAACCCCTGATTCATGCAACAATTGGCTTGATCCTGCCGGGCTTGTGTCAATTCGCCGACTCAGGTCGTGGCTGTTGGCGGGCAGTCGGGTGGAATGGATTAAATTGCAGGATTCCTTGGCGGTTTGTGAACGGCATCACGGCTGAATCTTTCCAATTCGACTCTTATTAGCGGTTCGTAAAATATCTGTTGTTCCTGTGGCGTGAGGCAAGGGCGTGATCCGTCATGAAGGGAGATTCCCGTCGATATCACGCATTTTACGGATGGCTAAATCATCAATTCGTTTAAGGGAGAATATAATGAATAAATTAACCTACGCGGTATTACTGGGGCTGTTTGTCTCGAGCCCGGCCCTGGCCGAAGCACAGTCTTCCACCTTGCCGGTGGCAGAAAAAACCAACAGCATCAATCTGGCAGACAATACCATGATGAAGGGGCAGGGCATGTCCAGCGAGTCGTCCATGTCGAGCGATCAGCACATGTCCGCTGACAACATGAGCCAGAAAAATATGTCCGGTAGCAAGGGCCAGGCCGATAATGCCATGCACAGGGATTCGTCATCCTCCATGTCGCAGGGCATGCCAGGCAACCAGTCGGGCATGAACAAGCAGCAGGCCATGGAAGAGCAGAGTGGTTTTTCCCGTGGCAGTGTCGTGCGTTCTGCTTTCACTTCCTCCATCGAGGACCGTGAGCCGGTGGATGCGGTGGACAAGGTCGAAGGGGGGGACGAGACTATTTACTTCTTTACCGAGCTGCGTGACATGTCGGGGCAGACGGCCAAGCACCGTTGGGAGTACAACGGAGAAGTCATGGCCGAGGTGGAATTCAATGTCAACGGACCGCGCTGGCGTGTCTGGTCGAGCAAGAATCTGCAGCCCGCCTGGGCCGGTGAATGGAAGGTCAGCGTACTGAACGGTGCCAATGAAGTGATTTCGGAAAAAACTCTCGTTGTAGCGCCCCCCATGGGCAAGCCAGACAAGCCGCATGGGAAGCCGATGCAAACCATCGAATCCGATACGGAGATGATGCCGGGCAACTGAAACCAGCTGAGGATTCCGTCGGTAATCGAAAATGCTCCCCTGTGGAGCATTTTTTATATCCATCATCGACTTAGCTTCGTGACTTTACAGTTCACATTCATTCATGGCGGATTTTGTCCGGCTAATCATGATGACAGGCAAGACTGGCCTGCTATATTCAAATTACAGAGTCTGGCAATGGGCCGAGAGGGAAGCCTGTTGGGTTCCCGCCAGCCACAGCGGGTTTGTGTAAAACCTTGATGTAAATCAAATGGCTGTGCAGTGATATCAGGTTAAATGAAGACGTACTCGAGAAGCCATGGTGAGTGCATGACCGAGATAGTCATGAAAAACGGGGCCGCTATCGAAGGGCTTCCGGTCAGCTACAGCGACAATGATGGGGTATTCAGCAATGTTGAGGAACGAACCGGTTATTGGTCAATGGTATCAGGACGAGCAGGCACGGATCTTCGAAGTGGTTGCGATCGATGATGAAGCCGTGGAGATCCAGTATCAGGACGGTGATGTGGCTGAAATCGAACTGGAATTGTGGTTTCAGACCCTGCCCGAACCGGTTGCCGAGCAGAATGCGGCTGCCGGCCCCTTCGACGAGCTGGAAGGATTCGATAGCGCCATGGAACCGGACATTTCCGCCGACTGGCAGAGCCACATCGACGAAATCTGAAGCGGGCCTGCACTCAGGCAGGCCGCAGCCCCTTCGACGCATCGCATCCTGCGATCAGTGTTCCAGCTTCCGGTACTTGATTCGGTGGGGCTGGTTGCCTTCATCCCCCAGCCGCCGTTTCTTGTCGGCTTCGTAATCGGCGTAGTTACCCTCGAACCAGGTCACCTGGCTGTCGCCTTCAAAGGCCAGGATGTGGGTGGCGATGCGATCCAGGAACCAGCGGTCATGGGAAATGACAATGGCGCAGCCGGCAAAGTCCAGCAGGGCTTCTTCCAGGGCGCGCAGGGTTTCCACGTCCAGATCATTGGTGGGTTCGTCGAGCAGCAACACATTGCCGCCGCTGCGCAGCAATTTGGCAAGATGGACACGGTTGCGTTCACCACCGGACAGATCCCCGACACGCTTTTGCTGGTCACTGCCGCGAAAATTGAAGCGTCCCACATAGGCTCGTGAAGGGATCTCGGTTTTGCCGATGAGGATATTGTCCTGGCCATCGGAAATTTCCTCCCAAACGGTCTTGTTGTCATCCAACGCATCACGGCTCTGATCCACGTAGGCCAGTTGTACCGTGGGGCCGATACGCAGCTCACCCGCATCAGGCTGCTGTTCGCCGATGATCATCCGAAACAGGGTGGACTTGCCTGCACCGTTGGGACCGATGATGCCAACGATGCCGCCACGAGGCAGGTTGAAGTTCATGTGTTCCACCAGTAACCGGTCACCAAAGCCCTTGCTGACATCGTTGGCCTCGATGACCAGTTCACCAAGTCGTGGACCCGGCGGGATGAACAGCTCCTGGGTCTCATTGCGAGACTGGCTTTGCTGGGCGGCCATTTCTTCGTAACGGGCCAGACGCGCCTTGCTCTTGGCATGGCGCCCTTTGGGATTGGTGCGCACCCATTCCAGCTCCGCCTTCATGGCCTTGATGCGGGCGTTTTCCTGTTTTTCTTCCTGCTCCAGGCGCTGCTCCTTCTGCTCCAGCCAGGAGGAATAATTGCCTTCCCAGGGAATGCCGTGGCCACGGTCCAGCTCGAGGATCCAGCCGGCCACGTTGTCGAGGAAATAACGGTCATGGGTGACGGCGACCACGGTACCGGGAAAATCGTGCAGGAAGTGCTCCAGCCAAGCCACCGATTCGGCATCAAGATGGTTGGTGGGCTCATCCAGCAACAGCATGTCGGGATTGGACAGCAGCAGCTTGCACAGGGCCACGCGGCGGCGTTCACCACCGGACAACACGCTCACATCGGCGTCCCAGGGCGGAAGACGCAGGGCATCGGCGGCAATTTCCAGCTTGCGTTCCAGATTGTGGCCGTCGGTGGCCTGCAGCAGGTTCTCCAGCTCGGCCTGCTCGGCAGCCAGGGCATCGAAGTCCGCATCCGGCTCGGCATAGGCCGCGTAGACCTGTTCAAGGCGGGCCAGTGCGGCCTTGATGGGGGCCACGGCTTCCTCGATGTTGCCGCGCACGTCCTTGCTTTCATCCAGCTCCGGTTCTTGGGACAAAAAGCCGATCTTGATGCCGGGCTGGGGACGGGCTTCGCCATCGAACTCCTGGTCAACTCCTGCCATGATGCGCAGCAGAGTGGATTTTCCCGAGCCATTGAGCCCCAGTACCCCGATTTTGGCGCCGGGAAAGAAGGACAGGGAAATGTCCTTGAGAATGGTGCGCCTGGGGGGAACCACCTTGCTCACCTGGTTCATGGTGTAGATGTATTGAGCCATGGGTTTTACCGTAATCCTGTGAAAAACAGCGCTATGTTACTGGCTTGGACGCCAATTGGGTACTGCCTGTGTGAGACCGACGGTTGCCTGCCTTGCTTCCTGGGTGTCCAGCGAGATGCCGATCTGGTATCGCACAGGCTGGCATTGGCCATTCGATACTTGCAAGCCATTGAAAAGACGAGAAAATGAAAAACCGGTCAGAATGATTCTGTTGCCCTGCAGGCAGGTCTGTTTTCACGCAAATCAGAAACTGCTTATATTGCCCGATGGAATTTTTTTAACTGACAGTAAAGTCATAGGGTCTTTAGACGATAAAGACAACATACGGATTGTGTCAGTTATTGGTCTCCAGGAAAAAGTCAATCATTGCAGAAACTAGACAAATAGAAATATGAAATTAAATCTGAAACCCAGTCTGTTGCGTAACCTGCTTGTTTCTTTTCTCGTGTTTGGTGTCAGCGTGGGAATGGTGTTTCCCTTTTATGCCGAATTTTTTGTCGACTGGAAACCGGGCATGTATGTCTGGTTCTTTGTCGGTTGCGTTGTGGCTGGTGCCGTCATCGGTATCGTTAACTATTTTCTCGTCAAGCTCGTTCTGCTCAACAAGCTCAAACGCATTGCCGAGGTGGCCAATGCCATCAGTAACAAGGATGTCCGCCACCAGTGCAGCATGGAGAGCCACGATCTGATTGGTGACATCGTTGGCAGCTTCAACCGCATGTCCTCGACCCTGCGCGGCATGATCAACAGCATCAATGAAGAGGCCAACCAGCTTCAGAATGCTTCGGATAACCTCAGTGGCCTGACCAGCACTGCCACGGCGGCCAGTGAAAACCAGCTGAGCCAGGTCGAACAGGTGGCCACCGCCATGAACGAGATGGCGGCAACTGCCGAGGAAGTTTCCCGGCATACCAGCCAGGCCGCGACAGCCACCCAGGAAGCCAATGAACAGGGTGATCATGCCAAGGTGGTGGTCGTTGAGGCCATGAGTGCGGTGGATGTGCTGTCGGACATGGTCGGCAGTGCCGCCCGGGTGATTGGCGACCTGGAGAAGGAAAGCGAAAACATCGGTAACGTACTGGCGGTGATCAACGGCATTGCCGAACAGACCAACCTGCTGGCCCTGAATGCGGCCATCGAAGCGGCCCGGGCCGGTGAACAGGGCCGGGGCTTTGCTGTGGTGGCCGATGAAGTCCGTACCCTGGCCACCCGGACCCAGGCTTCGACCGAAGAAATCAGCAACATGATCGACAAGCTGCAGTCCGGTACCCGAGAAGCGGTACGGGCCATGGAGCAGGGCGGTGCCCAGGCTCAAAACGGTGTCGAACTGACCGAGCAGGCGGCCGAAGCGCTGGCGATGATCGCCGGCGCCATGAACACCATCATGGACATGAGCGGGCAGATTGCCGAGGCGGCCGAAGAGCAGAATACGGTGGTCGAGGACGTCAATCGCAGTGTCGTGTCCATCAGTGACGGGGTGCATGAAGCCACTCAGAATATGCAGCTTATCGATGCCTCCAGTCTCGAGGTCAACCGGCTGGCCCATGAGTTGCGTGGCTTGATCAGTGATTACAAGGTTTAGGGAAAATCAGTTTCAAGATACTAAGGTACAAGATACAAGTAAATACGGCTCCGGTCATTCCAGCGCAGGCATGACGAAATAGCCTCGTCACCCGTCACCCGTCACCCGTCACTGGTCACTGGTCACTGGTCACTGGTCACTGGTCACTGGTCACTGGTCACTTATCTGTCGAAGGCGGGAATCCAGAGGCTTGGGACGGGTTGAGAGGCGCTGTCGATGGCAGGAAGGGGTTTCGTGGCAACGAACCTTTCCGGGAGCGCCGGTGTCTCGCTGGCAACCCTGTCGGCAACAAGTGGGTGGGGCGCAATAACCGAAGGGCATTTCACCTGGGTGGTCACACCGTTTTCATGTCCTGCACCCTTCATCCAGCCACACGTTGTTTGTACGATGAGAACAGGGACCTTGTGGAATGTCAGTGGAACAGCGGCGATAAAAGACAGATAAAAGACAAAAGGGACGAGGGCCGGGGTGTGCCAGGGAGGGGCGCTACATATTCCTTTTAAAAACAATGGCTTGTCATTGAGTTTTCCGTGAATTTTGGTATTTTCTGGCCGCAGTGGGCGGGTTGTGCTTGCAAATATAAGAAAACGCTAATATAGTTCGCGCCTCCAGGTCACGCCGGATGGCGGCGGGTGGGTGTGTCTGTCACCAAACCCGGCTATGATTGGCCTGATAATGGAACTTTTACCTTCAAGAGGATCAATTCATGTCCATAGGTCGTGGTCTAATTCGTGTTTCCGGTTTGTTTCTGCTGGGACTGTCCTTCAATGTGGCGGCGATGGAAATCCAGACGGTCGAGGTGGGTTACGTGCAGTCCGATCAGGAGCGTGTCCTCGATGGTCTGATCGAGGCGGTGCATCAGGCCACCGTGTCGGCCCAGACTTCCGGTCGGGTGATTAAAATCAATTACGATGTGGACGACTTCGTCGAAAAAGGCGCCATCCTGCTGCAGTTTCGTGACAAGGAACAGCGTGCCCGCTACGAGGGGGCCCAGGCCAACTACGAGCAGGCCGAAGCGGAATACAAGCGAACCCGGGATTTGCTGAAGCAGAACCTGGTATCCCAGTCGGCCATGGACAAGGCCGAAGCCCGGCTCAAGGCTACCCGGGCCGAGCGGGATCAGGCGAAAGAAAATCTGGAACACACCCGGGTGCGTGCCCCCTACAGCGGCATCGTCGTCAAGCGCCACATCGAGGTCGGGGAAACCGCCCGCGTCGGTCGCAAGCTGTTTACCGGTATCTCCCTCGAGCAGTTGCGGGCCACGGTCAATGTGCCCGAAGACATCATCAACACCATTCGTGAAAAGAAACAGGCGCGCATCATCATCGACCGGGATCCGCCCCTGTCGCTGCCGGCCAAGTCTCTGACCATCAGCCCCTACGCCGATCCGGCCAGCCACACCTTCGTGGTGCGGGTCAATCTGCCCAAGGGTGATTACCGGATCTACCCGGGGATGTTTAGCAAGGTCGCTTTCATTATTGCCAAAACTCGCCAGTTGAGCATCCCGCGCAAGGCGCTGGCACATCGCAGTGAAGTTCAGGGCGTGTACGTGATCGGGGATGAAAACGACATTTCTTTCCGCCAGGTTAGGGTGGGTCGACACATGGAAAATGGCATGGTGGCGATTCTGGCCGGTCTGAGCGAAGGTGAGACCATTGCCCTGGATCCCATTGCGGCGGTGGTCAAGCTCAAGGAACAGGAAATGGAGAGTGAAGAATGAGCCAGCTTGGCATTTCCGGTAAGACGGCAAAGGCATTTCTGACTTCTGAAATTACCCCCCTGCTGGCCCTGGTCGGCTTCCTACTTGGCGTCTTTGCGGTGATGATTACCCCAAGGGAAGAAGAGCCGCAGATCAATGTCACCTTTGCCAACGTCTTCATCGCCTTTCCGGGTGCTTCGGCAAAGGAAGTCGAAGAACTGGTCAGCACGCCTGCCGAGCAGGTGCTCTCGGAGCTGGAAGGACTCAAGCATGTGTACTCGGTTTCCCAGCCGGGCATGTCCGTGTTGACCGTACAGTTCAAGGTGGGTGAAGACCGTACCCAGGCCATTGTGCGCCTCTACAATGCCCTGTATTCCAAACAGGACTGGCTGCCCCATGATCTGGGCGTGGCCCAGCCCATCATCAAGCCCAAGGGCATCGATGATGTCCCCATCGTCACCCTGACTCTGTGGACTGAGGATCCGGAGCGGGGTGCCTACGACCTGGGCAAGGTGGCCCATGCGCTAGAAGCCGAACTCAAGCGCGTCGAAGGCACCCGGGACATCTACACCCTCGGTGGCCCCGACCAGGTGGTGCATGTGCTGTTCGATTCGGCTCGCCTGGCAGGTTACGGCCTGGCGGTGGACGATCTGCGTGCCGCCCTGCGGCAGAGCAATGCTACCCGACCTTCGGGTTATCTGGTCGATGACAACAAGGAGGTGCTGGTACAGGCTGGTGTGTTCCTCAGTCAGCTCGACGAGATCAAGGATCTCATTGTTGGTGTGCATGACGGCAAGCCCGTCTACCTGCGGGACGTGGCTGACATCCGCAGGGGGCCCGACCAGCCCGAGGAATATGTGTGGATGGGGACTGGCCCGTCGGTGGCCGACAAGGGGATCGACGTGCAGGGTGAATTTCCTGCGGTGACCATAGCCATCGCCAAGCAGCCGGGTACCAATGCGGTGGAAATCGCCAACCAGGTGATCGAGCGAGCCAGGCAGCTGGAAGGGATTTTCATCCCCGAGGGCGTGCATGTCACCGTGACCCGCAACTACGGGGCAACCGCCAATGCCAAGGCGCAGAAGCTCATCGGCAAGCTGGCTTTTGCCACCGCCTTCGTGGTACTGCTGGTATTGGTGGCGCTGGGACGCCGCGAAGCGGTGATCGTCGGCATGGCGGTGATCATCACCTTGGCCATCACCCTGTTCGCCTCCTGGGGCATGGGGTTTACCCTCAACCGGGTTTCCCTGTTTGCCTTGATTTTCTCCATTGGCATCCTTGTCGATGATGCCATCGTGGTGGTGGAGAACATTCATCGACACATGCAGCTCTACCCCAACAGAAAGTTACTGGAGATCATTCCCGGTGCCGTCGATGAAGTGGGTGGCCCCACCATCCTCGCCACCATGACCGTGATCGCGGCGCTGCTGCCCATGGCCTTCGTCACCGGTCTGATGGGGCCCTACATGAGCCCGATTCCCATCAATGCCAGTGTTGGCATGCTGATCTCCCTCATCGTTGCCTTCGTGGTCACACCCTGGCTGGCCAACAAGCTGCTGGCCAACAAGCAGCACCATTCGGTGGATGATCTCAAGCAGGAAAGCAAGCTGTATGGCTTCTTCAAACGTGTTATCACGCCTTTTCTCAATGGGCGGCTGGGGCGCTGGAACCGGCGCAAGCTGATGGTCGTGGTGCTGCTGCTCATCGCCATGTCCGTGGGACTGGCTGTGGTCAAGCTGGTGGTGCTGAAGATGCTGCCCTTCGACAACAAGTCCGAATTCCAGGTGGTTGTCGACATGCCCGAAGGCACACCGCTGGAACAGACCGCCAGGGTGCTGGGTGAGCTGGGCCGTTATCTGGCCACGGTACCGGAGGTGAGTGACTACCAGGTCTACGCCGGTGGTGCGGCACCAATTAATTTCAATGGCCTGGTGCGCCAGTACTACCTGCGCCAGAAAGCCTTCATGGGTGACATCCAGGTCAACCTGCAGGACAAGCACCTGCGGGATCGAAAGAGCCATGAGATTGCCCGCGCGGTGCGTGAGCCCCTGCAGGCCATCGGCAAAAAATACAATGCCAATGTCAAGATTGTCGAAGTACCGCCTGGCCCGCCGGTGATGTCTCCGCTGGTGGCGGAGATCTATGGTCTGGATTACAGCGGTCAGATCGACATCGCCAAAAAGGTCCGCGCCATCTTCGAACAGACCCCCGACGTGGTGGACGTGGATGACAGCATTGAAGCTGAGGCCGACAAGCTGATCTTCACGGTGGACCAGCAACGTGCCGCCCTGCTTGGTGTCAGTCAGCAGTCGGTGGTCGGCGCACTGTCAGCGGCATTGAGTGGCAGTGATATCGGCTACCTGCATGCAGGCAACATGAAATATCCATTGCCCATCCGTCTGGAGTTTCATGAAGGCGACAAGGCACGGGTCGACAACCTGCTGGCCCTCAAGGTGCGTGGTCGCAACGGCACCCTGGTATCGGTCTCGGAGGTGGTCAAACCCATCGAAACCAAGCGGGAAAAGACCATCTACCACAAGGATCTGCTGCCCATCACCTTTGTGACCGGTGACATGGCCGGAGATCTGGACAGCCCGCTGTACGGCATGTTCGAGATGTATGCCACGCTGGGAGAAACCCCGCTGTTCAACAATGCCCCTCTGCAGCAGACGTTGATCACCACACCGGACAACCCTTACCGCTACAGCATCAAGTGGGACGGGGAATGGACCGTGACCTACGAGACCTTCCGCGACATGGGCATTGCCTATTCGGTCGGTCTGCTGCTCATCTACCTGCTGGTGGTGGCCCAGTTCCGATCCTATCTGGTGCCCCTGATCATCATGGCGCCCATTCCCCTGACCCTGATCGGGGTCATGCCGGGCCATGCCATCTGGGGGGCCAAGTTCACCGCCACCTCGATGATCGGCATGATCGCCCTGGCCGGGATCATCGTGCGCAATTCCATTTTGCTGGTGGACTTCATCAACCAGCAGGTGGAGGAAGGCATCGATTTCCAGGAGGCGGTGATCCGTTCCGGTTCGGTGCGGGCCAAGCCCATCATTCTCACTGGCCTGGCTGCCATGCTCGGCGCCTTGTTCATCCTCGATGATCCGATTTTCAGCGGACTGGCCCTTTCGCTGATCTTCGGTATCCTGGTCTCCACGGTACTGACCCTGCTGGTGATTCCGGTCATGTACTATGCCTTCATGTACAAGCGCATGGAGAAGAAGGCCGCAGCATGAGTGTTATTGGTGCCTGAGCCGGGGGAATAACCGCAGGTTATTTCCCCGGGGCATCGAGGTCCCGGGGCAAGATCATGCTGGCTGTTACGGAAAGCGCCCACTGCAGATGATTGATATTCCGTGTCTGCCGCCGGGACGGGGAGCAGGGTGCACAAATGTCGCCTGTGCTCAGGAAGTCCGGAGCTGCCGGGGAGCTCTCGTCACGGCATCTGATATCAACGGTCATGAGGCGAGCATGCGTTTGCCCTGTCCTGAGGCCATAAAGGGTGATAATTCCTGCCTAAATTGTGTTAACATCCTTCCCCCAAATTTGCCAATATCGCTATAGACAAATATTATCAATGCGATTGCGTTAGCCCGGGAGAACACATGGCCGACAGACGTTTACAAGTATTTCAGACCGTTGCACGATTATTGAGTTTTACCAAGGCGGCCGAAGAGCTGCACATGACCCAGCCAGCGGTAACCTTCCAGGTCCGGCAGCTGGAGGAATATTTCAACACCCGTCTGTTCGATCGCACCCACAACCGCATCAGCCTTACTGAAGCCGGTATGCGCGTCTACGAGTGTTCGGAGCAAATCTTTGCCCTATATTCACAAATGGAAAACTCGGTTCGCGAGCTAACCGGTGACATCAGTGGCGTGCTGATCATTGGTGCCAGCACCACCATTGCCGAGTACATGTTGCCGGTGCTGCTGGGAGATTTCAAAAAGAAATATCCGGATATCGTGGTGCGTCTGAAAGTGGCCAATACCGATGGCATTGTGGCCATGGTGGAGAACAATGTTATCGATCTGGGTGTGGTCGAAGCCCCGGTCAACAACAAGAACCTGGTAGTGGAGCAATGCCGAATCGACCATCTGGTGCTGATTGTTCCCCCCGGTCATGCACTGGCCCGGGAAGAGAGCGTCCCCATTTCCCGGATTGCCTAATTTCCCTTCATCTGCCGTGAAGAGGGTTCCGGAACCCGTGAGGTGATGATCGACAGTCTGATCCACGCCGGTGGTTCCACCAGTGATCTGCATATCGCCATGGAACTGGGCAGCCTGGAATCCATCAAGGGGGCAGTAGAAGCCGGCATGGGAGTCTCGATCCTGTCCAGTGCGACGATTCAGAAAGAACTCAAACTGGGCACCCTGGTGTCCGTGCAACTCGAAGAGCCCATCGATCGGCCCTTTTCCTTTGTCCACCAGAAACAGAAATTCCGTGTCCGGGCGATGGAAGAGTTGCTCAATTTTGCCCGTCAGTACTGCAAGTCTCATCAGGACGATCTGATTTGAACAAGCATGAGAAAAGTCTGCTGAACCTGTTTCGCCAGTTGACCCCGGAATCGCGGGAAAACCTCAAGTTGTATGCCGAGTTCCTGCTGGGTCGGCAACCCCAACAGGCCGCAGTCCCCCAACAGCCGCTGGATCTCCCGCGACCGGACAATGAAACCGTCATCGGGGCCATCAAACGGCTGTCGGCCAACTACCCCATGCTCAACAAGGATAACCTGCTGCACGAAACCTCGGGTCTGATGACCCGGCACATGCTGCATGGCCAGGACGCCAGTGAGGTCATCGATGAGCTCGAAATCATTTTCCGCAAGCATTACGACAAGCTGTGTGCCGAAGAAAAAAGCCTGGACAGCGCAAAAGACTAAGCCACGCACCTTCACCCACCTGTCTCAAGGTGTTGAAAAGTCGGTTTATTTCCTGTTTTCTGTAAAGATCGGCGCCAGCTTGCCGCTGTTTCATACAGTTATTCACATATTTACAGCTTAAAGTTAATCTTAATTCGAGATATTTTGCCTAAATCATTGCAATGGTAATGATTTTTTCTTATCTTTAATACTGGTGTAATTTACTGTGCCTTTATTATTTTATGGTCATAGGCTTATTCACCTCCATAAATCGCCGGTGAAGCACTTGCGCATCAGAACTCCGTCAAAAATACGTTTCTTTCTCCTGGCCTGGCTCATGTTGTGGTGGCTGCCTGCCGTTGTGGGCGCGAGTCCTTCCGTGGCGTTTTATTATGCCGATTCGCCGCCCACCGACATTCTCGCCCAGTACGACTGGGTGGTACTGGAAAGTGATCATGTCACCCCCCCACAGCAAAAGGCCTTGCGCCGCTTTGGTACCGAGCTTTTTGCCTATGTGAGTCTGGGGGAAGCAGAGCGATTTCGGGACAGCCACCAACAGCTGGACAGGAAGATGTTCAGTGGCGAGAACCGGGGCTGGAACAGTGACATCGTCGACGTGACCCACCCCGATTGGCAGAAATACCTGCTCGAACAACGCATCCCCATGCTCTGGGAACAGGGATACCGAGGCTTTTTTCTCGATACCCTGGACAGTTACCAGGTGAGCCATGATGAAAAGGACTGGCCAGCCCAGCAGGCGGCACTGATTGGCATCATCGAGAAGATCAAGCAAAAATACCCGCAAGCAAAACTGATCCTCAATCGCGGTTTTGAGTTTGTCGACAAGGTTGCCGACAAGGTCGATGCCCTGGCGGTGGAATCGCTCTACGCCGGCTGGGATCAAAAAAACAAAAAATACCGGGAGGTGTCTGAAAAAGATCGGCAATGGCTGCGCCCGCAGCTGGCCCGGGTTCGGCAACTGGGGCTCGAGGTCATCGTCATTGATTACCTGCCCCCGGAAGAGAAACAAAAAGCACGGAAGATCGCCCGGCAAGTGCTGGAACAGGGATTCATCCCCTGGGTGAGTACCCCGCAGCTGGACTATATTGGCAGTGGCAGTATCACCCCGATACCCCGCCGCGTACTGATGTTGTATGACAGCAAGCTGGAACCCCAAGGGCAATATCATTTTTCCAACCTGCATTTCTATGCCGAACTACCTCTGGAATACTTGGGCTACGTTCCGGTGATGCACGACATCCAGGAGGGATTACCACAGAGCCAGCTGGCGGATCGTTATGCTGGAGTGGTGACCTGGTTTGCAGGCAAGACAAAAGTCAAAGGCTATGGAAAATGGCTGCAGCGCTTGATTCATGCGGGGGGGAAGATCGTTATGTTCGGTAATTCCGGATTGCAAAACGAGGATATGCTGCTTCAGCTGTTTGGTCTTGAACGAGCAGCTGTACCCCGGTCTCCTCTGAGTATTGGTGGTGACAAGGCGATGATGGGTTTCGAAATCAGGCCAAGGATACCTCGACATGGCCTGGAATATTTTCGTCTCGTGAAAAACAGTAAATCCCTGGTGCACATGTATGTTCAGGACAGTGACGATCATCAATACCCTGTCGTCGTGAGTGGTGACTGGGGCGGTATGGCTCTTAGACCCTGGGACGTTGAGATAAGTTTCGATGAAACCGCACGCTGGGTCATCAACCCGTTCTTGTTTTTGCAACAGGCCTTGCAGCTTGCCGATATTCCCATGCCTGACATGACAACCGAGAATGGCAGCCGCTTGTGGCTCAATCACATCGATGGTGATGGTTTTTTGAATCGGGCAGAAATGCCGGGTAACCCCTATGCGGCAGAAGTCATCTATGAAAAGATCCTGAAGAAATACCGTTATCCCCATACTGTATCCATTGTCGAAGGCGAGATAGGTCCGGCTGGTTTGTACCCGGAAGCAAGCCCGGAACTTGAAGCCATTGCACGAAAGATATTTTCATTACCCAATGTGGAGCTGGCCAGTCACAGTTACAGTCATCCGTTCGTCTGGATGCTGTTGAAAGAAGGTGCAAGCAGCAAACAGGGCTATACCCTGCCAATTCAGGATTATCGATTTGACCTGCGCAGGGAAATCCAGGGTTCAATTGATTATATCAATACCCGCCTGGCTCCAGCCAACAAGAAAGCAGGCGTTTTCCTCTGGACCGGAGATGCATTCCCCGGAGAAAAAGCCCTGCAACTTGTAGAAGAGAATGGCCTGGTTGCAATGAATGGTGGTGAGACACAAATCAATGACCTCAAGCCATTTTTGTCATTCGTCTCACCCTCGACAAGGACAGTGGGAACTTGGCTTCAGATATATGCTCCTGTCATGAATGAAAACATCTATACCAATAACTGGCAGGGCCCATATTATGGCTTTCGACGGGTTATCGAAACATTCAGACTCACAGATAAGCCCCGACGGCTGAAACCCATTGGTATCTACTATCACTTCTATTCTGGCAGCAAACCGGCTGCACTCAAGGCGCTGGAGCAGATTTATCAGTGGGCAGAAAAACAGGAGACTTTCCCACTTTATGTTTCCGATTATATCTCCCGCGTCATGGCCTGGCGGCAAATGGGCGTTGCCCGTTTGCCTGATAACGGTTTGCTCTACCAGGGAGGGGAGCAGCTGCGCACCCTACGCTGGAAAACCGGACATGCCAGCCCCGATTTTTCCCGTTCCAGCGGTGTTGCCGGAGTTCGCAGACTGCATGACGGTGATTACATTCATCTAAATGGCGACAACAAAGTCCGTTTGTATTTTCAAAAAACGGCAGCCAGGGCGCCTTATCTACTGCGTGCCAATGGAAGAATCATCCATTGGCAGTCGGAGGGCGGAAATATTGATTTTCGCATGCACGCTGAAGTCCCGTTGCAAGTGGTTTTTTATTCTGGCTACACGAACTGTCAGCTTTCATCTTCAAGGAAAATAGTCAGAAAGTACAAAAAAGGCAATGAATGGCATTATTGGTTCAGCTCCGGAGACAGTGGTAATGTCCGCTTTTCCTGCAGTTAGCCCCATTTGTCTGGGGCATGCCCCGGGTTGCACGGGTTTTCTGCTAGTTGAGGTCGGATGACGTCGTGGCTGCCAGAAGTGGACAACGTTTGGTCAGCCCGGTTGCCCTGGTCGTCATGGTCGTGGCAATTGTTTTTATTCTGATTCTATTGTTCCCCCAGCGTGTCAGTTTCCTTGGCAGTCGTCATCTGGAGCATCCCGATGCCCTTTCGATAGCCTATTTGCGTGCTCTGGTACGATCCGATGCCGGAAATACGGAGCTGAAAATTACCCTTGCACGTCAGTTGCTGAGTATTGGCAAGTGGCAAGAGGCCAGTGATGTATTGCACGGTATTTTTACGTCGGGCAATCAGGACTCAGCCGAGTTGCTGTTGCTCAGAATCGACTTGGCAATCCAGCAACTGGCGGCTTTGCCGAAAAACAGCAAACGTCGTCAAGAACTGAAAAAGGAACTTTCAATCTGGATAAATCATCTGTTGCCTCTGGAGCTTGATGTTGCATCACAAAAGAAACTGGCCAGCCTGATGTTACGCTACAACCGCCCGGACATTGCGGCAAAAATCTTTCGCGAGCTGGCCTGGCAGGAAAAAAGCAGGGCAATGGAATACTGGGTACTGGCCGCAAAGTGGATGCTTGCCAGTGGTCAGCCGGGGCGGGCGGGAGAATATTATTTCAAAGCCTATGACAGAGCAAAAACCGATCGTGAACGACAGGAATATGCCAGCAAAGGTATCGATGCCCTGCTCGCTGCTTCCGAGTATGGCAAGCTGCTGGGCTATCTCGATCAGGTTCTCAAGCGCTATCCCGAAAACACCGCTTTTCTCAAAATTGGCATCAGTATTGCTCGCCTGCAGGGGGATCTGCAAAAAGCCGGCAACTGGAATCTGTTGCTGGTTGGTCTGGTTCCCGATGATCTCGATACCCTGGTACGGCAACGTGATATAGAACTGCAAAAAGGTGACCTGCAGCTGGCCCTGCACTATGCTCGGCAGGTCGTGGCGAAGTCCCCCGGTAACCGGGTAAGCCGGAAAAAACTTGCCCTGATTGCCGAATGGGCAGGTCAGCCACAGCTGGCCCAGCAGCAATGGCAGTGGCTGGCCGATCACGATGCCAGTACGGAACATGACCAGCAATTGCTGCGTCTTGCAAAAATCAATCGTGATGATGCCGGTATCATCCATGCCCTGTCCTTGCTGGCACAAAAAAGACCGCTGAGCAAGGATGAATGGGAAATGCTGGTATGGGCCTGGGTGCACAGAGGTGAGCCTGAGCAGGCAGAAAAAAAACTGACTGAATATCTCAAGAGCCATCCTGAGGATCGGCTTGCCTGGCATCGCCTGACCCTGCTGCAACAGGACATGGGCCATTACCGGGATGAAATTCAAAGCTGGAAAAGCATCGAGCAGCAGTTTGGAGAACGTCCTGATTCCATCCTCAGCCAGGTAGAACTCCACTGGCGGCTCTATGAGCCAGATCGTGCCTATGCGGAACTGAAGCGTGTCGATGATTTTGATGACGTTGAAAATGAGTACCATCTGGCCCTGGCTGGTGAACTGGGCTGGCGGGAAATGGATGACGAGCTGGCATTCAGGGCCTATCAGGCCTTGTGGGCGCGTGACAGGTCAAGTTCCCTTGCAGCAAAACGACTGATCGCCCTTGCAGTTCTGGATCAGCAGGATGATGTCGCGATCCGTGTTGTCGAGCAACTGCCAGAAGAAAACCGGGATCAAATCCTGTTATATGCCATGTCCATGGCATCACAGAACCAGCGAAATGGATTGCTTGGAAAAATACTGGCACATACAGAAGGTAATGTCCGCCTGCAACAGTACGAGGCCTACTGGCTGTTCCTTGCCCAGTGGCATAGCCATGAGAACAGACACAAGGCCGTTGTGGCTGATCTTGAGAACGCACTGCGACTCAATCCGGCATCCGCGGAGGTTCGCTCCGGTTTGTTGTGGGCATTGCTGGCAACCGGTAATAAAAAAAAACTGGCGAAATATATTCGGTTATGGCAAAAGGATATCGATGATGAACCCCTGCTCTGGTCGCCCTATGCCATCGCCCTGAAAACCATCGGCCATTACCGTGAATCCCTTTACTGGTATGCGCGCAAGGCCAGAATCAGTCCTGATGATTATCTCTGGCTGCTTGACTATGCCGATGCTCTCGATCAGGCAGGCTGGAGGAACTCGGCCTATCGTGTACGTCTTTATGTTCTTCAATACCTGCGGCCAAAGGCATTGCAGGCATTGAACAAGGACAAAAAGGCCAGTGGCATGCTGTTGCGCTATACTAGCCTTGCCCGTGACCTCAAGGGCAATGTGGCGGCCCAGCCCTGGGTGCGCTGGTTGCAGAAGACAGCCATCGAAAACCGTGACAAGCTGGCCAGTGAATTCGTCATTGCCTGGTTTCTTTCCCGCGAAGCCTATGCGCCTGCCCGTTACTGGTTGATGAGGCAGCATGTGCAGCGCATGCAGACAACAGGCTGGCAGCAGATCACGCTCGCCCTGGCAGACAATGACTTGCAAAAAATCCAGCGACTGCTGATGAAATATGACAATTTGCCGATAACCACACAGGTTGTCGCCCTGCGCCAAACAGGGAAGGGGCAACAGGCCTTGCAGCTCGCTCTGGAAAATAACTCGGCAGCCTATAGGAACAAGGCTGATGCCAGCGTACTCAGACAGCAGGCGGTGGATCTGCTGCAGGGTGGTTACAGTGACTGGGGGCTGGATTTCGATATGCATGAAATCAGTGATCTGCTGGTTCGATCCCGTGATGCCCATTACCGCCATGGCCGACAGTCGTGGTTCGTTGCGGTTCGTGGACGGCAATATCAGCTTTCAGGTACCTCCACTTATGACCTAAGCGGTATTGCTGATGAGGCTGAGTACAGGCTTGACGGAGGCTGGTTCGGCAAGCGCAACCGCTTTTCCGGTTATGTGGGCAACAATAATCGTGCTGACGGGAATCTCAGCCAGGCTGGCGCCAGTTGGCAATATCTGTTCAGTCAGAACCTGTCATTGAGACTGATGCTGGATCTCAATGCCGTGGATGAAGTCAGTGCCCCGTTTCGGCTGGCCGGTGTGCTCGATGATGTGAGTCTGAAGCTGAATGCCAGCATCGGCAGCCGGGAATACCTTAATCTGAATCTTCAGTACAATGAATACCAGAGCCGCCAAGGACAGAGTTTGGGGCGCGGTCCACAACTGGATTTTGAACTGGGTCATCGGCTGGCAACAGGCCGAAATTCGTGGGCGCTCAGTGTTCAGGGAAATTTTGAAAATAATGCTCTGGAGTCCGTACTGCCCGCCGATATAGCAGCAAGAATGCCAACAGGCAGCCGCGTTGCTGATCTGGTACCGGCAAAAGTGGCCTTGCTGGGGCTGGGTATCAGTCTCAATCGTGGCAATCCAAAACGGGGTTATCCCAATGTGGCCAGTCCTCGCTATATGCTCAGTGGCTGGTTTGGTTCAGATCTGGCCAACAACCAGCCTTCGGGGCGACTTGAGGCCGGGCTGGGGATACGCCTGTTTGGCAGTGACGAACTGAGTTTTCTTGCCTATTACAGTCGGGCAACCAGCCCGTTGCGACCAGATCGGGATTTTGGTCTGCGGCTGGGTTATCATTACTTTCTTGGACGTTAGAGCATAGTCTTTCTATAATCAGGTTAAGTTACCATAAATATCAATATGAACAGCGTACTGGATAACATCAACAATAAAATCATGACGGCAATGAAATACAGCTCATGCGTCCTTGGTCTGGTTCTGTTGACCGCTTTTTCTACCGGTTGCAGTATCAAGCATATCCAGCAGGATCAGGTCGTCAGCAAACAGGCCCGCTGGGTACTGTTGCCCGTGGTCAATCTTGCAGAAGTGCCCCAGGCCGGTGAGCGTATCGAGTCGGTTATCGAAACCTTTCTTTATTCAAAAGGCATTGGCTCCCTGGCCTATTATCCCCGCCAGTCGGCAGAGCAGGCCTTGTTGATGCTGGATGACAGAAGCCGTTACAGCAGGGCGCTGCAGTGGGCAAAAACACAGGATTTTGATTACGCAATTACCGGCAGCATCGAAGAATGGGGTTACAAGAGTGGCCTGGATGGTGAGCCTGCAGTGGGTCTCTCCCTGCGTATCATCGACATGAATAGTGGCAAGGTCATCTGGTCGGCATCCGGGGCCAAAACCGGCTGGGGGTACGACAGTGTCAGTGGCGTAGCCATCAGTCTGGTCAACAAGTTACTCGATGGCATCGATATCAAATAACCTATCATGCCTGAGATAAGCAACCGGAACATTCATGTTCATGTAAACACCACAAAGAATATTGCCTGGTTCGAGACGCTTTTCATCACCGCGCTGATTCCGCTTGTCGGTCTGTGGTTGAACCCGCAGGATCCCTTTTTCCTTCAGGCCGATTTTCCCTGGCTGGTACTTGCCCCCCTGTTACCCGCCGTGCGTTATGGTTTCTTTCACGGCTTTATCAGTGCCATGAGCCTGATCCTGGGTATTGCCATTGTCTGGCGTCTGGGCATGTTGGAAATGCAACGTTTTCCGGCAGAATACAGTCTTGGTATTCTTATCATCAGCATGTTCGTTGGTGAATTTTCCGACATGTGGGGCCGCAAGCTGGAGCAGCAGCGGGCAGTGACGGATTATCAGCGCATGCGCCTGGATGAATTTACCCATAACTATCACCTGCTGAAGGTTTCACACGATCGGTTGGAGCAGCGACTGGCGGCCAGTAATGTCAGCCTGCGTGAAGCCCTGTTGACCCTGCGCAAGGAGATGCTCGACAGTGACGGAAAAATGGTTGGGCTGGAATCGGTGGCCAGCCGTGTACTGGGCCTGTATGCCAGTTTTTGCCAGCTGCGTGTTGCCGCACTGTATGAAGTAAAAAAAGACCGGCTTGTGATTCCTGCGGTAGCCCGTATCGGCAAGGAGTCTGCCGTTGACATTTTTGATCCGATGATCAGGAATACGGTTTCCGAGGGCGTGTTGTACAGTGTTCGTGGCAGTTCGACCAGTACTTCAGCACACCGGCTACTGGCAACGATTCCAATTGTCGACGTAACCGGGGTCGTCTGGAACATCATCACCGTGCATGACATGCCGTTCATGGCCCTGCAGGAAGAAAACCTCATGTTGATGGCGGTAATGGGAGGTTATCTTGGCGACATCATTCATTCGGGCCAGCGCAGTGGTGGTGAAAAAGATGCCCATGGCATTGCCTTTAAGCGTGAAGTCGAGCGTGCAATTTATAACACCCGTCATTATCAGCTGGCCAATATTGTCCTGACCATCATATTCCCGCCGGGCAAGGAAATCAGCAGTGAAGTACAGCAGATGATTATGTCGAACCTGCGTGGCCTGGATCGGGCGCGGGTTTTTCCGCCAGGCGAAGACAGGGCCGGTGCCATGTTCATGCTCCTGCCCTTGACCAACATGAGTGAATTTGATGCCTACCAGAACCGTATCAATAATATTGTCAGACACAATATTGGTGAGAGTCTGGAAAAACTGGGTATCGTCATGACGGCCAGACAATTAAGGAAAAACGACAAAATCGAAACAATCTATGATTTTTATGCAGACATTTCAGGTATAGGGCATGACGAAATTGGCGCTTCTGCTGATCCTTCTCCTTGAACTTGCCAGCTGGCTGGTCTTGTCCAGCAACTGGCCGACAACGAGTCAGCTGCTGGTTTTTTCTGCCCTGCATGCCGTGGCTGTCTATCTTGCTGTCCGCCTGTTGATGCATTTTTTCCCCGACAAGTACCGGCAGCAAAAGGCGTCTACCCGGTTGACCCTGTTCAGTCTTGGTTTTTTCATTCCTTTTCTGGGCCTGCTCGGGCTGTTTGCCGCCATCCTCTGGGGGATCGGCCATGAGCAGGAGGAAAAGATTGAAAACATTCAACGGATTGCTATCCCCGAGTTGCCCTATCGGCCGTTGCAAGTGACCGAGCAGCCCCGTTATGGCCAGGCTGGCCTGGTGAGTGTCTTGCGCAACGCCCCCAGCCCAGAAAAGCGCTTGCGTGCCGTCATGGCGACCCGTCAACTGAATGATTATGATGCCATTCAGGTGCTGCGGGTTGCGCTCAAGGATCCGGTCGATGATGTTCGCCTGCTGGCCTATTCCATGGTGGATGCAAAGGAAAAAACCATTAACCAGCAGATTGAAAGAACTCGCAGGAAACTTGCCAGTGCGATTGCCATCGAAAAGGCCAATCTGCACAGCCGGCTGGCCAATCTGTTCTGGGAACTGGGCTATCTGGAACTGGCTCAGGGGGAGGTACTGAAGTACACCCTCCTGCAGGCAAGGGAAAATCTCGATGCGGCACTGACCATCGATGCCAGCAATGCCTCCAACCTGTTGCAACTGGGCAAGGTGCTGCTCAGGCTGGCTCAATATGAGCAGGCAGACGCCGCTTTTGCTCGAACCAGAGAGCTGGGCATGAACAAGGATGCCGTTTTGCCATACCAGGCTGAAGTGGCCTTCATTCGTGGTGACTTTGTCAGTGTCCGGGCACAGTTGTCAGAGCTCAGTCCGTCTGCCCGCAACCTGGCACATCTCGATCAGGTGGTGAAATACTGGTCATGAGAAAATGGTCCTCGGTCATCAATAGCCGCAAGCAGGCCGATATCGGTCTGCTCCTGGAAGGCACCTACCCATATGTCAGTGGTGGTGTATCCAGCTGGGTCAATCAGATTATCCTGGGTTTTCCCGAACTGACCTTTTCACTGATTTTCATGGGGGGCAGCCGTGACAATTATGACCAGGAAAAATACTTGCTGCCGGACAACGTGGTACATCTGGAGCGCCACTACCTGATGGATTCCTGGCAAAAGGGCCGGGTTCAACCCCGACCGGGAGACAGGAAGGTCTTTGCCGACAACCTGATCATGCACAATGCCCTGCGCAAGAGTGGCGAGCAGCTACCAGCCGAGGCATTGAAGAACGTCATCAGTACACTGGGCAAGAAAGGTCTGAGCCACAATGATTTTCTCTACAGCGAGGAAGCCTGGGAACAGATCAGTTATTCCTATGAACACTTCTGTACCGATCCTTCCTTCGTGGATTATTTCTGGACTGTGCGCACCATGCATTCACCGCTGTTTACCCTGGCGCAGATCAGTAATACCATGCCAAAGGTAAAAGTCCTGCATTCCATTTCAACCGGCTATGCAGGTTTTCTCGGTGTCCTGCTCAAGCACAAGCGGGGGCTGCCCTTCATTCTTTCCGAACATGGCATCTATACCAAGGAACGCAAGATCGATCTGGCCCAGGCCGACTGGATCGAAGATGTCCATGAAACCTTCAGTGGTAATCTGGATGAGGATGTCAGTTACATGCGGCGTCTGTGGATTCGTTTTTTTGAAGGTATCGGGCGGGTCATCTATGATGCATCCGATACCATCATTGCCCTGTATGAAGGTAACCGGCAACGGCAGATTGCCGATGGGGCACCGGCAGAACGCACCTCCAGCATTCCCAATGGCATCAATATCGAGCGTTATGCGGCGGTGCGGGAAAAGCGTAAACCGGGTTTCAAGCCGGTGTTGGGCCTGATCGGGAGGGTGGTTCCCATCAAGGACATCAAGACCTTTATTCGTGCCATGCGCGGGGTTTGTGCCAGCATTCCCGAGGCCGAAGGCTGGATCGTCGGGCCGGAAGATGAAGATCCCGACTATGTGCGCGAGTGCCGTGATCTGGTCAAAAGCCTGGGGCTGGAAGATAACGTCAGGTTTCTCGGTTTTCAGAAGGTCGATGACATCCTTCCCCAACTCGGTCTGCTGGTACTGACATCCATCAGTGAAGCCCTGCCACTGGTGATTCTGGAAGGCTATGCGGCAGGTGTGCCAGCTCTGGCCACCGATGTGGGATCATGCCGGGAACTGATCGAAGGCAGCAATGAGGAGGATAGGGCCCTGGGCGTATCGGGTGCCGTGGTTCCCATTGCCGATCCGGAGCAGACGGCACAGGCGGCCATAAAACTGTTGAGTGACGAGGACGCCTGGCATGCCGCCCAGGCCGCGGGCATCAAGCGGGTGGAGAAATACTACCAGCAACGCGACATGTTTGCCCGCTACAGAAAAATCTATACACAGGCCCTGAACCTGCCGGCTGGGCAGGAGCACTGAGATGGCTGGTATCGGCTTCGAACTTCGCAAGCTGTTGCGGCATGACAGTTACAGCGGTCTGATCCAGGCTTATGGTTATGCCGGCATCATCAGCTCGGGGCCGTGGATCCTGTCCATCCTCGGGGTCATGCTGGTGGGGGTGTTCAGTATCGGCATCGTTACACCGGAAACCCTGGTCATCCAGTTCCTGGTATCCGTTACCTATCTCATGGCCTCGTCGCTGATCATTACCGGCTTATTGCAACTGCTGTTTACCCGCTTCATTGCCGACCGCCTGTTCGAGGACAAGGATGACATCATTTTGCCCAATTTGATGGGGGCGCTGACGGTAACGACCATTGTCAGCGGTGTGGTGGGCAGCCTGTTGCTACTGCTGTTCTTTTCCGAATCGCTGATGTATGAACTTCTCATGCTGGCCAGTTTCGTCACCCTGAGCAATGTCTGGATCATCGTGGTGTTCGTGTCCGGCATGAAGGCCTACAAGCGGGTCATGTATGTGTTTGCGGTGGGTTATGCCATGACGGTATTGCTGGCGATGCTGCTGCGGCCCTATGGTCTGGAGGGTCTGCTGGGTGGTTTTTTTGCCGGCCAGGTGGTGTTGCTGTTCCTGTTGCTGGCGCTGGTGATCCAGGATTATCCGGGCCGGCAGTTTGTTGCCTATGACTTTCTTCGACGCAGAAACGTTTACCTCAGCCTTGCGGCCACTGGCCTGTTGTACAACGCCGGCATCTGGGCAGACAAGATTCTGTTCTGGCTGAATCCGGTCACCTCGGAAGTGGTCATTGGTCCACTGCGGGCCTCGCCAATTTATGATATTCCGATTTTTCTTGCCTACCTGTCGATCATTCCCGGCATGGCGGTGTTTCTGGTGCGTATCGAGACCGACTTCGCGGAAAGTTATGACCAGTTTTATAATGCCGTCAGGGAAGGGGATACCTTGCAGCATATCCAGTTGCTCAAGGTACGGATGGTGATCGCCGTGCGCCAGGGAATCTATGAAATCTTCAAGGTACAGGGTCTGACCGTGGTGATTCTCTATCTGCTTGGGCCGACGATTCTTTCCACCTTGGGCATTTCACCGCTGTATATTCATCTGTTCAACATCGATATCACCGCCGTGGGGGTACAGGTGTTGTTGCTGGCGATTCTCAATGTGCTGTTCTATCTGGATCTGCTGAAAGTGGCAATGGGGTTGTGCGGGCTGTTTGCCCTGACCAATGTGGTCTTCACTCTGTTCAGTTTCGTCCTTGGTCCGGAGTTCTATGGCTTTGGTTTTGCTGTTGCGGTGGTCATCACCAGTCTTACCGGTCTATGGATCCTGTCCTACCGGCTGGAACGGCTGGAGTACGAAACCTTCATGCTGCAGTAGGCGACTTGTGCAAGGCATCTGAGGCAAGGGACGGGTGACAAGGCGCTTTGCATTGTCCGAGCGGGTATATGGAACAGAGATTTAGAGGATTTCCGAGGAGTAGTCGGCCAGGCGGGAGCGTTCGCCACGCACCAGGGTGATGTGGCCGCTGTGGATCCAGTTCTTGAAGCGGTCGACAACATAGGTGAGCCCCGAGGTGGTTTCGGTGAGGTAGGGAGTGTCAATCTGGGCGATGTTGCCCAGGCAGACCACCTTGGTGCCGGGACCGGCGCGGGTGATGAGGGTCTTGAGCTGCTTGGAAGTCAGATTCTGGGCTTCATCGATGATGATGAAGCGATTGAGGAAGGTGCGGCCGCGCATGAAGTTGACCGAGCGGATCTTGATGCGGTTGCTGAGTATGTCGTTGGTGGCGGCCCGGGCCCAGTCACCGCCACCGCCTTCCTCGGTCTTGGTCAGGACTTCGAGGTTGTCCATCAGGGCACCCATCCAGGGGGTCATCTTTTCTTCCTCGGTACCGGGCAGGTAGCCGATATCTTCTCCTACCGGAATGGTCACGCGGGTCATGATGATTTCGGCATAACGGTTTTCTTCTACTGTTTGTTGCAGGCCGGCGGCCAGGGTCAGCAGGGTCTTGCCGGTTCCGGCCATGCCCAGCAGGGTGACGAAGTCGATGTCGGGATCCATCAACAGATTGAGGGCAAAGTTCTGCTCGCGGTTGCGGGCCTTGATGCCCCAGATGGCATTTTTGGGGTTGGCGTAATCACGTACCGTTTCGATGGTGGCTTTTTCGTCTTCCACCTGGCGGACAATGGCTTCGAAGCCGGCATCCTTGCTGTAGATGAATTCACCCGGGTACCAGTTCTTTACGTCTGGCCCGGTGATGCTGTAGAAGGTACGGCCTTCTTCGAGCCAGGAGTCCATGTCCTTGGCATGGGTTTCCCAGAAGTCATTGCTAATTTCGGCGCAGCCGCGGTAGAGCAGGTCGGCATCTTCCAGTACCTTGTCGTTGTGATAGTCCTCGGCATGCAGACCCACCACGGCGGCCTTGATGCGCAGGTTGATGTCCTTGGTCACCAGGGTGATGCGCCTGCCGTCATCCTTTTGTTGCATGGCCAGGGCGGTACCGAGGATGTTGTTGTCGGGCAGGTTTCCCGGCAGGTAGTTGGGCAGGGTATCGGGATAGGCGCGGGTCTGAAAGAACAGCCGACCACTAAGTTTTTCATTGATCGGATCGCCATTGCTCACGGTGTGCAGTTTACGGTTCAGCAGCAGGCCCCGCTCGATGTCTTCGTGGCTGGCCTCGCTCATCAGTTCGTCCATGAAGCGGCTGGCCTGGCGGGCGTTGCGGGCCACTTCGCTGTTGCCCTTCTTGTTTCGATCCAGCTCTTCGAGCACCATCATGGGGATGTAGAGATCATGTTCCTGAAAGCGGAACAGGCTGGCGGGGTCGTGCATCAATACATTGGAATCGAGAACAAACAGTCGCTCTGCCATGGTTTTGCTTATTTCCGGTTTTCTTTATTGAGGGCTTTTACCGCGGTCAGGACTTCGTCTGCATGACCATCAACCTTGACCTTGCGCCATTCCTGGCGCAGTTTGCCGTTGGCGTCGATGAGGAAGGTGCTGCGTTCGATGCCGCGTACCTGCTTGCCGTACATGTTCTTCATCTTGATGACATCGAACAGCTGGCACAGGGTTTCGGCCTTGTCCGACAGCAGGTCGAACGTGAAGCCCTGTTTGCTGCGGAAATTTTCATGGGCGTTGAGGCTGTCCCGCGAGACGCCGAGCACCACCGTGTTCTGGCGCTTGAATCTTGCCAGATTGGCCTGGAAGTCCAGGCCCTCCCGGGTACAGCCCGGGGTGCTGTCCTTGGGATAAAAATACAGCACCACGTTCTTGCCCTTCAGATCGGCAAGGCCAATCTCCTTGTCTCCGGTGGCGGGCAAGCTGAAATCGGGTACTTTCTTGTTGACTTCGACAGTCATTCATCACTCCTGCAGTTTTATCAGCGACTTTCAGATAGTGTAAACCATGGCGCTGTGGGACACATGCTGAATTGTGTACCGCTGCCGGCCCGCCTGCAACGGTACCCCCTTCACCTTGTTCGCAGCAGGGTTACTCCGTATCCAGTTGCACCGCACGTAACTGCTCGGCGGCCAGTTCCGGGCTGATGGTATTGACGAACAGTCCCGAGCCCAGCTCGAAACCACTGGGAATGCTTGTGCGGGGACAGATCTCCAGATGCCAGTGATAGCTGGCCTCACAGTCGTCGTAGCCGGGGCCATGGGGCTGGGAGTGAAGGAAGAAGTTGTACTGGGCACCGCCGATGACCGCATCGAGCCGACTCATGGTGCGCTTGAGGACTCGGGCGAAGTCGGCCAGATCCTCGGTGCTGGCGGTCTGGAAATTGCTGTTGTGCTGCAAGGGCAGGATGTGGATTTCCCATTCATAACGGCTGGCAAAGGGCTTGATGGCGATAAAGCGCTCGCCCCGTTCCACCACGTATTGGCCGACGTCGATCTTGCGCACCACCTCGCCGGATTCCCGATCGTAGATGGTGGTTTCAAACGTCAGGGCTTCGTCGATGAGGGTGCAGAAGATGCAGTGGTGGTGCTTGTCGTAGAACTCGCGGCTGTTGCGCACCTCGTCCTGCAGGTTCTGCGGCACCACCGGCAGGGCGATGATCTGACTGTGGGTGTGGGCCATGCTGGCACCGGCGGCAGGACCGAAGTTCTTGAACAGCAGCACGTACTTGAGTCGGCTGTCCGACTCGTAGAGCTGGCCGATGCGGGTCTGGAACAGGGTAAACAGCCGGTCGAGATGTTCGACGGACATTTCGTGGATGGCGATGCCATGCTGGGGGTGATCGATGATCACCTCGTGACGGCCATAGCCATCCATGGCCTGCTGCAGGCCAAAGCTCAGCCCCATCTGGTTGCTGTCTTCCCCAAGTACCGGGAACAGGTTCTCGACGATGCGGGCCTGCCAGTCCCCACTGTCGTCATTGATGCGGGTGATTTCCGGTGGGGTCTTGTCTTCATTGCCGCGGCAGAAGGGGCAGGTGTCCACGTGGGCTCGGGTATCACGTGGCGCGGGATCTTCGCTTTTCTGCGGGCGCATGTTACGGGCGGTGGCGATCAGGACAGATTCGGTGGGAACAATGGGGTTGATACGGATTTCCCGCACTCCCTTGGGTGTATTGGCGACCATGGTGACCTCGAATGTGTATGCCGATAAGGGGAAAAATCTTCAGCCCAGACGATACTCCCAATTGACCCGATTGTAGACCTGGATAATTTTATGGCCCCCTAAACAGGATATTGAAGCCCCGCAAGGCTTTGAGGGGGCTGAGAGCGCAAATCGAGGTTGAATATTTCTGATTGTAATCAATGGCTTGACTTGTTCTCATGGTGCATTGACCGGCGTGCAGGGCCGGAGAATCGGGACAGACTCAATCGGGCGGGAATTCTTGTCAGGGCAACGCATGCTCACTTTGCGCCCGGTGTAAGTGATTGATATTCAGACGCCGTGAAGACATCCCTGTCGGCTTGGCTGCCGCGTCCCTGCGGCAGACATTGAATATCAATCACTTGCACCGGCCAAGAATCCGTATATCAGACAGCATGATCTTGCCCTGGAATTCTTGTCACGGGGAGGCTGTCAAAGTACCATTGTCGTTTTTTTGCGGAGAAGGGCATGTTTCAAGGCAGTATGGTGGCATTGGTGACGCCGATGCATCCCGACGGTCGCGTCGACACGGACGCCCTGGCCCGTCTGGTGGAGTTTCATGTCGAAAATGGCACCGATGCCATTATTGCCATGGGCACCACCGGTGAATCGGCGACCCTTGACGAGACCGAGCATTGCGAAGTGATCGGTCAGGTGGTAAAAATGTCGGCAGGCCGCATCCCGGTGATTGCCGGCACCGGCTCCAATTCCACCCGTGAAGCCATCGAGCTGACCCGTTGCGCCAAACAGGTCGGTGCCGATGCCTGCCTGCTGGTGACACCCTATTACAACAAGCCCACCCAGCAGGGCCTGTACCTGCATTTTCGTGCCGTGGCCGAGGCGGTGGACATTCCGCAGATCCTCTACAATGTCCCAGGGCGTACCGCCGTGGACATGCTGCCCGAGACCGTCGAGCGCCTGGCCGGCATCCCCAACATCATCGGCATCAAGGAAGCCACCGGCGACATTGCCCGTGGCCGGGACATCATGCAGCGCTGTGGCCCGGACTTCGAGGTCTACAGTGGTGATGATGCCACCGCCGTGGCGCTGATCCTGGCCGGGGCACGTGGGGACATCTCCGTGACGGCCAATGTCGCCCCCGGTGACATGCATCAGATGTGTGCCGCCGCCCTGGCCGGAGATGCCGAAACGGCACAGGCCATCAACCAGAAGCTGATGCCTCTGCACACCAGGCTGTTTGTCGAAGCCAACCCTATCCCGGTCAAATGGGCGCTGATGGAAATGGGCATGATCTCTTCCGGGATCCGTTTACCGCTGACAGAATTATCCGCTGAAAACCAGCCCGTTGTTCGCCTGGCGATGCAACAGGCCGGTGTTCTCTAGCCGCCAGCGACGGCGGATACTCTTTATTTTTCAAGGAACATACCAGATGCTAAAACGTATCGCTCTATTGCTCGGCATTGCCCTTATTGTCTCCGTGTCGGCCTGCAGCTCGACGGGAAAAGATACCGGTTATTACAAGTCGAAGACCAAGACGAAAACCGACAAACCACTGGAAGTCCCACCGGAGCTGACTCGTCCAGAACGGTCAGACAGCCTTTCGGTGCCGGTCATTTTCACTGAAGATGCCACCTATTCACAGAATCAGGCGGATTCGACCCGGGTCAAGCGGGATCGCGGTCTGCTGCCGGATACCCCGGGCGGGCGGCTGAAACAGGATGGTGACATTCGCTGGCTGGAAGTGGATGCCAGCCCCGAGGAGGTCTGGCGTGAGGCACAGGGCTTTTTCCGCAGCCTCGGTTTCGAGATCAAGCAACAGGTCCCCAAGCTGGGCATTTTCCAGACCAGCATGCAAAAAAGTGAGGTCTATCTGCCCACCAACTGGTTCATCAAGGTGCTCAACAAGCTTTCATCATCGGGTTACATGGACAAGTACCGGGTGAGGATCGAGCGTACCGACGACCCGCACAAGACCCGCATGTACATCACCCACCAGGGCTGGGAAGAAGTGGCCATCAATGAAGACGATGCGACCAGCGTGGTGGATACTTTCTGGCAGCCGCGTCCGTCGGATCCTGAGCTCGAAGTGGAAATGATGCTGCGTTTTCTGGCCTTCCGGGGCATGGACGAAGAGCAGGTCGAGCAGGCGCGCAAGAACAAGCCAAAACATGAAGACCGTGCCGTGATCGAGGAACTGGATGGGGAGAAGACCCTGGTGGTACTGGAAAACTTCCCGCGCACTTGGCGACGCACCGGCCTGGCCATTGACCGGCTTGGCATCGAACTTGAAGACAGGAACCGGGATGAAGGTCTGTACTACATCAGACTGAGTGAGGATTTCCTCAAGAACCACGCCAGCAAGAGCAAGGACAAGACCGTACAGTTCAAGATCCAGGTCAATGAGCGTGACGGTGAAAGCCTGATCATCATTCGTGACATGGATGGCAACCGTGCCAGGGGCAAGAATGCCGAGGTGCTGCTGGAACAGCTGTTCAAGTTGCTGCGTTAAGGCCAAACACGTGCAGTTTGCCTCTCTGGGCAGTGGTAGCAAGGGCAATGCCACCCTGGTCAAGACCGCCAGGGCCTGCCTTCTCATCGACTGCGGGTTTTCCATGCGCGAGGCGCTGACCCGGCTGGAAAGACTGGACTGTGAGCCAGAAGCCATCAGCGCGATTCTGGTGACCCATGAGCACGGGGATCATGTTCGTGGTGTGGGTCCCCTGGCGCGTCGCTACGGCATACCGGTATGGACCTCACGGGGTACGGCCAGCGGTTCGGTACTGGGCAAGCTGCCCGAACACCACTACCTGGATGTGCACGAGGAACTGCAAATCGGTGACATTGCCGTGCACTCCTTTCCGGTGCCCCATGACGCCCGGGAACCCTGCCAGTTTGTTTTTCAGCAGGATGCGGGCAAGCGCCTGGGTATCCTCACCGATACCGGCTCTATCACGGCCCATATCGAGGAAAAACTCTCGGCCTGTGATGCGCTGCTGCTCGAATGCAACCATGATGCAGAAATGCTGTCCAACGGACCTTACCCCTTGTCATTGAAGCAACGGGTAGCCAGTCGGCTGGGGCATCTGAGCAATGCGCAGGCGGCCGAGCTGTTGTCCCGACTGGACGTGTCCCGCCTGCAAACCCTGGTGGTGGCACACCTGAGTGAACAGAACAACACACCCGAACATGCCAGAGCGGCCCTGGCGGCCGTGCTGGACTGTGAACCCGACTGGATCCAGGTTGCCGATCAGGCCGCAGGATTCGACTGGTACCAGATTTGAATTTTTGACATCACAACATGAATCAACCCCGCTGGGTTGGCACAGGAGTTTAGACAATGAAACGACAGGCAGAGCTGTTTTCCGGCAAGGCAAAAACCGTTTATACCACCGATGATCCTGACAAGCTGATCCTGCATTTTCGCAATGACACTTCGGCTTTCGACGGAGAAAAAATCGAACAGCTGGATCGCAAGGGCATGGTCAACAACAAGTTCAATGCCTTCATCATGCAGAAACTGGAAGCCGCCGGAGTGCCGACCCATTTCATCCAACTGCTGTCCGATGAAGAGTCACTGGTAAAGAAACTCGACATGCTGCCCATTGAATGTGTGGTTCGCAATATCAGCACCGGCAGCCTGTGTCGTCGGCTGGGCGTGGAAGAAGGCATGGATCTGGAGCCACCGACCTTCGAGTTCTTTTTGAAGAACGACGAACTGCATGATCCCATGATCAATGACTATCACATTCTTTCTTTCAAATGGGCGACCGAAGACGAGATCGCCCAGATGAAGGAACTGACCTTCAAGGTCAACGATATCCTGAAAAAACTGTTTGCCGATGCGGGGCTGTTACTGGTGGACTACAAGCTCGAATACGGTCGCTACCAGGGCGGGCTCGTGCTGGGTGATGAATTTACCCCCGATGGCTGTCGCCTCTGGGACGCCGAAACCCGCGAGAAGCTCGACAAGGATCGCTTCCGTCAGGGACTTGGCGGCGTGGTCGAGGCCTATGAAGAAGTGGCCCATCGCCTGGGGGTCAAGCTCGACTGAACCTGACATCGGGGGGGGTACGCCATCAAAAGCCACATTAATCGTAATGTGGCTTTTTTGTGTCCAGACTATGCAAAAGGTAGTAAAAATACTCACAATGCGCGAACCAATTCCGTTTTCAATGAGTTTTTCCACATAAAACCCTGAAGTTATGCGCCAGTCAGCCGCTTTATACAGGGTACAGAATCTGAAAAACTGCTCAAAGGTGAGAAAAATGGCGAGAGTATTAGCCCTCTTTGCACAATTTAAAATCAGCCACAAGTTGTGGGCGGGTTTTGGCACACTGGTGCTGCTGTTGCTGCTGGTGTCGCTGACTGCGCTGAAAAGCCTGTCTGACGCCAAGGAAAACATGACCAAAATTGTCGATGAAGTGCAGCCGACTCTGCTGGCATCGATGGGAGTGGCCGATGCCCTGGACCGCACCAACGCGGCCCTGGGTTTCTATCTGCTCAGCAAGACCGAGTCCGACAAGAATGAATACCTGGCTAATCTGAAGTTTCTCGATGAGTCTGTCGTGCGCCTGGCGCAGATGCCTAATGTGCAGAACCAGTCAGAAATACTGGCACGGGTGCAGCAGGTTGCCAATGGTATCGAAAAGTTCAAGGGCTACAAGGATCGAATGCTCGAACTGGCGGTAGACATAAACAAGAATCAGCCGGGTCGGGCCTTTTCGGTAGAAAACATGGCACCGATTGCCAGCAACATCCAGCAGAACCTGACCCAGATGCTCGATGCCGAGGATGAGGAAGATGCCAACGAAGAAAGAAAGACATTATTGCTGGAAATCGCCGATTTGCGACAGTTGTGGATGAATATTCTCAATGAAAACCGTGCCTTCATGGCTTTCCGGGGGCAGCCCAATATTGAAAATACCAAGTTGTTTCGCCTGGGGTTCATAGAAAAAGTGGCCCAGCTGGCCAGTCAGGAAGACATGCTCAACTTCGAACAGGCCGAGGCCATCGAGGCGATTCAGTCGGGCATGAATCACTATTTCTCCCTGCAAGACAAGATGTTCACCATTCACAGTGGCGAGAAGTGGCGCACCGATGCCTATCTGATCAGCCACGAAATTGGCCCCCTGCTGCATGATATCAAGCAGAACATCGATCAGATCATCGAACATCAACAGAATGGGGCCGAGCAGGCGTCGGACTCTCTGTTGAACCAGGTCGATGCCACGACGAGCATTATCGGTGCCCTGTTAGTGCTTGGACTGATTGTGGGTGTTGGGGGCGCGGTGCTGATTACCATGCTGATCAGCCGGCCGCTCAAGGCCACGGTTGATGCCATGACGGACATCGCCGAAGGCGAAGGGGATCTGACCCGCCGCCTCGAAGTGGTCGGCAAGGATGAAATTGCCCAGCTTTCCCTGGCCTTCAACAAGTTTGTCGACAAGATCCAGACCACCATCAAGCAGGTGGCCAACTCCACCAGCCAGCTGGCAGCGGCATCGGAACAGATGTCCGTGGTCAGTAACGAAGCCAGCAGTGGCGTTCAGCGACAGCGCGCGGAAACCGAGCAGGTGGCCACCGCCATGAACGAAATGACTGCCACGGTTCAGGAAGTGGCGCGGCATGCCGAATCGGCCGCCGAGTCGGCGGGCGAGGCCGATGCACAGGCGCAAAATGGCCGCCAGGTGGTTAATAACACCATCTCGGCCATCGATGTGCTGGCCCGTGACGTGGAAAAGGCCGCAGATGTGATCCAGAGCCTGGAAAAGGACAGCGACGAGATCGGCACGGTGCTGGAAGTGATTCGTGGCATTGCCGAGCAGACCAACCTGCTGGCCCTGAATGCGGCCATTGAAGCGGCCCGGGCCGGTGAGCAGGGTCGAGGCTTCGCCGTGGTGGCGGACGAGGTGCGCAGCCTGGCCAGCCGGACCCAGAGTTCCACGGAGGAAATTCAGCAGATGATCGAACGCCTGCAAAAGGGCTCACGGGATGCCGTGACGGTGATGGAAACCGGCCGTAACCAGGCTCAGATCAGTGTCGAGCAGGCCACCCAGGCCGGCAGTGCGCTGGAAAGCATTACCAGCGCGGTGGATGCGATTTCGGCCATGAACAACCAGATTGCCGAGGCGGCACGCCAGCAGGGCGAAGTGGCCGATGAAATCAACCAGAACATCATCAATATCAGCCAGGTGGCCGATGAAACCTCCGAAGGCACCCAGCAACTGGCCACTGCCAGTGCCGAACTGGCGCACCTTTCCCAGGAACTGCAGACCCTGGTAAGCCGTTTCAAGGTATAATCCTGAATTCTTGTGAGACAGGCAAAACCCCGGTGTTCCGGGGTTTTTTTGTTGCAGGGGTCTTTTTGCCAAATGCTGCAAAACCCGTACAATGGCACCACCATTACTGCCCGTAACCTGTGAATAATTGTTTTTATGAGTTCAAGTTATAACGCCGATTCCATCGAAGTCCTTACCGGGCTCGAGCCGGTACGCAAGCGTCCCGGCATGTACACCCAGACCGAACGTCCCAACCACCTGGCCCAGGAAGTCATCGACAACAGTGTCGACGAGGCGGTGGCGGGGTACGCCAGCAAGATCGAAGTGACCCTGTTCAAGGACGGTTCCCTCCAGGTGGCCGATGATGGCCGCGGCATGCCGGTGGACCTGCATCCGGAAGAAAAGGTCCCGGGCGTCGAAGTCATCCTCACTCGTCTGCATTCGGGTGGCAAGTTCTCCAACAAGAATTACCAGTTCTCCGGTGGTCTGCACGGCGTGGGCGTGTCGGTGGTCAATGCCCTGTCGAAGCACCTGGAAATCTGGATCCGGCGCGATGGCAAGGAATACAACATGGCGTTTGCCAACGGCGAGCGCACCTCCGGGCTGGAAGTGGTGGGCACCGTGGGCAAGCGCAACACAGGTACCACCATCCGCTTCTGGCCCGATGGCAAGTTCTTCGATTCTGCAAAATTCTCCGTGCCCCGCCTCAAGCATGTGCTGCGTGCCAAGGCGGTGCTGTGTCCCGGCCTGCAGGTCACCTTCATCGACGAGAACACGGGGGAAAAGGACGTCTGGCTCTATGAAGATGGTCTCAAGGCCTACCTGCTGGACGAGCTCAACGGCGCCGAGTGTCTGCCCGAAGAGGTGTTCACCGGCTGCCTGTCCGGCAACGAGGAGGCCGTTGACTGGGCGTTGGTCTGGGTGCCCGATGGCAGCACCAATGTCAGCGAAAGTTACGTCAACCTGATACCCACCGCCCAGGGTGGCACCCATGTCAATGGCCTGCGTACCGGGCTGACCGACGCCGTGCGGGAGTTCTGTGATTTTCGCAACCTGGTGCCCCGTGGTGTCAAGATCACCCCCGATGATGTCTGGGACAAGGTCAGTTACATCCTCTCGGTAAAAATGTCCGAACCGCAGTTTTCCGGTCAGACCAAGGAACGTCTGTCATCCCGTGAATCCGCCCCCTTCGTTGCCGGCGTGGTCAAGGATGCCTTTGCCCTGTGGCTCAATCAGCACATCGATCAGGGCGAGCGCATTGCCGAGCTGGCCATCAACAATGCCCAGACCCGCCTGCGTGCCGGCCGCAAGGTGGTGCGCAAGAAAGTCACCCAGGGACCGGCATTGCCGGGCAAGCTGGCCGACTGTGCCAGTCAGGATCTGGAAAGAACCGAACTGTTTCTGGTGGAAGGGGATTCGGCCGGGGGCTCGGCCAAGCAGGGCCGGGATCGGGAATTCCAGGCCATCATGCCGCTGCGTGGCAAGATCCTCAACACTTGGGAAGTGGACTCCGCCGAAGTGCTGGCTTCCCAGGAAGTCCACGACATTTCCGTGGCACTGGGTGTCGATCCGGGTTCGGACAAGTTTGACAGCTTGCGTTATGGCAAGATCATCATCCTTGCCGATGCCGACTCGGACGGGGCACATATTGCCACCCTGCTCACCGCCCTGTTCCTGCGCCACTTCAAGGCGCTGGTGGACAATGGCCATATCTATGTGGCCATGCCACCGCTGTATCGCATCGATGTGGGTAAGCAGGTGTTCTATGCCACCGACGAAGCCGAACGTCAGGGCGTGCTGGATCGGATTGCTGCCGAGAAAATCAAGGGTAAGGTCACCGTCACCCGCTTCAAGGGGCTGGGTGAAATGAACCCCCTGCAACTGCGCGAGACCACCATGGATCCCGATACCCGCCGACTGGCCCGACTGACCCTGCAGCCCGGTGACGATACCCAGCAGATGATGGACATGTTGCTGGCCAAGAAGCGTGCAGCAGACCGCAAGAAATGGCTGGAAGACAAGGGTGACATGGCCGAAGTCTGAGCGTCCCTGTATTCAGGGACAGCGAATCTCTCCGGCGAACTGAAAATTCAACTGGAAACACACTATGGCAAGTTCATCTGCTGATACCAATATCGAACTGTTACCACTGAAGGAATTTACCGAAAAGTCCTATCTGGACTATTCCATGTACGTAATTCTGGATCGGGCGCTGCCGTTCATCGGCGACGGCCTCAAGCCGGTACAACGGCGTATCGTCTACGCCATGAGCGAGCTGGGTCTCAAGGCCGGGACCAAGTTCAAGAAATCGGCCCGTACCGTGGGCGACGTGCTCGGCAAGTTCCACCCTCATGGCGACAGCGCCTGTTATGAGGCCATGGTGCTGATGGCACAGCCCTTCAGCTACCGTTACCCCCTGCTCGAAGGTCAGGGCAACTGGGGCTCACCGGATGATCCCAAGTCCTTTGCCGCCATGCGTTACACCGAATCACGCCTGTCGAAGTATGCCGATCTGCTGCTTTCCGAACTGGGCCAGGGCACGGTGGACTGGGTACCCAACTTCGATGGCAGCCTCATGGAGCCCCGCCATCTGCCGGCCCGGGTGCCCAACGTGCTGCTCAACGGCACCATGGGCATCGCCGTGGGCATGACCACCGACATTCCACCGCACAACCTGCTCGAGGTCTGTGAGGCCTGCATCCATCTGCTGCAGTCGCCCAGGGCCACGCTCGCCGAGCTGACCGACATCATCCAGGGGCCTGACTACCCCACCGAGGCGGAAATCATCACGCCACGTGCCGACATCCGCAAGATGTACGAAAGCGGCAACGGCAGCCTGCGCATGCGGGCCCGCTACGAGAAGGAAAATGGCGACATCATCGTCACCGCGCTGCCCCACCAGGCCTCGCCGGCCAAGATACTCGAACAGATCGCCGCCCAGATGACGGCCAAGAAGCTGCCCATGGTGGTGGATCTGCGTGACGAATCGGATCATGAAAATCCCACTCGCCTGGTCATTGTGCCCCGTTCCAACCGGGTGGACGTGGACGAGGTGATGACCCACTTGTTCGCCACCACCGATCTGGAACGCAGTTACCGCATCAACATGAATGTCATCGGCCTCAATGGCAAGCCGGGTGTTCGCAACCTGCGTGACATGCTCAGCGAGTGGCTGAGCTTCCGTACCGATACGGTCAGACGCCGGCTCGAATACCGCCTGAAGAAAGTCACCGAGCGCCTGCACCTGCTGGACGGTCTGCTCATCGCCTTTCTCAACCTCGACGAAGTGATCCGCATCATCCGCAGCGAGGACGAACCAAAACCGGCCCTGATCAAGCGCTTCGGTCTGACCGAAACCCAGGCCGACTACATCCTCGACACCCGCCTGCGCCAGCTGGCACGGCTCGAAGAAATGAAAATCCGCGCCGAGCAGGAAGCCCTGAGCAAGGAACGGGACTCACTGGAGAAGACCCTTGGTTCCAGGCAGCGCCTCAAGACCCTGATCCGCAAGGAACTGGAGGCCGTCATCGAGGAACACGGCGATGAACGCCGTTCACCCATCGTCGAGCGGGCCGCCGCCCAGGCCATTTCCGAAGCGGCGCTGATCAGCTCCGATCCCGTCACCGTGATCCTGTCGGAAAAAGGCTGGGTCCGTGCCGCCAAGGGCCACGAGGTCGATCCGGCCGAACTGAACTACAAGTCGGGCGATGGCTACTTGCACAGCGCCCGCTGCAAGACCAATCAGCCCGTGGTGTTCATCGACTCCACTGGTCGCACCTACGTGGTGCCGGCCCATACCCTGCCATCGGCACGGGGCCAGGGTGAACCTCTGACCGGTAAGCTTACGCCACCTGCGGGAGCCACCTTCCGCGGCGTCATGTGCGGCGATCCGGAGCAGCATTATCTGCTGGCCACCGATCATGGTTTTGGCTTTGTCGTCAAGCTCGAAGATCTGCTGACGCGCAACAAGAAAGGCAAGGCCATCCTCAAGGTACCCGAAGGTGCGAAAGTTCTGCCACCGGTACCGGTGGCCGACATGGAAACCAATTGGGTGGCGGTGGTCAGCAACGAAGGCAAGCTGCTCATCCACCACATCGAGGAACTGCCGGTACTGCCCAAGGGCAAGGGGGTCAAGATTATGAACATTCCCGCCGCCCGGGCCAAATCCGGCGAGGAATACGTCAGCGCCATTACTGTCATCGACGAGAACGACTACCTGCGCATTCACTCGGGCAAGCGCCACAAGGTGCTCAAGACCAGGGACATGGAAGCCTACACGGGCGAACGGGCCCAGCGCGGCCATAAATTGCCCCAGGGCTTCCGCAACGTGGACAAGATGGAAGCGGAGAAATAGGCAAGGGCGGTGGATTTCAGGATTCAGCGGCCAGCAAACAAGCCAAAGAGCACATCCAGGATGGCGTAAGGCGTGTTCGTAAACAGCACCACATAACCGCAGAGGAAGATCAGGCTGCCGGTCAAGGTGATCACCGGGCCACCTCGTTTCTTCTCGCCACTCATCGGGCTCCCGCAGGTCGGGGAAAGGCAGTCGGGATACGGGGTTACGATACGGGTTTAATCTGATTTGAGAGGCGGCTTGACCACCTGGGCATCTTTCTCCAGCCGCTCCAGCTTGTTCAGTACCCGGTTGGCCCGCTTGATGTGTTCCTTGAGTTTCTGGTTGTGCTTGTCGATTTCCTGCAGGGACTGCCATATTTTCAGGGCTTCTTCAATCTTGCCCTGGCTGTACAGATCGCGGCCGGCACGTATGCGTTGTTCGATACCCTTGCGGTAGAGTTGCTCTAGCTCCTGATACATGGCCCGGGAGGACTGGTACAGTTTTCGATTGCTGTTGATGAAATCCAGCTGCTGGCGTGCCTGTCGCAATCCTTCGTGGCTGTATCCCTGCTTGAGTGCGGCGATGAGTTCCCGAGTCTTCTTTTCCTGTTGAATCTGACGCTGACGGCGGACTTTTTTTAACCGCTGGCGGGCATCGCTGAGCTGTTTCCTGTCCAGTGTTTCCACAGCCAGTTTACTGATCAGGTTCAACATGTTACTGGCACCGCTGTAGTCTTTCCTGTCCAGTGCCTGAAATGTGAATTCAAGCAGGCGTTGCGCGGTTTTTTCTTTCTGGATGCGGTAATCCTTGAGTTCTGCATAGCGTTTTTCGGCGTCAGGCAAGACACGGATGATCTCCTGCTGTACCGGGGTATTGGCAATCAGCCAGCGGGCCTTGTTGAGTACCAGTTTGAGTTCGAGCCGGTTGAGGTGTTTGTTTCTTCTGTTGAGAAAAGCCTGCTGGTGCCTTGTCAGTACCTTGCTGTCAGGCAGTTTGTCCAGTGCCTGCTCATAGGCCTGTTGAGCCCTGTACCATTCGTTTTTTCTGACAAACTGACGAGCATCGTCGATGGTTTTCTTCTCCAGTTTACTGGCCAGTGCCAGCAGGGTTTTCTTTTGCTGCATCAGGCGGATGTAGTTGGGGTTGCCGGGCTTGATGTACTCGAGGATGTCCAGGGCCTGGCCGTATTGCTGTTCGGCAATCAGCCGATCGATTTTTTCTGGAACATCAGCACCCAGCGAGCCAAAATAGGCACAGCCCGAGAGCAGGACATTGGCGAGCAGGATGACTGCCAGCAAGCATTTCTTCATATAACCGATGACACCGGCGGTTGCTGAAGGATGTCATCGATTTGTGCGTTGATCTGTGCCTGGTAGCTGCTACCTACATCATGGACGATATAGGTCGACACCTCTTCACTGATGCCGCGCAATTTTATCGACTTGAATTTTTTCGCAATCAGCCGCCATTGAATGTCTTCATCGTGATAGAGCAGGTTGGTGATGATGATCTGATCCTTTTCTGCAACCGTATGCAGACGCGAGGCCAGGTTGACCGTGTCACCCACAACGGTGTACTGCATCCTGTCTGCCGAGCCCATGTTTCCGGCCAGCATGTAGCCACTGTTTACACCAATGCGAAAATGGATGGCGGGCTTGCCGTCACGAACACGAACGGCATTGAGACGGGCTACCAGTTTCTGGATCATCACGGCACAGGCCAGGGCATGGAACTTGTGTTCGGGATCTGCTTCGGGGACACCGAAGATCACCATGGCACAGTCACCCATGTATTTGTCGATGGTGCCTCTGTAGAGGGTACTGGCGGCGGAAATGTAGGTAAAATATTCGTTGAGCATGTCGGCCACTTCATTGGCCGGCAGGTTCTCGGAGAAACTGGTAAAACCGACGATATCGGCAAACAGAACAGTGCCTTCCACATGCTTGCCACCCAGCTGAATATGATTGAGGTTGGACATGATCTGCTTGGCGACACTGGTGGAAACGAAGCGTGAAAAGGCGTTTTCCACCTGAGACTTTTCCAGCAGGTCGGTGGCCATCTTGTTGAAGGCTTCGGTCAGGAAACCGATTTCATCATTGCGCCTCTCCTTGATGTGATGGTGATACTCGCCCTTGCCAATGGCAACACTGGCATCCATCAGCTTGTGTATCGGCCGGCTCAGACGTTTGCCGGTGACAAAGGCAATGATGATGCCAAGCAGCACCATGATGAAGGTGGTAGCGGTAATGGTTCTTACCGTGTCATGCAGGGCCTGGGCCATGGTTGCCTTGCTGAAGGTGACCATGGCATGGCCGGCTATCACGTCGTTGAAATAAATCGGGGTGAGGAAGGATATTGCATCGATGGCACCAGACTCATCGCTGTGATCCCGCCATTCCACACTGTAGGTCCTGTCGGCAATCTGGCTGGAGCTGGCATAGAGTTGAATGATGTCCTGGCCGGGAATGCGTCCTGATGTGGTCAGCAATTTGCCTTTTTCAGAATACACGGCGGAGCCCAGAATATTGCCATTATTGCCAAAGTTGCGGGTTACCACCATGAGACTCAGCAGGTCATCGGAAAGGATCAGTTCCTTGGACGATTCACCCAGCTGGCTGACCGAGGCCTGGCCAAATGAATTTATCTGATTCTGCAACAGGTGTGTCTGATTGGTGACTATCACCAGCCCCAGTAAAATCATGCCGGTGGAGATCAGAACCGTCAGCACGAAGGCCAGTTTGTAGGCAATGGGAATGTAGGCGGGGCGATATTGCCGGAAGAACCGCTTTATGCGGGGCAGCAGGGATTGCAGGTGTTTGACTGATGGTTTCCGGGTGATCATGAAATCTGTTTCTGACGGACGGGATTCACATTGGATATTACTTCATAAGGGTAATATTCAGGAGATGACCGGGGCCGACGTATTGTCTGTTTTGCCATTGGTTTGCAGGTAGTCCTAATTATAGTGAATTCCGGTAGGAATTATTGAGCGGTGCGGGTATGATTTGTGAAGCAGTTCTATAAAATAATGAATTCTTCGCAGCCAATTGGCCCGGATCTAAACATTAAGACTGAACTCCTGCCCCGGGCACACAACCGCCTGGCCGCAGATACAGGTTGAAATGAATCGATTTACCTAAGGATAACTCCATGACGCTTATTGCCCCTTTTGCGGGTCTTCGCCCGACCCCGGATCATGCTACCGATGTGGTGGCGCCACCCTATGATGTACTGAATACGGAGGAAGCCCGCCAGCGTGCTGCCGGCAGGCCTTACAGTTTTCTGCACATTTCCAAGCCGGAAATCGATCTGCCTGCGGGCACGGACCCGTTTTCTGCCGAGGTCTACCAGAAAGGTGCAGAAAACCTGAAAAAACTCATCGACGAAGGTATTCTTGTTCGTGATGCCAAACCCTTCTATTATCTCTACCGGCTGAAAATGGGCGAGCACGTGCAAACCGGGCTGGTCGCCGTTGCCTCGGTAGCCGACTATGACTGCAACCGGATTCGCAAGCACGAGTTTACCCGGCCCGACAAGGAGGATGATCGGGTCAGACAGATCGATGCCCTGAATGCCCAGACCGGACCGGTATTTCTCACTTACCGGCATGACGATGTGGTGGACCAGGTTGCCGGGCAGGTCGCGCAGACTCCCCCCCTGTATGATCTGAGCGCGGATGACGGTGTGCAGCATACCATCTGGCGCATCGATGAGCCTGGCCTAATCGAGACCCTGACACGAACCTTTGATGCCATGGATTGCCTGTACATTGCTGATGGCCATCATCGTTCTGCTGCGGCTTCCCGGGTTTCTGCCATGCGAAGAAAAACGGGCGAGCCCCTGGCTTCGGCCGATTATTTTCTTACCGTCATTTTCCCCGACAATCAGATGAAGATTCTTGATTACAACCGTGTGATCAAGGACCTCAACGGCCTTGACGAAGCCGGTCTGCTGGCGGCGGCCAGGGAAAAATTCGAGTTGCAGGAGAGTGACAGTCCGGTCAAGCCATCCCGGCCCGGTGAATTCGGCATGTACTTGGGCGGCAAATGGTACCGGTTGACCATCCGTAAAGAAAATATCCCCACCGATGATCCCGTTGCCCGTCTCGATGTCAGTCTGCTGCAGAATAATCTCATCGAACCCCTGCTGGGCATTGCCGATCCACGTCGTGACAAACGCATCGACTTCGTCGGTGGTATCCGTGGCCTGCAGGAGCTGGAAAAAAGGGTGGACTCGGGAGAAATGCAGCTGGCCTTTTCGCTCTACCCCACCAGCATGGCCGATCTGATGTCGGTGGCCGATGCCAATGAAGTCATGCCACCCAAGTCGACCTGGTTCGAACCCAAGCTGGCCGATGGTCTGTTGTCTCATGTACTGGACTGAGTCTACTGCCGAGTGCCACCCATGCTGTTCGAGGTGGCCTGAACGGGTATCGCCTGCCTCAGGAAATGATGCTTTTACAGAGGCAGGTGAAGCAGGAATACAATACAGGGGAGAAATCAGAATGCGCTTTCGAACTCGTAGTTCATTTCCCGTTCTGGGGGTTGCAGAAAATAGCCCTGGATAAAATCGACGCTGCACTGCCAGAGCACTGCAAGACTGTTGGCATCCTCGACGAAGGCAGCAATGGTCTGGATATTCCGGGCTCGGGCTTCACCGGCAATTTCCTTGACATGCTCCTGGTTTTCGATGTTCTGTGCGAGATTGCCAATCAGGCCCGAGTGGATCTTGATAAAGTTGACATTGAGCTGCTGTATGGACTGGGTCCGGTTCTGCTCCATGCCAAAATTTTCGAGTCCGGTCCGGCAATTGAGGTTTGAAAAGCCTTCGATCAGGGCGCTGGTTTGTGCCAGGTGGTTGAGGGCATCTTCTTCATTGAACATGAAGATGAGATTGTTGGTGTTGAGCCGAATGGCCTTGATACGTTCGGTAATCCAGCTCATGAATTCAGGATCGGTAATCGAGCCGGGCGAAATCTTGATGAAAAAGTGGGTTTCCTCACCTTCCCGGGTGCGTTCGGCAAGTTTTTTAAACGTATGGGTAATGACCCAGCGATCGATATAGCGGGTCAGGTCGGCGTGTTCTGCCGCTGGCAAGAATTCATTTGGCATGATCTCATTGCCACTTTCATCGATCATTCTGACCAGTACTTCATAGTGTGCCCCCGGGATACCATGCAGACTGACCGTAGGCTGGTATAGCAGGGTAAACTGGTTATTGCGCAGGGCTTCCTTGATGCGGTATTGCCAATGAGTGATCTGTTCCTTTTCTTCCAGTTCATCGGCACTCGGATTGTAGATGGCATACTGGTCTCCACCCTGTCTGGCGGCCAGCGCCGCACCTTTTTCAGCCTGCTTGGTGACGTCCTGCCAGTTACTGACGGTTTCGTTGATATGGGCAATACCGATACTGACCGAGGCTGAATGCATCTTGCCTCCCACGGTAATCGGCTTTTCGTGAACCCGATTGATGATGGCGGTGGCGGTTTCTTCGGCATTTTCCCGTTTTGATTCGGAGCAGAGGATGGTAAATACCGGACCTTCCATGCGTGCGACAAAACCATTGTCAGCAATACTGATTTTGAGCAGTTCGGCAATACTGACCAGCAGGCTGTCAGCTTCGGTAATGCCCACTTCTTCACTCAGTTCGGAAAATTTATCCACGACGATCCACAACAGTACCCCGTGGGCATTGCCAACGACTGCACGGCTGATGAGGTGATCGATTTTTTCCAGGAAGTAATTGCGGTTGTAGACACCGGTAAGCAGATCCTGCTTGCTGAGTATGTTCAGCTGTTGTTCGAGTTCCTTGCTGTCGGACTGATCACGGATGATGATTTGTGAGCAGACTTCACCCTCCATACTGGCCTGGGAAAATTCCATGCTGACCTTGAAACTGTGACCCTGGGTATGCTTTGCCTGGACATCGATGGTGTTTTCGCTGCTTTTTCCCTTGGCGTAGTTGCGCAGAAACGTTTTCAGCTTGGCATGGTCATCGGTTGAGACCATATCGAGAATGGGTGTGCCTTCCACGTCATCGAGGCTTTCATAGCCGAAAATTTCCAGGTAGGCCTGGTTGGCATAGATGTGCATGCCGTCCAGTACATAGGCAATGGCGTCACGTGAGGTGTCAATCAGTGCTCGCGAGCGCTTTTCTGCCTCGTGCAGCATCTGTTCGTTGCGCCGCATGGCCTTGCGAACCTTGAGGTCACTGATTTCACGCTTGATCACATGGAACAGGCGGGCCGTATCATGGTATTCGACAGCATCACGGGCACCGGCGGCAAGATCCTTGTGAACCTCACCCTCATCCGAGGTGTTGTAGATGACCACCAGGGGAATATCCCGGCCATGCTTGTTGAGTATTTCCAGCGCCTGCTGGACGTTGAGAAAAGGCGTGGTCTGCTTGGCCAGAATGATGTCAACAGGATTATCTTCCAGCGCTTTTTCCAGATCTTCTTCATCCTCGGCACGGACATCACGGACAATCTGGCCTGAGTTTCGAAGGACATTGATCAGCTGCTCGGCTTCTTCAGGCACATCAAAGATAGTCAGTACTCTTAGCAGATCTTTTTCGCTCACTCAGTATCCTTATCAAATGTTTGCAATTTACGCAACCCGGATGGTTGATTCCGAACCGCTGCCCAGAGGCCATTGACCGGTATAATGTCGTGAATGGAATCTAAAGGCAAGTAACCTGAATATATCGGCAAGTTTACCACTGACATAAGTCAGGGAGTGATCAGATGGTCGACCAGATCTGGCCAAAATCCTGATCTTCCAGCCAATCTTCCTTTTTGACTTCCTGCACCTGTTTCTTTTCCTGCAGAAACTCGAACTGGAACTGGGCAAACAGGCCCGTATTCTGCAGCATGCGGGTCAGTTCAACCTGGACATTCTTGCCGAGAATATTGAGGGTGAGCTTGTTGCCCACACGCCAGGGAACCGGGCCGGTCACCAGTGAGGCGGGTTGGTTGTTGGCTTTTACGTCGGGGAGCAGCAGGGTGCGGTGGTAGGACTGGTTCCTGGTTTTGGCCGCTACCCGCATGCCGATGGCCGCTGCATTGGCGTTGAGCATTTCGATGCCCAGCTCCAGTTCACGCTCGGGATTGAATTTCATCCAACGGATTACGCCAATGTTCCATTTCCAGGAGCGATTGCTGATGCGCCGGCGGATACCGATGAGTTCGCCCACCTGGGCCTTTGCGGCACCCTCTTCAGTGTATTTCAGGCAATAGCCCCGGGCACTTTCGTTGATGATGACCCAGCTGTTCTCCTCGATGGGATCATCGTCGTTCACCGAATCAGCCAGCACCGGCAGCTCTTTTTCCAGCTCGGAGGGGCTCGATTCCTCTTTTTTGAGCTCGCTGGTGACAATTTGGGTCAGCTGCACATCTGAACCGCTCGGATAGACCATGTTCCATATATCGGGCTTTTCGTCGGTGAGGTTTTCAACCACGCTGCTTTCGAATTCGGCAGTGTGGCCAAATTCGGCGTCTGTTTTGTTGCTTTGGTGGGCATCAACCAGGATCTGGTGAATGGAGGTCAGGCCGGCGGCAACCTGAACATGTTCCTTTTTGTTGATTCTGGGGAAGGTGCGATGGGTTTCCAGGCCCCAGGCCGTCAGCAGGCGGCGCAGCAGATCGTGGGACAGATCCCGTCGACCCATGTCGATGCCGCTGAGGGTGGTGGTGACCACATCTTCACTTTCCAGAATATCCTGGCGCAGGCGCTCGGCCAGTGCATCGGTGTTGATGATGCGACACACGGAGTGATTTGGTCGCTTCAGGTGGTGACTCAATGCACCGGGGGGCGCTTCAGAAGCCAGGTTGATGGCAAACAGGCCCTGGGCTGCGGGGTGGTCGGGATTATCAAGCTTGTGAATCGCACAATCCCGGGTAAATCGTTCGAGGCTGTTGTATATCTTCACCGCCTCACCCTGGCGCAGCTTGTAGGGAGATGCCAGCCAGAGCAGGCAATTGCGCAGGTATTCTTCCTCGATGGTTGATTTTTCACCGTACATGAGCCGGAAATCGGCAATGCCCAGGTGCTGGAGTTTGCGCAGCTCGGCAAAGGCATACAGCTTGTTGAGTTCTCCCCACATGCCTTCGGGGTAGGGGGAGTAGACCTGGTAGGACGTCAGCAGTGCACGGCCGGTGTAACTGATTGCTCGGTGGATGAGCAGGGTCAGGTGTTTTTTGTCCTGAAAAAGCACACTGGATTTAAGGGCATCTTCAAGGGCGATTTTGTATCCCACGGCCATGGCGAGATTGATTTCACGGGTGGCGGCGGCAATTTTCTGGTTCTTGCGGGGCAAGGGGTAGGTCAGGCCAAAAAAATGCTTGCGCATGGAATCGGTAATATACTGTACCGTTTCTCTCAGGCTTTCCAGATAGCGAGTACGGTGCTGGTGCGAAAGATCCAGCTGGTTGGTTTCTTTCAGGCACCGGTAGATTTGACGGGCAGTTTCACCCAAGTTGGCTTTTGGCAACGCATCCAGCCACCGTTCAACATTTCGTGGACGGATATTGAATGAGTCTTTACCAGGTTTCTGCCTGGCGGGTATGGCCAGACCCAGCTTTTTGGACAAGGGAATTCCTCCTGATTAACACGTCCATTGCGGGATGCTGGGGAAGACATCCATGTAGTTTAACTTGCTGAAATTATGACACATTTACTTGACAAGTTCCTACTTTATACCTAGTAAAATAAAAAATTAATAATAAATCACTAGCCAGGATATAGGCCCATCAGGAAAGTACGGGTATTTTCGACATTTCTCCTGCAACTTCCCGGACCAGCCCGGGAACAAGGTAGCCTGGCAGGCTGTGGCGAAGCTCTCGCACGATCTCGAGGGCCCGGGCTTCGCTGACCTCAAAATGGCTGGCACCCGAGACCCGGTCCAGCAGGTGCAGATAATAGGGCAACACCCCCATTTCGAACAGACGTTCACTGAGTTGCCGCAGGGTTGTGGCCTGATCGTTGACGGAGCTGAGCAGCACCGACTGGTTGAGCAGGGTAACGCCCTGCTGGCGCAGCTTATTCATGGCGATGGCCACCTCCGATCCCAGTTCCTGCGGGTGGTTGGCATGAACCACCATGATCACCTGCAGGGCGGTGGCACTCAGCCAGCCCAGCAGGGCCTCATCCACCCGTTCAGGCAGGACGATGGGCAGACGGCTGTGGATCCGCAATCGACGCAGGTGAGGGATCCGGCCCAGTTCGCCAGCCAGCCGGGCCAGCTTGTCGTCACCGAGGTTCAGCGGGTCGCCACCACTGAGAATGACTTCCTGTATGCTGGGGTCACTGGCGATGTAGTCCAGGGCCGCCCCCCAGCGGGAAGCCGAACTGGTGCTCTGCTGATAGGGGAAATGGCGGCGAAAACAGTAACGGCAGTGGATGCCACAGGCCCCGGTCGTCACGAGCAGCACACGGCCGTGGTACTTGTGCAGCAGGCCGGGCACAGCCATGGCATCCATGTCGCCCACAGGATCCGTGTCGAACCCCGGTTTCTCCTCGAATTCCAGCCGATGAGGCAGAACCTGCAGTAACAGGGGGTCACGAGGGTTGCCCTTTTCCATGCGGGCCACATAGCCGCGAGGGACGCGCAGGGGAAACAGGCTGGCTGCGTGTCGGGCCATGGGCAGGTCGTCACGGGGCAGTTCCAGCAGGGCCAGTAATTCGGCCGGATCGCGTACTGCCCGGGACAACAGTTTTTGCCAGGGGATCTGACAGTCAGGGCTGGTGTGAGGTATCATATATGGTTCTGATTCCGGTTAAATTTGCACGAACAAGGCTAAGAGGCGTCCATGGCAAGCTATAGTACCAATGAATTTCGCAGCGGTCTCAAAATCATGATCGATGGCGATCCCTGCAGCATCATCGAAAACGAGTTCGTCAAACCCGGTAAGGGCCAGGCTTTCAACCGGGTCAAACTCCGCAACCTGAAGACCGGCCGGGTGCTGGAAAAGACCTACAAGTCTGGCGAAAGCGTCGAGGCGGCAGACGTCATGGATACGGACATGCAGTACCTGTACAACGACGGTGATGCCTGGCATTTCATGCATCCCGATACCTTCGAGCAGGTGGCCGCCGATAAGAGCGCCATCGGCGAGATGAGCAAATGGCTCAAGGAGCAGGACACGGTCACCGTAACCCTCTGGAACGGAGTCCCCATTGCCGTGACCCCACCCAACCACGTGGTTCTGACCGTGGTGGAAACCGATCCCGGAGTGCGGGGGGATACTTCCGGTGGTGGTGGCAAACCGGCCATCTGTGACACCGGTGCCGTGGTTCGTGTGCCCCTGTTCATCGATCAGGGTGAAAACATCAAGGTGGATACCCGCACCGGTGAATATGTCGGTCGCGCCAAGGATGAATAGGCCGATCGTTTGCAATGCGTGACTGGCAACCTTCGGCCTCCCTCGAAACACTGAAAAACCGGGCCCGGCTCCTGCAAAGGATCCGGGCTTTTTTCCATGCCCGCCAGGTACTGGAAGTGGAAACCCCGGTCCTGTCCAGAGCCGGGGTCACCGATCCTCACTTGGAAAGTTTTGCCACGGAAGATCTCGGCCAGACCTTCTACCTGCACAGCTCACCGGAATTCCCCATGAAACGCCTGCTGGCCGCCGGCAGTGGTGACATCTACCAGCTGTGCAAGGTATTTCGCCGGGATGAACGTGGCCGCAGGCACAACCCCGAATTTACCCTGCTGGAATGGTACCGGCTCGACATGGATCATCATCAACTGATGCAGGAAGTGGATGCGCTGGTGCGGGCCGTCCTGAACGAACAGCTGACACTCGAAGCCACCCGCTATTTCAGCTACCGGCAGCTGTTCGAAACCTTTACCGGGCTGGAACCTTTTTCTGCCGGAGTCGAGGAACTGAAACAGTACACCGGACAACAGGGCCTCCAGATCAGCGGCATCGAGGCGGATGACAAGGATGCCTGGCTGGACATCATTCTCACCCATGTCATCGAACCGGCTCTGCCACGGAACTGCCCCGTGTTCGTCCATGACTACCCGGCCAGTCAGGCCGCCCTGGCACGGATCCGTGAGGGTACCCCCGCCGTGGCCGAACGCTTCGAGCTGTACCTCAATGGCATGGAACTGGCCAATGGCTTTCACGAGCTAAGAGACAGCAAGGAACAGCGCCGGCGTTTCGAGAAGGGAAATCGGGCCAGGCAACAGGCTGGCCTGGCCGAAGTGCCCATGGATGAAAACCTGCTTGCTGCACTGGAGGCGGGCCTGCCCGATTGTTCCGGTGTGGCCCTGGGGGTGGATCGCCTGTTGATGCTGGCGCTGGGCAAAACAGACATCGGGGAAGTCCTGGCCTTTGACAGTCAGAGGACATAGTTCATGTCAGCCCATGGTCAGAGAAGGTCTGATTTGTTCAGAGATTCCCGGAAGTGTGCTGGATCAGCGATCACCGAGAGGGGCTTGCGGCAACTGGCTATTTATCCGGCTCATCGGAGTTACCTGAAAGTGGTTCAAGCGTGATCGTGCACTTTTTCAGATCACGCTTGCGCGGTGGATTGGCCCAGCGGGGCCAGCTTTTGAGCACGGATAAATCGGGTTTCAGGGTGATCACCCCGTTGATTATCTCGCCCTGGAATAAATAATCGGGATTCATCTCATCAAGCAAGGTTATTGTTAATTCGATAATGACAGCCGGGTTTTCGATGCTCATTTCCTCTCCATTCAGTTTGACTCCGAGAACAAGCTGTGCATCGAAGCCATCCTGTGTTATTTCCATGCCGGTTTGTATGCCTTCGCTTATGACCGATACCCATGCAGAATTGATTTTGCGGCATGATTTGCTTGTCTTGCCTTTATATCTGCCAGATACGGTCCTGTAACCTCTTTGTTTGATTTCCTGGCTGTATATTGACAGTCGCCTTGTGTATTCTTCCCGGTATTCCTCGATATTGTCCTTGGTTATGGTTTTCCCTCCGATGATGAGGGTAGGAGCAGACGCTGATGCGGGCAGGAAATGCAGGATTGTTTTTGACTCCCATGTAAGCTTTCGCCAGTTTGCCCGCCGGAATTTCCTGTGCATTCTTTGCGACTCCCTCGGCAGTCAGGGTAGCAGCAAGACTTTCATTGCGACCACATGTCACCAGCTGAGCTGACAATATCACCATGAGTGACAAAAGGAGATGGATGTATTTCAGACAAGAGTGCTTTGGTAAACCGATATCTTTGTTCGTGGAATCTGCTCCTTGTGTTACCAAACCTTTTTAAATCAGAGTTATTGTTCAAGTGAATGATGGAAAAATAAAAGTCCGGTTCTGTTGAACAGGAAGGAATAAAACTGGCAGCAAACAGCGAGTACCATATTCCCCTACGGTCTGTCTTCTTTGTCTTTACCTAATCGTTACATAAATTTTCGGCGCAGGATGGTGTAGCGCCTTCCATGCCAGCATTTTCAGCGACGTGCTCGATTTTTCCCATCCTCACATAGGTTAGGCTATGCTGCGGTTGGAAAAATCTGTGCTCGACCCTGAAAATACTGTCCTGAAAGCCCCTGCATCCAAAAATTTATGCGACGATTGAGTTCATTGTGCAATAAAAGTGAGGTTTTTCCATTAAACACGCTGGTGACAGCAGAATATGCAGAAAAGCATTATTTTGACTGCCGTGCCAGCGGTATCGGTACCCGGGTTTCAGTGATGGGCCAGCCGGTTGATGAACGAATACCAGTGGGGTTGCTTTTCTATCGTTTCGGTTCGCATCAGCCAGTAAATGCCAAGGCGCATGCCGGCAAAGATGGCAATTACGGCGATCAGGGCGCGAACCGACAATACGGACAGGCCGGTCAGGCCATTGCCGATGTTGCAGCCACCGGCAAGGATGGCGCCAAACCCCATGAGCATGCCGCCGATAATGATATGGCATAGATGATGCCGCTCCGGCAGGGTCCAGCGAAAAGTTCCTGTCAACAGCGCCATCAGGAACGAGCCTGCCAGGGTTCCGCCGAGCAGGGTGAGCCCAAACTGGGTGCCTTCACTGAGAACGGCGCCGGTCGAGAGCATGTAGGTCGAGTTTGCCAGTGGACCGGCATAGGTCAGGGAGGCAGGGCGGTGCATGCTGAACAGGTCTTGGGACAGGTTGCCGGTGATCCACCAGCCCGCCACGATCAGCAGCCCCAAGATGCCGCCTGCATACAGCAGCAGGGGACTGTAGCTGTTATTGCCGGTGAACAAAATCACACCCAGGAAAACAGTGACAAGCAGCACGGTCAGGTTGGCGGCCGAGACATGGATCAGGCCGGGTATGGAGGCCAGCTCGACCGGCACCTCGAGCACGGTGGTCTGGTAGAGCCAGACGCGCAGGGGTTCAAGAGGACCATACATGGTGACCGCGGCAGTGATGCCCATGACCAGCAGAGCCAGGATGGCACTGATGTTGCCTTCTCCCACCCGTACGATGGTGCGACCGATGCAGCCACCGGCAAGGATGGTGCCGAAGCCGAACAGCAGGCCACCGAGCAAGGCACCAGACCAGTTGATACGGGAAAGCAGGTACACCGAGGCCTGCAGGTCAACCAGCCCGGTGATATCGAGCAGCTGGGTTCCCGCCAAGGCAATGGCGATGGCGACCAGGAAGGCATGCATTTGCCGGTAATCACGCATGAGGACAAGGTTGCTCACCACCGCAGACATGCATAAACCGGAACGCTGGACGACGGCCCCCAGCAAAAGACCGGAAAACAAGCCACCGAAGACCAGCCAGATATTGAATTCTAATTCCATGACGCACCTCCTGGAGAAAAGGATTGGTGGTACGGGTTGCAGCACGTTCTACATCGAAAAAGGGTTCTGGAAGAGAAAAAAACAGACGGATGACAGAGTACTGAATAGAGAAACATCCGTATGACGCTGAATAAAGCTTCTTCCTGATACCCTCTATGGTGCTGGCACGTATCAGTGTAGAAAATTCATCTCGAACCTGAAAAGCCTGTCAGGCTGATTAAAGCTTAGGGCGGTGGTGGCGGGAAATATGTAAGAGGGTTCAGAAGTTCCTGTAGGCAATAGATTACTGCTTTGGTATGGTTTTTACGTACAGAGTCTCTCAGTACGGGGCGATTAGCAGGGGAGCTAGAAAAACGCCCGTGCAAACACCCACCTCTGCCTGGATGCTAGCCTGCGCTGGCATGACGATATGAACCTGGTCCTCGTCACTTTTGAGGGCAGATACAAGATACAAGGGAAAAGATACAAGTAAAAACCCGGTTCCGCTGTCATTCGACAATGCTGCCCAGGCGCTGGCCAAACCTTACCGGGGTGCCTTCGCTGATATTTTCTTCCCAGCGAACCCGGTCATGGGCGAAGGCTATAATGACCGTGGATCCCATGTTGAAACGGCCCATCTCTTCCCCCGCCTTGAGGCGGATCCCCTTGTCAGAATAATCCCAGCGACGGATTTCCTTTCCTGCCGGCGGGGTGATCACGCCCTGCCAGACAGTTTCGATGCTGGCAACGAAAATGGCTCCCACCAGCACCATGGCCATGGGACCACAATCGGTATCGAAAAGGCACACCACCCGTTCATTGCGGGCGAACAGCCCCGGTACCCGGCGGGTGGTGACCGGGTTGACACTGAAAAGCTTGCCGGGAACATGGATCACTTCGCGCAGCGTGCCGGCAACCGGCATGTGGATACGATGATAATCACGGGGTGAAAGATAGAGGGTGGTAAAGAGGCCATTGTCGAAGGGCCGGCTGGTTTCTGCCCGGCCACCGAGCAGCTGGGTCAATGAGTAACTTTGCCCCTTGGCCTGGAACACCTGGTCACCGTCGATGTTCCTCGCCTGGCTGACAGTGCCATCCACAGGGCAGAGTACCGCGTCTTCGGCCGTATCAAGTGGCCTGGCGCCGGGTTTGAGGGCACGGGTGAAGAAACTGTTGAAGTCGGGATAGAGGCGGTAATCACTAACCTGGGCTTCGGCCATGTTGATGTTGAAGTGGCCGATGAACCAGCGCGTAAAGGCGTTCTTCAGCCATTCCACGCGCAGGCGGGTAAACCGGTTCATCAGGCGGGACAGGGCATGTTGTGGCAACAGGTATTGCAGCCAGACAAAAAGGGTTTCGGGCATCAGGTTTATCTCAACGGCTATTTACAGAGTCTCAAGCATTCAGTGGTGGGAGTGATCTTGAGTATGCTGGTCTTTGACCGGCAATTTCAGGCTGATTTTTTCGCCATTGGCCAGCAGCAGGGTAATTCCGATCATGTCACCGCTGTGAAAGGCTTTTTTCGGTTTGATCAACATCAGATGGTAACCTCCGGGGTCGAGGCTGACCTTGCCATGGGCCGGGATGGTCAGTTGCTTCAGTTGCTCCATGTGCATCATGCTGTCTTTCATGCTCATGCTGTGAATTTCAACCTGTTCGAACATCGGGCTTTGTACCCCGGTGATGGTGATGGGGCTGCTGGTCGGGTTGACCAGATCCAGGTAACCGGCCATGACCGGGGCAACCGGTGGGGCTTCCGGGACATAGGCCTTTTCGACATGCAGTTCCGAGGCACTGAGCGGCAAACTGAGCAGCAGGGCAAGGGTGAACACGATGATGCTTCTCATGGACATTGAACTAGTCTCCAAAATGGTTACGTATTTGCTGGAAGTCGGAGGCGATGTTCTCGGCCTCGAAAGGCGGGGACAGCACGGCGCGCCAGCGTCCCTCGGGGTCGAGCAGAATGATATGGGCGCTATGGTTGACCACGTAGGCTCCGGTCTTTTCATCCTTGTCTTCAAAACCATAGAGAATGCCCAACTGATTGGTGAACCTGTCGATTTCGTCGGCCTTGCCGGTGACGCCAATGAACGAAGGGTCGAAGTAGCGGGTATATCGTTTCAGGATATCCAGGTTGTCCCGATCCGGGTCCACGGAAACGAAATACAGTTTGACCTCGCCATTGTGGTGCGGGATCTTTTTCCAGGCCGATTGCATGATCTTGAGGGTAATCGGGCAGACATCCGGGCAATGGGTGTAGCCAAAGAAAATGAAACTCCAGTGTCCCTGCAGGCTGTCCAGGTTGAAAGGCCTGCCATCGTGGTCACTGAGCTGGAAGTCGTTCTTGAGCACCTTGGGCGGCTCCAGCAGGGTGGCGGCCTTGAGCGGTATGGCAATGGGGGTATCCGGGGACTCGGTGGCGCGGAATTGGCTCAGGCCGTATCCGGCCGCCAGGCTGATCAGGGCGATAATAATGAGGAAGGGGGTCCGGGAAGCTCCGAGGATGGTTGAACTGTGCATGGGTTTATTATCCCTGATTGTCATGATGGTTGCCATGGATGTTGGCCATAACCTGCACCGGGCACTGGATGAACATACGTTTGCCCTGACCGGTGGGTTTGATCAAATCCCCATATCAGGCTATGGTTGCATAAAACCATAAGGAATTACATCAATGTCCAATGTTAACTATCTGATTCCAAAGAATAACCGTCCGGTCTGGTCCCCCGAGCTTGAAACCCTCGGTATTGTTGGCGAACAACTGTGTGACATTCCCATGCTGGGCTGGGTGGCGGCCGGTCAACCGGTTGATATCAGTGAAGAAAACGAGCAGGTCAGTGTACCGGCCAACATGGTGCGCAAGAACAGCTATGCTCTGCGGGTGCGTGGCCATTCCATGATCGACGACAATATCCAGGACGGCGACATCATCGTCATCGAAAAGACCGAAACCGCCAGCAATGGCCAGTCGGTGATCGCCATGATCAACGGTGAGACCGTCACGCTGAAAAAATTCTACGTGGAAGCCGAGGGCATCCGTCTGCAACCGGCCAACCCGGACATGGCACCGATTTACCTGAAAAATGAAGAAGTACAGATCCTCGGGATTGTCACGGGTGTGATTCGAACCCCTGAGATGTGAAATTCCTCTGCGACGAAATGCTCCAGCGCCTGGGCCGCTGGTTGCGGGCTGCCGGCCATGACACGCTGATCGAATCAGACGGCCGTGATGACTACAGCCTGCTGAAACAGGCACAGGAGGAACAGCGGCTGCTCATTACTCGGGACCGGGGCCTGAAAAAGTTTCGCCATGCCGATGGCAATGTCGTGTTGCTGGAATGCAAAGGTCTGGAAGACTGTGTGGCCGATCTCAGCCATCAACTGGATATCAACTGGTTATACAAGCCCTTCAGCCGCTGCATGGTGTGCAATACCCCGCTGACGGATACCAGCGAGGCCCAGAAACAGCGCTTGCCGGAGGATCAAAAAGGCGAACAGGCCGGCGAGAGCTACTACTGCCCGGGTTGTGAAAAAGTCTACTGGTCCGGCAGTCATGTGCGGCACATGCGCGACAGGCTGACGGACTGGCAGCAGCGCTATGCGACATCCACCCAGTCACGGCCTTCGGCCGATGGTGGGCCAGTGGTCTGAGAATACGGCTCAGAAACGGTTTTCCAGCAAACGCAGGCGTTCTTGCAGGCGTTCGATTTCTTCCAGCAGTTCGACCGCCAGTACTGCACCGGGCAGGTTGACGCGCAGATCCTGTTGCAGGTGCAGAACCCTTTCCACCCGTCGCAAACTGGGGCCGGTAAAGCGCCACTGGGACGGCACCGGACCGCGGGGTTCCAGCAGGCCTTCATCCACCATGCTCATGATGGTTTCTGCGCGGATGGCGCAGGTCTGGCACAGTTCGGCCAGACTCATTTCGAAATTCTCGTCAAGTATTTCAATCATCTCGGTAGACTTCATTTTCATGGTTACACCCCAAGCCGGCTGCGAGGATTAAAGGGCATTTCTTCCGCCATGCGCTTGTACAGTTCCTTTTGTGCCTCGGTTTCGGCCTTCGGGGTCATGATCTGCAGAACCAGATACTGATCCCCGGCGGGTTTGCCGGGCAGGCCCTTGCCCTTGAGGCGCAGCTTGCGGCCGGTCTGGGAGCCGGCGGGAATCTTCATTTCCACGGTCCCTCCCAGGGTCGGTACGGAGACACTCGAACCCAACGCCGCTTCCCATGGGGTAATGGGCAGATCCAGATAGATGTCCTTGCCTTCGACGCGGTAAAGCGGATGGGGTTTGAATTCCACTTCCAGGTACAGATCTCCGGCAGGCGCATCCCCCATGCCCGGCGCCCCCTGGCCCTTGAGTCGGATGCGCTTGCCACTGGTGATGCCCTTGGGGATCTTGACGTTGAGGGTCTTGTCACGGGTAATGACATGACCGGAGGCATCGACTTCGGGAACCCGCAGGGAGATGGCCCGTTCGGTGCCGTTGTACGCATCTTCGAGATCGATGAGCACCTTGGCCCGGTGATCTTCGCCTTTCATGTGGAAGCCACGCTGCTGCCCCCCGAAGCCATGGGCACCACCGTGGGAGGCACCATAGCCAGCCCTTCCAGTGCCTCGCTGGCCAAACAGGTTCTCAAAAAAGTCACTGAAGCTGGCGGCATCGGCATCGGTAAAGCCACCTCCACTGAATTCAAAACCGGCATCCCAGCCCGGTGGCGGGGTAAAGTCTTCCCCTCCCTGCCAGCGGCTGCCCAGTTGATCGTAGGCCGCACGTTTTTCCGGATCTTTCAGCACTTCGTAGGCTTCGCCCACTTCCTTGAAACGGGCTTCGGCATCGGCCTCCTTGCTGACATCGGGGTGGTACTTCCTTGCCAGTTTGCGGTAGGCACGTTTGATTTCATCCTGGGTCGCGTCACGTTTGACGCCCATGATTTCATAATAGTCTTTATATTTCATGTTGGCTCTTGTCGAAGCGTTGGTTTTGCGCTGTCGGAATGATGCCCCTCACGACCTGCCTGGCAGGTAGGGACGCAGTACTGGGTTTATTGGGGCACGGAGGCAGGCTTTCAAGGCACCCGTGACTCGGGTCCATGACGATTCAGCGGGCTGCCTGCTCTGCTTCGTTGTTGTCCAGCTCAATGCCTCGGTTCAGCCAGGCCATGAACAGCTCATAGCCCAGCGCCAGGGCAATGGCGCCGACGAACAGGCCGATGATGCCCGACAACAGCATGCCGCCGATGGCACCGATGAGGATCACCGGCATGGGGGTATCCATGCCGCGGCCCAGAAGCATGGGTTTGAGAATACCGTCACTGAGGCTGACCAGCACCCCGTAGACGGCGAAGATCACAGCCGGCGTGGTGTCGGCATAGGTGAACACATAGGCGATGACCGGGCCCAGTATGAGCAGGGGCGGGATCTGGGCAACGGCGACGATCAACACCAGCAGGGTCCACAGACCCCAGCCGGGCACACCCATGAGGTACATGCCGATGGCGGCCAGCACCGCCTGGATGACGGCAATGCCAAGCACCCCCTGGGCCACGCTGCGAATGGTGTCACGCGCCAACAGGGTCAGCTGTATGCCATGTTCCGGGGTGGTCAGACGCTGCAGAAACCTGACCGTGGCCTGGTAGGAGTTTCCGGAGTGGGCCAGCAGGATTCCCGAGATGATGATGGAGATGACGAACATGACGATCGCCCCGCCGGCACCGGTGGCGGCCGAAATCAGCATCTGACCGGCCTGTTTGAGTTGCGGGGAGTATTCCTTGAGCGTGGCCTGCAGGTTGGTGGAGGCCTGGTGCCAGACCGAATAGAGCTGTTCACCGATGAGCGGCAGCTCGGCGATGCTCTTTTTCGGTGGTGGAATGCTCAGCTTGCCCTGGTGCAGTTCGCCGGCCAGAGCCTGGGACGTGTTGATGAGGGAATCGGAGATGATCACCGTGGGTGTGATCAGCATGGCCAGGGTCAGCAGGGTATAGACGATGGCAGCCACATTCTTGCGTCCGCCCAGCAGAGCCTGCAGCTTCACGTACAGGGGATAGATGGCCACGGCGATGATGGCGCCCCAGATGACCGGCATGAAAAACGGTGAAATGATCAGGTAGCACCAGTAGACCAGGAAACCGATCAGGGCCAGTCGAATCGACGCCTCCATGGTGCGGCTGATATAGAGGGTTTCTTCCTGCTGTTCTTGCTGCTGTTCTTGGGACGGGGACATCGGGGCATTCTCCAGGCAAATGGGATGTTATTGTTCTGTTGGCCGATTATGGGTGAAATGCCAGAGGGAATAAAGCACCACGGGAATCGTGGATTCGTGGCCCCGAGGCAGGGCGGTGAGGGGATGGCACACGTCCCTGTGCCTGGATACGCAGAAGAGCGAAGTCAGATTTTGAACTGGGAGACCAGTTTCTGCAGCTCGGCCGAGAGTTCGGCCAGTTCGTCACTGGCCAGGGAGATCTGCTGGGCACCTTCGGCGGTCTGGTGAACCACGTCATTGATATTGGTGATATTGCGATTGATTTCTTCGGCCACGGCGCCCTGTTCCTCGGCGGCACTGGCGATCTGGATATTCATGTCGGTAATGCTGTTGACCGCCTGGCTGATCGATTGCAGTGACTTGCCGGCTTCATCGGCATGACTGACACTTTGCTGGGCTTTTTCGGTGCTGCTGTGCATGGCCGAGACCGCATCCCGCGAACCGGCCTGCAGGCGTTCAATCATCTGCTGGATTTCTTCGGTTGACTTCTGGGTACGACTGGCCAGGGTGCGAACCTCGTCGGCGACTACCGCAAAGCCACGGCCCTGTTCACCGGCACGGGCCGCTTCAATGGCCGCATTCAGTGCCAGCAGGTTGGTCTGCTCGGCAATCCCGCGGATCACGTCGAGCACCGAGCCGATGTTTTCCGATTCATCTTCCAGTTGCTTGATGACATTCGAGGCGCTGTCGATTTCACTGGCCAGGGTATTGATGGAGCTCACCACCCGGTTGACGACTTCCTGGCCATTGGCTGTTTCGTCATTGGCGCTTCTGGCCGAGTGAGCGGCATCGGCAGCATGACGAGCCACTTCCTGAACCGTTGCCGTCATTTCATTCATGGCGGTGGCCACCTGCTCGGTTTCACTTTGCTGCTGGCGAACACCCTCGGTGGTGATGCGGGTAATGTTGGTCATTCTTTCTGCCGAGGAGGCCAATTGGGTGGTGGAGCCGGCCACGCGGCTGACCATATCATGCACTTTTTTGGCAAAACGGTTGAAGGCCGCGGAGAGATGGGAGATCTCATCCTTGCCTTCCTCGCTCAGACGCCGGGTCAGATCACCTTCACCTTCGGCAATGTCATCCATGGCGTCGGCAGTGGAGCGAATGGGCTGGCTGATGCTGCGACCAATCAATCCGGCAATGACCAGCCCCACCAGCAATGCAACGATGCCGATGAGCAGAATGGAATACTGGATCTGGTTGAGGGAGGCCACGTAGTGACTGCGATCCATGGCGATTTCCAGGACGCCGATGGGTTTGCCGGAAAAGTCATTCACGGCACGAAGATAAACCGAGACCGGAGTCCCATTGACTTCATCCTGAAAACTGACGGCATTACCATTGATGGCGCGCGACATTTCTTCATCACTGCTGAGGCGGGTTTCTCCCAGGGTGCTGGCAAACAGCTGGTATGCGCCGTCACGGGCCACGTACAGGGCGATGTCGACATTGAATTTTTTCTTGAAGGCATCGAAGAAGGGTTGGCCGAACGACATGCCCATTTCCAGCGAACCGATGTGTTTGCCCTGGTATTCGACAGGCACCAGACCGCGGATGCCAAGACCGGCAACACCCTTTTCAAGTCCCTTTACCGGGGATTTGTTCCTGTTGACCTGTAAAACGGTTTTCCTGAAACCGGACAGATCATCCCCGAACTTGGCCGGTTTATGCACGCGCAAAAACGAAGTGGCCGGTGGCGTATGGAACTGGAACTGCCGGACTGCGTATTTTTCTTTCAAGGTCTTGAATCCGGGCACCAGTCGGTCGGCAAGGGCCTGCCGGTCTTTTTCGGCAAAGGCCTTCTGTATTTCTGGCATGGTGGCGAGCATGTAGCTCATGGCTTGGGCGAGCTGGCCCTTGGAGTCGATTTCGGCCATGGCGCTTTCATACAGGCCCTGTAATTCCCGCAGCTCCGCCTCGCGGACGACACCGGCGACCTGTTTGAGAACCAGTGGAATTACGATGACCAGGACCAGGACCAGGACCAGGGCGAAGCCTGCGGAGATACGGGTACCAATTTTGAAATTGCGAAACATGGAACGACTCCAGTGTTATTTAGTGGTTGATGCGTTTTTCAGAGGCTCGTGCAGGGTGAATCTGTGGAATATTTATCGGCGCAGGTGGTGAATACTTGAGTAGATGCGAGGAGATGGCATTGTTCGGCTATCAGTACGCCAGGCGGGCAGGCATCACCATGCGGTGGCCGGCAAGTCATTGAAAACCAAAGGGCCAGCGGGCTGTTGGAAAAGGCCTCACTGACCCTTTTCAACCCCGGGACGCCGAAAATGGCACAGCATCCCACCGCCGCACACAGGCTGCCAGACCTCCGGTGTGTTCCTTTCCGGTTGCGCAGCCGAGAAGGGGTTTTTCGATGGCCGGGCAAAAGAAAAGGCTGGGGACGATGCATTTTCAGCCCTGAAACCGTCGGCAATACCGGTTGAAGGCGTTCAAATAAAAGGCATATAGTTGGTGAGCAGCAGGCAAGGCCGGCGCGTCCTGGCTTCGGGGATCATTGGCGCGTTGATGGCCTAACAGGATGTTGAAAAAGCCCTTCCCTGGCCTTTTTCAACTCGGGAACGGCAAACGCGGTTTGCCGTTCCCTCACATTTTCAATGACTTGTGGTCATTGAAAATGGCGGTGCGTCCCTGCACCGCACACAGGCTGTCGAATAACGGTGTTTTTCAACAGCCTGTTAACCACAAACCACAGCAGGAAAAAAACAATGAAACACAAGGCCACCCCGTTGGTTCCGGGCTCTGAAGCAGAACAGGCCGGTTCGTGGCGCTGGCTGGGACTTCTGGCCCTGTTCGGTCTATTGATTTTTCTGCCGGTCATCCTGCCTGTCTCGGCGCAGGAGGTGGAGCCGCCGGTGGATGTGGACTGGTTCATGGTTGGCATGGGGCTGTTTGGTGGTCTGGCTCTGTTCCTTTACGGTATGGAGGAAATGTCCAACGGCCTCAAGGCCGCATCCGGTGACAGTCTGAAAAACCTGCTGGGCAAGCTGACCACCAACCGGTTCAGTGGTGCCCTGACCGGTGCCTTTGTTACCGCCATCCTCAACTCTTCCTCGGTTACCACCGTGCTGGTGGTTGGCTTTATCACGGCCGGAGTGATGACCCTGTCCCAGTCCATCGGGGTCATCATGGGTGCCAATGTGGGCAGCACCTTTACCGCCCAGATCGTGGCCTTCAATGTCACCCAGTATGCCCTGTTGCCGGTGGCCATCGGTTTTGCCATGAGCTTCACGGCGAAGAATGATCGCATTCGCTACTACGGCATGATGATCATGGGGCTGGGGCTGGTATTTTTCGGCATGGGGATCATGAGTGATGCCATGGCCCCCTTGCGCAGTTACCAGCCTTTCCTTGCACTCATGCAACGCATGGAAAATCCCTTGCTGGGGATTCTTGCCGGTGCGGTATTTACCGGTCTGGTGCAGTCCTCGGCAGCCACCACCGGTATTGCCATCGTTATGGCCAGTGAGGGCCTGATGAGTCTGCCGGCTGGGATTGCCCTGGCGCTGGGTGCCAATATCGGCACCTGCGTGACCGCCCTGCTGGCCTCCATAGGCAAGCCGACCGAAGCCAGGCGTGCGGCCATGGCTCATGTGCTGTTCAATGTTTTCGGGGTTCTGCTGTGGGTGGGGTTCATCGGTTATCTGGCAGACTTCGTCGTCTGGTTGTCTCCCAGTTACCCGGACCTGGAAGGAACCGTGCGGGCGGCCAGGGAAGTCCCACGTCAGATTGCCAATGCCCATACCACCTTCAATATCTTCAATACCCTGTTATTCATCGGTTTTACCGAACAGCTTGCCCGTCTGGTACAGTGGCTGGTGCCGGAAAAAGAACTCAAGCCGGGTGTCATCATCGAGCCCGAATACCTGGATGTCTCGGCGATCAGTGCCCCTTCGGTGGCGCTGGAAAATATCCGCCACGAAATCGCCCGCATGGGCAATATCGTCGTCAGCATGTATCACGATGTCCGGCCAGCTGTGGTGGAGCATGATCAGCTGTTGCTCAGTGATATCCGCAAGCGTTACGATCAGGTGGATATCCTCAATGTGGCCATCCTGGCCTACATGCAGAAGGTGCGCAAGGAAGAACTGACCGATTCGCAGAGCCTTGAGTTTCAGCATCTGCTGAGTGTGGTGGAAAACCTTAGCAGTATCGCCGATGTGATCCGCACCGACATCATCCAGGTGGCGGAGAAACTGGTGAAGGTCAATGTCATTCCCAGCACGGTGACCGTGGAGATTTTCCGTGGCCTGTTTGCTGCGGTGGAACGGGCGCTGGAATCGGCCATTTTGGCCATTCGAGACAAGGATCAGTCGGCTGCGCAGGATGTGCTGGCCATGAAACCGGAAATAGATGTACTGGTGGACAAGTTGCTGGTACGCAAGGCACACCGCATGGGGGAGGAAGAAATGGAATACCTGGAAACCGTGCGTGCGGAAATGGCCACCATTGAGGTGTTCCGGCACATTTACACCCTGACCAAACGCATCGCCAGGGTGGAGCTGCCCTCTGCGGTGGCCAACAAGGACTGAACGGAGACAACAAGGAGGTTGAAAGCCGCCAGCCAAGGGCTTTCATCTGCTATCGGTCAGTGCACGCCCAGGCGCTGCATGCGCCGCCACAGGGTCGAGCGATCGATATCCAGGATCCTTGCAGCCATGGCCTTGCTGCCATTGGCCCGTTTCAGGGCCTCGAGGATTTCCTGGCGTTGCCGGTTTTCTGCGTCGTCACTTTCTGTCAAGGCCGGTTGACGGACTTGTGTGTTGCTGTATTCAAAAATGTCCTGGGGCAGGCTCTCGGCCGTCACTTCTCCGTCAATGGCACAGATCAGGCCATGTTCCACGGCATTTTCCAGTTCTCGCACATTACCCGGCCACGGGTAGTTCATCATCATGCGCATGGATTCATTGTTGCAGGTGATGTTTTCCGGATAGCCCCGAGCGGCAAGGCGCTTGCAGAAGTGGTTGATCAACAGGGGAATATCCCCGGGACGATCCCGCAAGGCCGGGATGGTCAGCGGAATCACGGCCAGACGGTAGTACAGGTCGGCCCGGAATTCGCCGTTGTCGACCATGTCGCGCAGGTTGCGGTTGGAGGCGGAGATAATGCGCACATTGACCTTGATGGATTTGTCGGAACCGACCATTTCAAATTCCTGATCCTGCACGGCGCGCAGCAACTTGGCCTGCAGGTGCAGGGGAATTTCACTGATCTCATCGAGAAACAGGGTGCCTTGATTGGCCGACTGAAAACGTCCCGGCCGATCGCGGTTGGCCCCGGTAAAGGCCCCTTTGACGTGACCAAACAGCTCCGATTCAATCAGGCTGTCGGGAATGGCGGCACAGTTGACCTCGACAAAGGGATGCTTGACCCGGGTACTGCTCTGGTGGATCAGACGTGCCAGCTGGGTCTTGCCCGTACCCGATTCGCCCTGCAGCAAGACAAAGGCATTGGTATTGGCAATTTGCTGAATGCGCTGGACGATGTCCAGCATGTTGGGATCCTTGGTTTCAAAGTTGTGCTGGCGGCTCTGGAACACCGCTTCCAGACGGCGCTGTTCGGTACGGTCGCGGATCAGGATCAGGCGGTGTTTTTCCTTTTGCGCGGGGCAGTTGACCAGGCCGGCATGAAATTCCAGGTGACGATATTCGGCTTCTTCGACTTTCAGACTTTTCTCAAAGTTGACAAAGTTGCCGCTGGGCTGGCCGGCTGCATCCACTTCACCACTGTCGATCGCGGCTTTTAACAGGCTGCGTTGCAGGTTGAAATTGCCAATCTGGTTGAGGCGTTCCACCGGCTGGTTCCCCGGCAGGCCGAGTAACTGACCGGCGGCTGGATTCTGGTAAAGCACGTGCCCCTTGTGGTCGGCAATGATGACACCTTCATCGATATAGGACACCACGGCTTCAAGCAGCGGCATGATATTCAGTTCCTCTGACATTTTGGCGCCTCTTTTTTTGTGAACCCCGTCACAAGTGTTGCATCTGTTGCAGCTCCTTGCAACAGATGCAACGAAGAATCCACAGCTAAGTTAATGAAATAAGGGAACATTTATACTCTGGTACGAAACAAGTATGAGTGCAACATCCTGCAACGACGGATTATTAAAATGCAATAGAAACAAGGACTTGTAACTTGGCACGCGGATTGCTCCTGTATTGTGAAAATCGAACAGAACAGGGGGATATCAACCATGGCAGAACTTTTTTCGGACGAGTGGATGCAGCAGTTTCAGAACGAATGGAACCGGGAACCGGAACTGGTGGAGGCACTGAAAGATATCGGGTTCGATTCCGTCATCGGTTATGGTCTGGACGGGGAAGATCAGCCGCGTGGCGTGGTTGTTGTCGAAAAAGGGGAAGTTGTCGAAGCCCATGCCTATACTGGAGAGAGTCTTAACTGGGATCTGCGCGCCTCGGCAAAGGAATGGGAAAAATGGGCAAAAAAACCACCGGGCATGGTGGGACTGGGCATTGCCTACACTTCACGCAAGCTCAAGTTCATGGTTGGTGACTACGCCGCCATGGTCAAGGATCCGCGCATGGCCGGCCCGTTTATCAAAACCTTTGCCATCATGGGCCGGGTCCAGTAATAACGACAACAATATCCATCATCCCGCTGTTCATGAAGTACAAGGAAAAACAAATGCGCTTTCATTCGTTAAAGCAGTTCGGCTTGTTTCTGGCGACGGCTGCTCTGCCGGTTCTGGCTAATGCCCACAATTTTGCTGGGTCTGGTTTGTCGACCTATCAACCGTTACAACAGGGCTATGGCCAGCCGGCTTATTCGCAACAGCAACAGTACCCACAAACGGGCTATCCGGGAACGTTCCAGTCAAATCCCTACGGCTACGGTGTTCAGCAGGCACCGGCGGCGATAGTGAGTCCTTACCAGAATGGCATTATCAGCGTCATAACCCGCCAGCTGGGTGCGCATGTGGTGCTCGGTGGCACGGTGATTCCGTTTCGGCAGGTGACCCTGACGGCCCAGATACCGGGACGGGTGCAGTTCATTGCCGGCATGGAAGGGGATCAGTTCGAAACCAACCAGGTGCTGGTGGCCATCGACGATGATGACCTGCTGGCCCAGCGACGCCAGGCAGTGGCCCAGTTGCAGGCCATGATGGCCTCGTTGCGCAACGCCAGGGTGCAGTATTCCCGTGAATTCTGGTCACCACAGATCCAGCAGCGCTTTGCCCAGCCTGCCGGCGGCGGAGGAGGCGGGGGGCTGTTTCCGGCCATGTTCGATCGCTTCTTCGGTGGCGGCGGTGGCAACCAGAATCCCTGGGCCTACGGTAACCCCTGGATAGAACGCCAGGCGGATCTGTATTCCCGTGGCAGCAACGTCAGTCAGGAAAATGCCCAGCTCATGGCCTTGCGGGCAAAAGTCGATGAAATCGATGCCCGGTTGCTGGACAGCCGCTCCATTGCACCTTTCAACGGCGTGATCCTGAAAAAACTGGTGGAAATTGGCGATACGGTACAGCCGGGCCAGCCACTTCTGCAGTATGCCGACCGGCAGGATCTGCAGATCCAGCTGGATGTTCCGGCGCGACTGATGCCGGGCATCAGCAAGGGCATGATCCTGCCTGCCGCCCTCGATGTGGGCGATATCAGGGTGAATGCTCGCGTCGCCCAGATTTTCCCCCTTGCCGATTCGAAACGCCACACGGTGACCGTCAAGCTGGATCTGCCCAAGGGAATTCCGGGTGGTCCGGGCATGTATGCCGAGGTGGAAATCCCGGACATCAGCGTACCGGTCAGTACCGTTCCAATTATTCCCTCGTCCGCAATTCTCTGGCGTGGCAGTCTGCCTGCGGTGGTCGTGGTCAATGCAGAAAACAAGAATGAACTGCGCCTGATCCGCCTTGGTGAAAAACTTCCTGACAGGACTGTGGCCGTGCTTTCCGGGCTGCGACCGGGGGAACGAATCTACGCCAGCCCGCCGCCAGGGCTGAATTCCAACTGGAAGCCAAAAAGCAAGAATGTTGACCATCAAGAACAATAAAAAGGCATTTCGGGGAAGGATGAAAAACTGTTATGAGTGATAACAACAAGACAGCTGAGCAGATTCAGGACGAACCCCTGTCCGAAGAACTGGGGATTGCCGGACGCATTGCCAAACAGTTTATCAATTCACCAGTGACACCGCTGTTGATGATGGCATTTCTGGGGATTGGCCTGCTGGGCCTGTTCTTCACGCCTCGCCAGGAAGATCCAAAAATATCCGTGCCGATGGTCGATGTGTTCATCCAGTATCCTGGTGCCTCGGCGGATCAGGTTGCCAGCCTGGTGACCGAACCGCTGGAACGGTTGATGAGTGAAATTCCCGGCGTGCGGCACGTGTTCTCCGCAACCCAGCGTGGTGGCAATATCGTTACCGTACAGTTCAAGGTTGGTGAGGATCTGGGTGAATCCATCGTCAAGGTACATGACAAGTTACAATCCAATCTCGACCTGATCCCGCCCGGGGTATCCAAGCCCCTGGTCAAACCCATCGGCATCGATGACGTCTCGGTGGTGACGGCGACACTGTGGTCCGATGATGTGGACGACAGCACCCTGCGAACCTTGGCGCTGGATGTATTGCAACGACTGGAAGAGATACCCAATACGGGCAAGGGTTTCGTTGTCGGTGGCCGGGCCGAACAGGTACGGGTGGAGATTCTGCCGGAACGCCTGGCAGGGTATGGCATTGCCCCGGAGCAGATTGCCAATACCATTCGTGCCGCCAATGCGGAGAAGCAGGCGGGTAACGTGGAAGGGGGAGGGACGGCCTACACGGTATATACCGGCGCCTTCATCAAGAGTGCCGAAGACGTGGCCCGGCTGGTGGTCGGGGTGCGAAGTGGCGTACCCATTTATGTCCGCGATGTGGCCCGTGTGTTCATGGCCCCGGAAGACACCCGCCAGCTGGTGACCTTCTACAGTGGTGCCGCCGCCCCCGACACCAGTGTCGCCAATGAAGCGGCAGTGACCATCGCGGTGGCAAAAAAGATTGGTTCCAACGGCGTGACGGTTGCCCAGCACATCATCGAAAAGCTCGATACCCTCAAGGGCACGCTGATCCCCAACAATATTCATGTGGAAATCACCCGCAATTACGGGGAAACCGCCTACCACAAGGTGAACGAACTTCTTCTCGCCCTGTTCGAGGCCGCCGTGGCGGTCAGTATCCTGTGTCTGATTGGGCTGGGACTGCGTGCGGCCTCGGTGGTGATCATCATCATCCCTATCGTTATCCTGATCACGGTGTGGGCTGCCTGGGTGCTTGATTATACCATTGACCGGGTCAGCCTGTTTGCCCTGGTCTTCTCTATCGGCATCCTCGTCGATGATGCCACGGTGGTGGTGGAAAACATCTTTCGACGATGGCTGGCAGCGGGCAAGACCTCGATCCGGATTGCGGTCGATGCCGTGCGGGAAGTGGGTAATCCGACGGTACTGGCAACGCTCACCATCATCTCCGCCATGCTGCCCATGGGTTTCGTCAGCGGCATGATGGGACCCTACATGCGGCCCATTCCTGTACTGGGTGCGGCCGCGATGTTCTTCTCGCTGATTGCCGCCTTTGTCTTTGCTCCATGGATGGCGGTACGGGTGCGGCCTAAACTGGGGGCCCTGAAACAGGCCGAAGAAAGGGAAATCCGCGTCAATGAAATGATTGGCCGATTCTACCGGCCCTGCATGAAACCGTTGTGTACCAAACCGATCGTCGGACGGGGGTTTCTGATTGGCCTTATCGCCGCGACGTTTCTGGCCTGTTCCATGTTCTATACCAATGCCGTCACGGTAAAAATGCTGCCCTTCGACAACAAGCCGGAATTCAATGTCGTGATCAACATGCCGGAAGGAACGGCCCTGCCGGTCACGGCCAATGTCACGGCCCAGCTGGTGGAAAAATTACGTGAAATTCCCGAGGTCACTTTCCTGCAAAGTTATGTGGGTACGGCGTCACCGTTCAATTTCAATGGCATGGTGCGGCATTATTATCTGCGTGACAAACCCTGGCACGCCGACATCCAGATCATGCTGAAGGACAAGAACGAGCGCGAGCGAGGCAGTCATGACATCGCCGTTGCCGCCCGTCATCTGATCACGCCACTTGCCAAACAGATGGGGGCACGCATCCAGGTGGTGGAAATGCCACCGGGCCCACCCGTGCTGCAGACCGTGGTCGCCGAAATCTATGGGCCAAGCGCCGAAATCCGCCGCCAGGTTGCCCGTGACATGACGCGCATGTTCGAAGAGGTGAAGAACATCGTCGACGTCGACAACTACATGATCACACCTTACGAGTACTGGCGCTTCGAAGTCGACATGGACAAGACGGTACGTCGCGGTATTACCGTGGACACCATCAATCGCAACCTTGCCATGGCGCTGGGCAACTACAAGCTGGGTGATATCAAGCGCGGCGTGGTACGGGAACCCACCTATATCGTCATCCAGGTGCCCATGGCGGTGCGTTCACAGATCCAGCGGCTGGGTTCCCTGCCAATACCTGCCAGCACCGGGGTCAATATTCCTCTGATGGAGCTGGGCCGCTTCGTGCGTGAACTGGAAGATCCGATCATCTTCCACAAGGATCTGCGCGCCATCGAATATGTTACCGGAGAGATGGAAGGCCGTCTGGGAGCACCGATCTATGGCATGTACGGCGTCGAGGATCTGCTGGAAAATTACACCACGCCCGATGGCGTGAAAATGACCGGCATGCCACGGGGGCTGGTTGCCCCACCGGAAAGTGACGACAAGTCCGGTTTTGAATGGACCGGCGAGTGGACGGTGACCTACGAAACCTTTCGCGATATGGGCATTGCCTTCATGGCGGCACTGGTGCTGATTTATGGTCTCATCGTCTGGGAGTTCAAGAACTTTGCCCTTGCCGGACTCATCATGGCGCCGATCCCCCTGACCCTCATCGGTATCATTCCCGGTCACTGGGTCATGGGTGCCGAATTTACCGCAACCTCGATGATAGGCTTTATTGCCCTGGCCGGGATCATTGTGCGTAATTCCATCCTGCTGGTGGAATTCGTCAAGCAGGAGGTGGACAGTGGCAAGGACATCTACGAAGCGGTGATCGCGGCCGGTCAGATCCGCATGCGGCCTATTTTCATCACCGCCCTGACCCTGATCGCAGGCGCAGCGGCCATCATTACCGATCCCATCTTTCAGGGCATGGCAGTGAGCCTGTTGTTCGGCACCACGGTGGCTACCGTGCTGACCCTGATCGTCATTCCGCTGGGCTGCATCAGTGCTAAAAGGCAGTTCTACAAGGCAGAAAGCGATGATGAGGTGGATTCCTCGACTGAGCCAAAGGCAAAAACGTCTGCCGCACCGGTAGGGAATAAACCCCCATTCTGGTTGAGCCTCTGGAGCCGCTTCATTGGTGCCGTGCTCTGGTTGTTCTACATCCTGCGCGGCATCTACCTGCTGATCAGCAGCCTGTTTGCCAACTGGCGGCGCAAACGCGGTTCCAGCGATAGCCCGGGGCCTGACGACGGGAGCGGACCGTCCGGCGCATCACCGTCTTCACCAACCGGCAGTCCGGGTTCCTCTCCGGTCGCAGACGCACGGGACAGCGGAACCACCAGAACCGCAGCCGCCGACGAAGCGGACAAAATACCGGCCGGCAGTCCAGCAGAAAAGCCGACGCCGGCAAAAACGACAAAAAAGAAAACGGCAAGGAAGAAGGTTGCGAAGAAAAAGGTTGCAAAGAAAAAGGTTGCAAAGAAAAAAACCGTTCGCAGCAAGGTTGAAAACACAGGAACCGTCAGCAGGAAGGAAGCTGCAGACAAGGAGATCAACGAAACGGAAAAGGCTGTATCGCCCCGGGCTGAAACCAAAAAGCCGGCGGCAAAGCCGGGCCATAAAAGACGAGGCATCCGTCTGCGCCCAGCCGGTGATGAAACGGGGAAGACCGAAGACAAATGAATGTAAGGTGGAACAAAAGCATGCAGACTGAAAAATGGATAACCGCAACGGGCCTGATACTGTTGCTGGGGGCGGGCAACAGCTTCACTGCCAGTGCCGCACCGATGACCGAAGTGAATACCGATATGGCTCGGTCCGAGACAACGAAGCCGGTCATGCCACCACCACCTCCCGGACCCTACAGGCCGGCGGCAGCGTTTCCCCCGGCGGCCATGCCCGTGCAGCAGGCCCGGGCGGGTATGCCGCCTCCGCCATCGATGCCAGCCCCGCAATCCCGCTGGCAGCCCGGTAGTGATTATGCACAGCCACCGTCGGCCAGTGCACCATCGAACTGGCAGGGTAGTGTTCCTCCGACTAGGCCATGGCCTGTACCGCCACCGCAGGTTCCTGCCCGGCAAGCCACGAATCCACCTGCTTATGGAACCGGCTATGCTCCCCGTTACAGGCCGCCGGTGCCTGCACAGAACTGGCAGGGCCAGGCTGCCCAGGGCTGGGGATATGCACCACCCCCAGTGTATCCGCCGGCATACCCGCAAGGACAGGGTCTGCAACCTCCGTCACCGGGAAACGGCTACTGGCAGGGCATGCCATCCCGGCAGAATCAGCAGGGCCATGCGGTCCCAGCCCCAAGGCCTGCCCCACCGGCGTATGTCCCTCCCGCAGGTTATGAACAGCAACGTGGCTACGGTTATCCACCCCAACAGCCCTACTACCCGTCACCATCGGGCTATGGTCAGCGGCCCTACTGAAAGTAAAGATACAACGAAGTGGTCATCGCAATGGGAAATACGGTTATGAACAGACACATTCTTATTCACTTGTGCGGATCAGCCATGGGCCTGCTGAGTGTTTTCAGCCTGTCGGCAATGGCCGATCCCTATGGCCCGTATGCCTCCCGCTATACACAACAGGCTGCCGAACCGGCCTGCTGTTATTCCGGCCAACGCTTGTGGAAACAGACCAATACCCAGTCCGGCTGGAGTATCAATACCCGTCAGTTCGATCCCTACGGTTTCCCGCTACGTGACCGCTACCGACAGACCCAGCCTGCCCCTTTGCCCCGGGGCGTGCAAACGGAAAACCCATGGTCAGTGAGTCCCTATGCCTCACTCTCCTCCTATCAGCGTTCGGTACCCCCTGGAGGAGAGGGCCGCAATGCGCAATATTTCCAGCCCGCATATTACAACTATCCGCCTCCCGTTGCCGTTGGGAATGATCTGGATTATGTACCTTCGGACTTCAGTGCAATGGGTGATCCTTATCTGACTGGTCTGGCCTACCCCTACGGGTCTCCCTATGGTCCTGGACTGGCCTATGGGCCTGCATTCCTGCCGGGGATGGCTCCGGGGGTGTTTCCCGCCGTTCCGGGTTTTGGTTATTCACCCTTCTGGCCCGGAGGCGGATGGTGATGAGTGAAAAAATTTTGAAAAAGGCTTGATGCCTTGATCAAAATCCAGGTATCGAAGGATAAAGTGATCTAGTCTGACGATTGCCTGGTCTGTAAGAGTGTGAATGATACTCCCTGCGTTTGCACTCGGGTTTTATCTAGGGAGTAGGGGACATGAGTTTCATGTCATTAGTACAAGTACTTTAATGTTAAGGAAGTGAAAAATGAACAGACTGACTAAAACGTTGAGCATTGCAGCCGTTGCTGGTGCAATGATGATTCCGTTGTCTTCTGCCAATGCCTGGTGGGGCGGTGGCCCATGGAATGGCATGGGTGATGGCTGGGGTGATGGCGATATGTCCTTCAACTTCAGCGGCCGTGGCCGTGGCAATGCCAGTGGTTATGGTTACGGTTACGATCGTGGTTACTGGGGTGGACCTGGCTATGGTTATGGCCCAGGCTATGGCTATGCGCCACCACCGGCTTATGGTTATGGTCCGGGACCGGGTTATGGTTATGGTCCGGGTTATGGCTATGGCCCTCCTCCCGCCTATGGTCGTGGTGGCTATGCGCCTGCACCATATGGTGCTCCGCCTGCACCTCCACAGAACCAGAGCAACAAGTAAGCGGAACACCGGGGGATATCACAGGGATGTGCCCCCCCTTTTTTCACGTTTCATGTCAGCCAACAGGAAGAATCAGGAAAAGATGAAGTCGGAGAATCCAGTATGAAAAACGGGTCAGTATGGCTGTTGACGGGCTTATTGACTGGACTGTTTTCCATCAATATCAATGCAGCAGAAACGATAATCCAGTTTTCGGCACTGGCTGTACAGAGCATGCCCGGACGGCCTGGCATGCAGGCCAGAATATTTGTAGGCAACAATGCTGTCAGAAATGAATATGAAGTCAATGGCCAGAAATTCATGGAAATCGTGTATCGGGACAAACCAGGGCGTATAATGATCAACCCCGCACGCAAGGAATACGCGCATTTGCCAGGTGGAAATCCGCCTGCACTGCCGGTAAAAAAAACTCATGAGCAGAAAAACATTAGCCCATGCAAGGGTATTCCCAATGTCAGATGCCATATGATCGGCAAGGAAATGATCAATGGCCGGGAAGCGGAAAAATGGGAATTTATCAGTAAAATCAACAATCGTGATGTGCACAGTCTGCACTGGATCGATGTGGAAAAAAGATTTCTGTTGCGTCAGTACTTTCCTGATGGCAGCACATCGGATATGCGCAAACTGGGTTATGAACTAGTCAATGGCAGGAAAACCGAAAAATGGCAGCTGGTCAAAACCCAGCCGGACGGCACCACTCTGCAGTCCCTGCAGTGGCATGATCTCGAGCTCAACATTGCCATACGCGAGGAAATGCCGGGAGGTTATGTGCGGGAACTGAAAGATATCAGGATTGCCCCGCAGCCGGCATCACTGTTTGTCATTCCGGCCGATTACAAGGAAATTTCTCAGGCAAGCGCAAACATGAACCATTCTGGCGGGGACTCCAAACGGAACTGACCATGATCACAGTTATTGCGAATCTCAAAGGTGGCTCGGGAAAGAGCACGGTCGTATTCAATATGGCATTGTGGCTGCAATCCAATGCCCAACCGGTGATCACCTATGATCTCGACCCCCAGTGTACCCTGAGTGATGTCGGTGAGGTGCGCCGAGAAGAGGGCTATACGCCACCTCTGCAGGTTTACAAGGGTGATGACAATCTGGCCAGCCAGTTGCAGTACCACCCCGGTGAGGTGCTGGTCGATGTGGGGGCTGCCAACATGGAGGGAATGAAGCTGGCAATCTCGGTTGCCGACCGCGTTGTCATCCCGGTTCCACCGAGTCAACCTGATGTGTGGGCGACTCAGCGATTTTTGTCCATCGTCAAGGAAGCCGTTGGTGACAATGAAAAACAGCCCGAAATCAAGGCCTTTGTCAACCGTGCCGATACACATCGCGCCATCCGTGAGTCTGATGAAACCGAGGAAGCACTGGGGATGTTGCCCGGCGTCGAAGTCATTCCACTTCGCCTTTGCCAGCGCACCTTGTACCGCCGTTCCCTGAGTGAAGGGCTGGGGGTGTTCGAATTGGCCAGGCGCAGCAAGGCGGCAGAGGAATTCGATGATTTTGCCTGTGTATTGTATCCCGATTACAGCAGCAAGAAACGGCAAGATGCCTGAAGGAGTTGAATAAATGCATATGTTAAGAAGTATCTTGAGCTACGGCCTGCTGATACTCATTGTTGCGGCTGCGGCCGCTGCCTACCATTATCGTGATCTGTTACAGCCGCATGTCACGGCTGCCTATAACGATGTCATGCACCTGTGGGATACCCGGCTTGGACAATATATCGATCAGGATGCCACTAATGAGCAGGTTGATGAGGTGACCGGCACGGCGGCTGTTGTTGTCGAGGATGAGCCTGCTGCCGTGACATCCTTTCAGGCTCCGGCCCCAGCCGCAAATCCCGGCCCGGTCACCGGTCAGCAACTGCAGACGGCGGTTGTGCCTGACATGAATGCCGAACCGGCATCAGTCCCGCTGCCCTCATCGACCGCAGTCGCCGAACCTCAGGCGCCGGTCATGGACGAGTACCAACAGGTTCTTTCCACCTATCATTCAGAAGCGGCAGCTCCGGAACCGGTAGTTGCTGAACAGGCGCCGCCTCCGGCCGTGGATGACAGCACGGTCGTAGAACGGCCAAGCGGCCAGTCTGAGGTAGCCGTTTCCGAGCCTGTGCAGACACAAGACCATGCCGAACTTGCTGTGGCTTCTGCAGAACCGGCGTTGCAAAGACAGGGCGCCGCACCGGTAGTGGAAGCCAAAGAGCCGG
>JAJRYG010000091.1 GCA_024275915.1 Gammaproteobacteria bacterium
CTTGCCGGATTACCCCAACTTCAGAAAAGTATACCGATTGAACGAAAGCACCATCGACGACTTACCGGATGGTAAATATTTGTGTGAAACCGTCGCCAACCTGATCTTTACAGGGGTGCGTCCCGACACCTGGACCGACCCGGAGGATGCAGACCGCGAAACCCGGGCCCTGCTGCAAAAACAGCAAGGCGAAATGGCGTAGCTTTCCTGGGAGCGCGGAGCACCGGCTTCGCAAGCCATCGTTCGATTATCCCAATCGTTGCATAAATTTCTGGGGCACTTCAGAAGAATTTGTTGGTGGCCACCGTGCCAACTCCCTCTCCCTCCGGGAGAGGGCTAGGGTGAGGGGGGTTCAATCAGGGCAGAAGGTATTTGTTCGATCACACTGTGACGTTTGCTTGGTAATTCCTGATCCCACAAACGCATAAGCGCATACCCTATTGCTTCCAGTCGGGTTGTTCGGCTGGCACCCTGGGCGATGTGTTCAGCATGTTATCCACCATCGGCTTCGATAATCAATTTGGCATCCAGGTAAACAAAATCAACAATAGAGGGCATCAATGATGCACCTGGCATCGTAACTCGAAGCCCATTGGCTGACGGCTACGTAAGTGTTTCCAGAGTAGACGTTCTGCGTGCCGACACGGTGCGCGCACTAACTTTCTTTGTCGTATCGATTCACTCACCCTGTCCCTCTCCCGGGGGGGGGGGAGGGAACCCTTCGTCAGGGTTTCGTCTATGCAACACTCCACACTGCATTCTAAAAGCTCACACCAGGTTGCTCTCAGAAAACCGGTCACATTTCGCCATTATAATTTGCACAATTTCAACAACTTGAAACAGAAACATAACTATCTCCAGCTACAATTTTTTCTAACGAGGCAAATTTTTGCATACAGGGACTATGGGAACAGGTTTTTCAGGGTCGAGCGCAAGTTTTTCCAACCACAGCATGGCCCACCAAAATGTGAGGATTGGAAAAATCGCGCACGGCGCTAAAAATGCTGGCATGGAAGGCGCTACGCTATCCTGCGCCGAAAAATTCATGCAACGATTGGGTTATGTCTCGTCGCCTGTTCCCCTCCAGCATGGCCTGAATGAGCGTGTTCCCCAGGGTCCATCAGCACCATGCGGAACAGGAGGCCCTTCATCCAGGCCAGGGTGCTTCTCGTCACTCGTCACTCGTCACTCGTCACTCGTCACTCGCCCCGAGTATCCCCAGAGAGTCCCACATGGCATCCACCCTTTCCTTGACCCCGGCATCCATCTCGATGGGCACGCCCCATTCGCGGCTGGTCTCGCCGGGCCACTTGTTGGTGGCGTCAAAGCCGATCTTGCTGCCCAAACCGGAGACCGGAGACGCGAAGTCGAGGTAGTCGATGGGGGTGTTGTCGATGATGGTGGTGTCGCGGGCCGGATCCATGCGGGTAGTCATGGCCCAGATCACGTCGTTCCAGTCGCGCACGTTGACGTCGTCGTCGGTGACGATGACGAACTTGGTGTACATGAACTGGCGCAGGAAGGACCACACGCCCATCATCACCCGCTTGGCATGGCCAGCGTACTGCTTCTTCATGCTCACCACTGCCATGCGGTAGGAGCAGCCTTCGGGCGGCAGGTAGAAGTCGGTGATCTCGGGAAACTGCTTTTGCAAAATGGGCACGAACACCTCGTTGAGGGCAACACCGAGGATGGCCGGTTCGTCGGGGGGACGGCCCGTGTAGGTGCTGTGGTAGATGGGATCCTGGCGCATGGTGATGCGTTCGATGGTGAACACGGGGAAGCGATCCACCTCGTTGTAGTAGCCGGTGTGATCGCCAAACGGGCCTTCGTCGGCTTCTTCCCCCGGGTGAATGACGCCTTCGAGGACTATCTCGGCACTGGACGGCACCTGCAGATCCGAGCCCAGGCACTTGACCACCTCGGTCTTGCCACCCCGCAGCAGGCCGGCGAAGGCGTATTCGGAAAGGCTGTCGGGCACGGGGGTGACGGCGCCAAGGATGGTAGCCGGATCGGCACCCAGCGCCACCGCCACCGGGAAGGGCTCGCCGGGATGGGCCTGCTGCCAGTCGCGAAAGTCCAGGGCACCGCCGCGGTGGGCCAGCCAGCGCATGATCACCTTGTTCCTGCCGATCACCTGCTGGCGATAGATACCCAGGTTCTGCCGCGCCTTGCTGGGTCCACGGGTGACCACCAACGCCCAGGTAATGAGCGGCCCGGCATCGCCCGGCCAGCAGGTCTGGATGGGCAGCTTGCCCAGATCGATGTCATCGCCTTCGAGCACCACGGCCTGACAGGGGGCCTTTTTTACCACGTTCGGCGCCATGCTCAGCACCTTCCTGAAGATGGGCAGCTTCTGCCAGGCGTCCTTCATGCCCTTTGGCGGTTCGGGCTCCTTGAGAAAGGCCAGCAGCTTGCCCACTTCGCGCAGCGCTTCTACCGATTCCTCGCCCATGCCCAGTGCCACCCTCTCGGGAGTGCCGAACAGGTTGCCCAGCACCGGCATGTCGAAGCCCCTGGGGTTCTCGAACAGCAGGGCCGGGCCGCCGGCACGCAGGGTGCGGTCGCAGATCTCGGTCATCTCCAGGTACGGGTCCACTTCCTGCCGGATTCGCCGCAGTTGGCCGCGGGCTTCGAGCTGGCTGATGAACTCGCGCAGATCGCGATATTTGATTTGTGTTTTTTTCATGGCCACCGACTGGAAGAATTGGTGAAACGTTTACGGGTTCATTGCTGGTGGCAAACCGGTTTCACACCCGGAAGCCACCGTGGCGCTTGCGGAAACGGAAGTCCATGCCCACGACCCCGCCGATGATGCCGAGGATCAACACCATGAGCAACAGGGCCCAGTACCACATGGGGGTGGATGGGGGCTGGTTAGCGGGGTTGCCGACAACCGGTGTTTCTCCCTGCAGGCTGGCCAGCGCCAGCTCGATGCGTTGCTTGAGCTGGGCGGCCTCGGCCTGCAGGGCTTGCATCTGTTCTGCCGACTGTGCGGCTTCCTTGTCGGTGGCAGCAGGCGCAACCGGTGGTGCCTTGGGTTTTTCCGCCAGCTGTTTTTTCAGTGTGACGATTTCCTGGTTGGCCGCCGCCAGCTCCTCGGCCATTTTGGTATCCACTGCCGGAGCCTTGTTGCCGGTCTTGGCTTTCTTTTTCAGATCCTTGATGGTGGTGCGGGCATTGGAGAGCTGGTCACTGCGCACCTGCAGTTCCCGTTTGGTCTTGCTCAGGGCTTCTTCGTTGCTCTTGAGTTTGGCCTGCAGCAGGGCCAGTTGCTTTCGCAGGCTGTCGAGCTGGGCGGTGGCGGGCTTTTGGGCTACCAGGTAGCCGGCGCTGACCCAGCCTTCGGTCTCATTGGGCAGGCGTACCAGCTTGAAGGCGTCGGACTCATCGAGAATTTCTACTTCGGTGCCACTGGACACCGAATCCATCAATGGGCTTTCTTCCGAGGGGTTTTCATGCACCCCCAGCAGCACCCGATCGGTGACATACATTTTTTTACCGGCAAAGGCGTTCAGTGCCAAGGCCGAGAACAGCAGGATCAGTAGCAGTTTTGTTGTTTTCATTTTATTGGCAGTCCGTTTTTTTATCGTTCAGGCCGCGATACCGCTGTGGCGCAACAGGGCCTCGATCTGCGGCTCGCGGCCGCGGAAATCAACAAACAGTTCCATGGGCTCGCGGGTGCCGCCCTGCTCCAGTACCGTGTGCAGGAACTTCTCGCCCACCTCACGGTTGAAGATGCCCTGTTCCTCGAACAGGGAGAAGGCATCGGCCGACAGTACTTCGGCCCATTTGTAACTGTAGTAGCCGGCAGCATAACCGCCGGCGAAGATGTGGGTGAAGCTGTGCTGGAAACGGTTGTAGGGTGCCGGCTTGATCACCGCCACCTCGTCGCGTACCTCGTCGAGGATTTCCTGCACCCGTGCACCCTGCTGCGGATCGTATTCCAGATGCAGACGAAAATCGAACAGGGCGTATTCCAGCTGGCGCAGCATGATGATGCCGGCCTGGAAGTTCTTGGCCGCGTGCATCTTTTCATAGAGTTCGTCGGGCAGCGGCTCGCCGCTGCGGTAGTGACCGGCGATCACCGCCAGAGCCTCTTTCTCCCAGCACCAGTTTTCCATGAACTGGCTGGGCAGCTCAACTGCGTCCCAGGCCACGCCATTGATGCCGGATACGCCCAGGTGGTCGATCCGGGTCAGCATGTGGTGCAGGCCGTGGCCGAATTCATGGAACAGGGTGATCACCTCGTCATGGGTGAACAGGGCCGGGTCGTCACCCAGCGGCTGGGTGAGGTTGCAGGTCAGGTAGGCCACCGGGGTCTGCACGCTGCCGTCGGCACGGCGCTTACGACTGATGCAGTCGTCCATCCAGGCTCCGCCACGCTTGTGCTCGCGGGTGTACAGATCCAGGTAGAACTGGCCGCGCAGCTCGCCGCCGGCGTCTCGGATTTCGTAGAAGCGGACATCGGGATGCCAGACGTCCACATCCTCGACCTGCTGGATGTCGATGCCGTAGAGACGCTTGACCACCTCAAACATGCCGGGGATCACCCGGGTTTCGGGGAAGTAGGGGTTGAGCTGTTCCTGGGTAATGGCATAGGTATGCTGGCGCAGCTTTTCCGAGTAGTAGGTCATATCCCAGGGCTGCAGATCCTCGACGCCGTACTTGTCGCGGGCAAAGTCCTTCAGTTCCTGCAACTCCGCCTCACCTACCGGTTTGGAACGGCTGGCGAGATCACGCAGAAAACCCAGCACCCGCTCGGGCGAGTCGGCCATCTTGGTGGCCAGGGAACGCTCGGCATAACTGGCATAGCCCAGCAGTTGCGCCAGTTCGTGACGCAGGGCGACGATATCGGCCATCAGCTCGCTGTTGTCCCACTTGCCGGCATTGGGCCCCTGATCCGAGGCCCGGGTCACATAGGCTTCGTGCATCTCGCGGCGCAGCTCGCGGTCGTCGGCATAGCTCATCACCGCGTAGTAGGAGGGGAAGTCCAGGGTAAACAGCCAGCCATCCTTTTCCTTCTGCTCGGCAGCCTGCCTGGCCAGGGCACGGGCCGAATCGGGCAGGCCCGAGAGGCGCGATTCATCGCTCACCAGACGATCCCAGGCGTGGGTGGCATCGAGCACGTTTTCCTCGAAGCGGGTGGTCAGTTTCGACAACTGCTGGCGGATGTCCTTGAAGCGGTTCTTCTGCGCCTCGGCCAGGTCTACCCCGGAAAGATGGAAGTCGCGCAGGGCGTTTTCGATGATCTTCTGCTGCGCGGCATCGAGCCGTTCGAATTCGGCCGATTCACGGATTTGCCGGTAGGCCTGGTAGAGCCGGCTGTTCTGACCCATCTCGGTGCCGTATTCACTGAGCTTGGGCAGGCAGGCATTGTAGGCATCGCGCAGGGCATCGGAATTGACCACCGAGTTCATGTGACTGACCGGCGACCAGGCCCGGCCCAGACGGTCGTCGTGATCCTCCAGCGGCTGAATGAGGTTGTCCCAGGTGTACTGGTCGGTGGCATCGAGCAGTTTTTCGCACAGCGCCCGGCCTTCGGCCAGCAGCGTGTCGATGGCCGGCTCCACATGTTCGGGCCGGATCTCGGAAAAAGGCGGCAGGCCGGTCATATTCAGCAGGGGATTGGACATATATGCAACAACCTTGTGATTTAATTGACATTCAGGGTGAATCAAACGCCTAATCTATCACGACTCGCTGCTTGCCAACAAAAGAGGATACGGACCTGGATCACAGCACCCCTTACGAAGATTTGACCCCGGACGTGATTCTGGCGGCCATCGACAGTGCTGGCTGGCGTACCTCCGGCTCCCTGCTGGCACTGAACAGTTACGAGAACCGGGTCTACCAGGCCGGTCTGGACGAGGCCGGCTTCATTATCGCCAAGTTCTATCGGCCCGAGCGCTGGGACACCCCCACCATCCTCGAGGAACACGCCTTTTCCCTGGATCTGGCCGCGGCCGACATCCCGGTGGTGCCGCCGCTGGCCGATGCGCAGGGCCAGACCCTGCACGACTACCGGGGCTACCGCTTCGCCCTGTTCCCGCGCCGAGGGGGCCGCGCCCCGAGTCTCGACGACTCCGAACACCTGCGTTGGCTGGGCCGCATGATGGGCCGCCTGCATGCGCTGGGCGCCAGTCGGCGCTTCGAGCATCGCCCGGCCCTGACCCTGGAGCGCTTCGGCCGCACCCCGGTGGCCGAGATCCTGGCCAGCGAGTTCATTCCCGATGCGATCCGGCACAACTTCGCCCTCGCCGCCAACACCCTGCTGGAACAGCTGGAGGCCAGCTTCGAGGCCATCGGCCCCTGGCGCAACCTGCGCCTGCACGGTGACTGCCATCCCGGCAACATCCTCTGGACCGAGCAGGGCCCCCATTTCGTCGATCTGGACGACTGCCTCAGTGGACCGGCCATGCAAGACATCTGGATGCTGCTGTCTGGCAGCCCCGAGGAGATGAGCAGGCAGCTGCAGGTGTTTCTCGAGGGCTACCGGCAATTCTTCGATTTCGATCCCGTCGAGCTGCACCTCATCGAACCCCTGCGGGCCCTGCGCCTGCTGCACTACAACGCCTGGCTGGCACGGCGCTGGTCCGATCCGGCCTTTCCCCAGGCCTTCCCCTGGTTCGCCTCACCCCGCTACTGGGAGGACCAGATGCTGGATCTGCGCCTGCAGGCCGAACGCATGCAGGCACCGGTACTGAATTTGACGTTATAATGCCGCCATTTTCCAACCCGGCGGCGGCCTGAATCGGCGGCTATTCCGGCCGACCCCTGTTCAAGCTCCGTATCCTGCCATGAAAACACTGATGTTCCTGTTTCTGTCGCCCCTGCTTGCCCTTGCCAGCACTGTCTCTGCGGCAGTCGAGGCGCCGGCCAGCTGGGGCATCATGCTCACGGCCCGCTCCGCCACCATCCCCTATGCCAACAGTGACGCCGAAACGGTACAGGATCTGCTACCGGTCCTGTTCTACTATGACAGCCGCTGGCTGTTTCTCGACGGCCTGACAGGTGGGGTGAAACTCTACGACGCTGCCCGCTGGCGGCTCTCGGCCCTGGCCCGTTACCGCTACACGGACATGCCGGCCGACTTGCAGAATGGTTACCAGCTGGGTTCGCTGGATATCGGTGCACAGCTCAGGTACCGCGTCAGTCCAGCCCTGGACATGGATCTTGAAATTCTCAACGACAAGCACACGCGCTATCTTGCCAACCTGCGCGCCAGTTACACCTTCGAAGCCAGGGACTTTACCCTGCTGCCGAAGATCAATCTGCGCTGGAAGAGTGCCAGATTCAATGACTATTACTATGGCCTGGAGCAGGCCAGCCCCGGCAGCGGGATGGATCTCAACCTTGGTCTGGAGACCCGCCTGGCCATGAACAGGCACTTCTATTTCTTCGGCAGCACCAGCCTGACGGTGCTGGACGAAGCCACCGCCCAGGCCAGCACCATGGATGCCCGTACCCAGGCCGAGGTCATGTTCGGCATCGGCTATTACAGCAAACACAGGCACACGCCCCGTTCCAGCCTCAAGAGCCGGCCCTTTCTGCGCATCATGCAGAGCTGGTCCACCCCGTCCAGCCTGGGGGAAATCAGCTCATTCAGTTCCAAAGCTGATCCATATCAAAACACCATGACATCATTGTTTTATGGTCACCCCTTGTCAGACACCCTGTTCGGTGCACCCATATCCGTGTACCTGACGCCAGGGGTGGTCTATCACTACAAGTCAGAGAAACAGGCCAGTTTTCCCGAATACGTACTGGCCATGAAAGGCTTCTATAAATTCAAGACCCAGGTACGTACCCGCATCGGCTTCGGTGTGGGCTTTTCCTATCTGACTCACATCACCTACATCGAGCAGCAGGAGATGGACATCAACAACTACAAGCCCAGCCATACCATGGCCTACCTGGATTTCTCCTTTGGCGCCAACATGGCTGATCTGTTCCGCGCCCCGTCACTGGACAAGTGGTGGCTGGGTTATGCCATACACCACCGCTCCTCCGTGTACGAAACCTCCGCCATGTTCGGCCGGATAAAAGGCGGCAGCAACTACCACGGCCTCTACGCCCAATACCACTGGTAAAGACACATGCTCCTGAACAAACAAGACTTTCCCCGCGTTGCCATCGAAGACATGAACCGTGTCCATAACGAGGAAATCGACATGCTCAATGAAATCCAGCAACTGCTGGTACAGCGCAGTGAAGGCAAGGACATCGGCAATCTGCTCAACGAGCGGCTGGAAAACTTCGTCAACCATGTTCAGGCCCATTTTGCCGGCGAGGAACAGCGCATGCTCGAAGGCCAGTTCCCGGTCTATTCCGTACACAAGCAGGAACACGACCGGGTACTGGCTGAGCTGCGTCAGCACCATGATGAATGGAAAAAGACGGGAAATTCCGATGGGCTGGAAAAATACCTGCTACTGGTGGTGCCCGAGTGGATGGTTCAGCATGTTTCGACCATGGACTTTGTCACCGCACAGTATCTTGAACAGTGACAAGGCAAAAACCAGAAAACCCGATTCAAGGCCTGACAGGCTGTGTGCGGTACAAGGGGGCAGCGCCATTTTCAATGATCGCAAGTCATTGAAAATGTGAGGAACGGCAAACCGCGTCTTGCATCCCCGGCTAGAATCTGCCCGGGGAAAGGGTCACGGCCGGCCTCCTCAACCCTGTATCCTTTTACTCCGGCTTCCAGATCCCCACGGCCGGGTTGTCGGTCTCGACACTCTTGCCCGCCGGCGTTTCGGCTTGCTGTTGCTGCTGTTGCAGCTTGCTGGCGCGATCGGTGGTGACATGGCGGGTGAAGGCCGCCAGGTGTTCGAGCAACTCGTCGCGCTCACTGTCGGCACCGGGGTAACTGGCGGCAATATAGCCACTGATGGCCGCCAGGTACTGCAGGCCCAGCATCATGTCCTGCTCGGCACGGGGGTCGTGCTGGACCAGCACGTTGACAACACCCGTGATCAATTCATCGCTCAAACGCAAACTTTCGTCACTCATTATCTTTTCATTCCGGTTAGATTCAATCAGGAAAAAATGGCCCCTTGGGCCGTGAAGGCGGGCGATACACGTTGTCTTCACTCTGGAGCGCGGTTGTATTGGTGCCTTTTTCAACAGCGAGCCGGTGAAAAGCCTCTGCATCCCTGCCACATACAGTTTACATTCATCTATAATGGTCAGACCAGCCTAAACAACCCTGTTTTTTACAGGTTATTTGTCTTTCAGCAAGCTTAAAACAGGACACAGAACATGACACAGCATTTTGACATGATTGCCATCGGCGCCGGCAGTGGCGGTATTTCTGCCGTGGAGCGCGCCGCAGAATACGGCAAGAAAACCGCCGTTATCGAAAACAACAAACTTGGTGGCACCTGTGTCAACGTGGGTTGTGTACCGAAAAAGATCATGTGGTTTGCCTCCGGGATCGCCGAAACCCTGCACGATGCCGGCAAATACGGCTTCGATGTAAAGGTGAAAAACTTCGACTGGCGACAACTGGTCGAGGCCCGGGAAAAATACATCAAGGGCATCAATGTCTGGTACACCAGCTACCTGACCGACTCCAACATCGAGCACATTCACGGCACGGCCCGCTTCGTCGATGCCAGAACCATCGACGTGAACGGTGAACAGTACACCGCCGATCACATCGTCATCGCCCCCGGTGGCGTCCCCACCATGCCCGACATCGAGGGCAGTGAACATGTCATGACTTCCGACGACTTCTTTGCCCTGGAGGAACAACCCAAGCGAGTCGCCGTGGTCGGCGCCGGCTACATTGCCGTGGAACTGGCAGGCCTGCTCAATGGCCTGGGCTCGGAAGTCACCATGCTGCTGCGCAAGGATCACTTCCTTGGCAGTTTCGACGCCATGCTGCGCGAGACCCTGATGGACGAAATGCTCGGTGCCGGGGTCAACATCATGCCGCGCATCAGCATCGAGAAGATCAACAAGCTGAAAAATGGCAGCCTGACCCTGCACTGTGCCGGCGGCATTACCCTCAAGGGGTATGATGCCGTCATCTACGCCATAGGCCGCACCCCCAACACGGCCGCCCTCAACCTCGATGCCGCCGGCGTCAAGTACGACAAGCGCGGTTATGTCACTGCCGACTTCTTCCAGAATACCAACGTGCCCGGCATCTATGCCGTCGGTGATGTCACCGGCCGTGCCCCACTGACGCCAGTTGCCATTGCCGCAGCACGCCGGCTTTCGGATCGGCTGTTCAACAACATGCCCGACCGGCGCCTGGACTATTACAACATCCCCACCGTCATGTTCAGCCATCCGCCCATTGGCACCATCGGCCTCACCGAAGCCGAGGCCCGCGAACAGTACGGCACTGCCGTGAAGATCTACCAGACCCGCTTCACCGCTATGTACCACGCCATCGCCGACCGCAACCAGCGCACTGCCATGAAGCTCATCTGCGTGGGGCCGGAAGAAAAGATCATCGGCCTTCACATCATCGGCCTGGGCGCCGACGAAATGCTGCAGGGCTTTGGCGTCGCCATGAAGATGGGCGCCACCAAGAAAGACTTCGACGAATGCGTGGCCATTCACCCCACCTCCTCGGAAGAGCTGGTGACGTTGAGGTAAATTCAGATACAAGATACAAGACGGACCTGACCGGGAACACCGGCAACTCGTTCGGGAACAAACGGGTAGGGTGCAATAATCGGAGGACATTGCACCAGGGAGGTCCGGTGGTGCAATGCGCTTTGCTTGTTGCACCCTACGTTTGCATCCATTGCCTGCCTGTAAAGCACCAACAACAGCGCATGCTGCAGGCTGTCTCTTTTGCCTTCTCATCTTACGCCGCCTCCGCTTCTCGCAACTGCTGCAGGAATACGGTCTCGCGGTGGGTGGTGAGCAGCAGGTTTTCCGTGGCTCTTGTCATGGCCACGTAGGGCCGCTTGGCTTCGGCGACAGGATACGCCTGGGGCACCGGCAGGTAGCCGACGCCACAGACCACCACGGTGCGAAATCCCAGCCCCTTGCTTGCTGTGCATGGTCATGAGCTTGACGCTGTCCTGGGATGGCCTGAAGGCCTTTCGGGCCCCTGAATCACTGAGCAGTTGATAAGGTATCCCCAAGGCATCCAGCTGGCGAGCCAGCTCCTCGTCCATCCAGTTGTTGTGGTAGGTGATGTACATGTCCGACCAGGCCATGCCCCGCTCTTCATGCAGCCTGCGGAACATTCGTGCGAGGTACTGGCCTTCCTTCTGAAAACTGTCCGGCCGCCGGATTGCCGGCTCGGCACCGTGGCCGCCCTGCGCTCTTCGGGGCAACACTGGGGATGTGATCCTCGTCGGAGTCCATCGCGTCGATGTAATGGTCCACAAAGCGGTAGGCGAAATGCAGGATCTCGTCGGTGTTGCGGTAATTGAGCCGCAGCACGGTGGCACGGCCACGGGCCTGGATGCCGACACTGGAGAGACTGAAATCCAGTGAACCCCGGTTGTCGTAGATGGACTGGGCATCGTCATACAGCAGCAACAGATTGTTGTCCTGCTGATCCACCATGTCCACCACCAGCCGCAACCAGTCGGCCTGGAAGTCATGCCCTTCATCGATCATCACGGCGCCATACTGGTCGCGGGGGATCTGCCCTCTTGCCACCGCCTCCGTCACCTTTTCCACCAGCCGCGTCACATAGTCCTCGCCTGGCTGTGGTTGCTCAACATGCTAGGTGCGCAACTGCTCGCCGCACCAGTCGTGGAAGTGATAGACATTGACCTTACCCTCCAGCCCCGCCCCGCCATCATTTCTCGCAGGCGAACCGCGAGGGTGATGTTGTAGCACAACACCAGGATCGGCTTGTGCAGCACCCTCGCCAGGTGCTGGCAGCGGTATCCAAGGATCAGGGTCTTGCCGGAGCCGGCCACGCCGTGGATCACCCGGGACCCTTCGCCGTGACTGCGGGCCAGCTGTTCCTGCTGCATGTCCATCACCTTGATGATGTCCGGCATGAGGGCGTCGTCCCTGTCGTCCTCCGGCAGCAGGCTGGCATTGGCATTGATGCGCACCTTGGGAAACAGGTGCCAGCGAATGCGATCGATCTGCGCCAGGCTCAGGGGCTGCTGGCCGAACTGCACGTTGAACATGTCCCACAGGCGTGTCTGGAAGGCCTCGGCATCGACACTCTCGGTCATTTCGTCCCGGCAGATGACCTGATGCTCTGGCAGCACCTCACCGAGATCGGTCTGCTCGAACTGGCGGCGGGTGATGTGGGTCAGCACCACGCCATAGCCGTAGGGATCAGTTGCGGGTCCTCTCCAGGCGCTTGACCACCTGATAGCTCACCTGGCGCACCTGCTCCAGGGGGTTACTCACGGTCTTGAGGCCCGCGGGTGTGATCAGGGTGGCCGATACCCGGTCGATCTTCCTGATGATTTCCAGCTTCCAGTCCTTGACTTCCAGCATCAGCAGACCCCGCCGAGGATGCAGGATGATGAAGCCCGAGTAACGCTGCCGCTTACCCACCGGTATTTCATACCAGCACAGGTAATCGTCCTCGAGATGCGACTCGAGACGCCGGGCAAAACGCTTTTCACCGACCTGCATGCGGCGCAGACAGCTGTTCAAGGAAGGGTTCGTTGTGACATTACCAATCATTCCGGGTTCGACTTGACGGGGCCATAGGCTTTGTCATGCCTGGTTGCCATCGATGCCTTGTCTCTGCCATGAGGATAGCACCCATGTGCTGCACAGACTTGTCCCGCTACGCCACTTCCTTGGCCGGGCAGACCGCATCAGGCGGCCAGTTTCGAACCCCAGTGGCCATAGAACCATTTCATCAGCAGCGGTGGCATGATGGTGGTCAGTGCGATGACAATGACCATGCCGGCATAGACTTCGTTGTCGAAGATACCACTGACCCGGCCCAGCTCGGCGAAGATCAGGCCCACCTCGCCACGTGGCACCATGGCCAGGCCGATGATGGTGCGCATGGGCCAGGACTCCCTGATGAGCAGGGATCCCAACAGCTTGCCGGCAATGGCGACGATCAGGAAGATCAGCGAGAACAGCCAGATAAACGGTGAGGTCCAGTCGATCTCCCGCAGGTTGAGCGACAGCCCCACCATGACGAAAAATATCGGTGTGAACAGCTGAATGATGGGGCGCATCTGGGTTTCGATGCGGCCGGAAAAGTCCGTGTCGGTTTTCAGCGCCACGCCAAAGGGCAGGAAGAAACGCCGTGACAGGGCCAGGCCAGCGGCAAAACCACCGAGCAGTTCGGGCGCACCCACCGCATGGGCCAGCCAGGCAAAGAACAGTACCAGCGACACGATGCTGGTGGGGATCAGACCGGGGATTTCGCTCACCGAATCGAAACGGCGAATGAGCATGGACATGAAACGGGCCGCCATGGGCGCGAGCACAAAGAACAGGCTGACGAATATCAGCACCTTGCTGGCATTGATCAGGCTGACACCACCGGCAACGGAAAACTCGTAGAGGATCGCCAGCAGCACCACGCCCATGACATCATCCAGCACCGCCGCCCCGAGCACGATCTGGCCTTCCTTATTCTGCTGGCGCTTCAGGTCGGACAGGACACGGATGGTGATGCCGATGCTGGTGGCAGTGAGGGTCCCACCGATGAACAGGCTGACCAGCAGCTCCAGGTGAAACATATAGTAAGCCATGCCAAAGCCCAGCAGGAAGGGGGCAAAGAAACCGGCAATGGCAACGATGCTCGACTGCTTGCCGGTTTTCATCAGCTGGCGGGCATCGGTTTCCAGCCCCACTTCGAACAGCAGCAGGATGATGCCGATCTCGGCCAGCAGCTTGAGTACTTCATTGGGCTCGAGCACCCCCAGCAGGCTGGGCCCCAGTACCACACCTGCCATCAGCTCGCCGATCACCGACGGGGCGCCCAGGCGCACGGCAATTTCGGCAAACAGCCGGGCGGTGAGCAGGATGATCAACAGATACAGAAAGAAGGTACTGGTATCCATGCTTTCATTATTGACGATTTTTGGCCACTTGTATTGTCACGGCCTTTTTGCGTGGCACAGGGCAAGATCATACTTGACTCATATACGGTTAGTGGCCGGTGTAAGTGGTTGATATTCTGTGTCTGCCACAGGGATGTGGCAGTCGAGTCGCCAGGGATGTCTTCACGACGTCTGTATATCAACCACTTGCACCGGCCGCGAGGTGAGTATGCGCTTGCCCTGCTTTGTGGCATAAAAACCTTGCCTGTTGCGGTGCGGCATTCGATACTTGACGACATGGCGATCCGAGAATTTGAAGACAAGCTGCCCGATACCCATCCCGATGCCTGGATCGATGACACGGCCCTGGTCATCGGTGACGTGATCATCGGTCAGCACAGTTCGGTCTGGCCTTTTTCCGTGATCCGCGGGGATGTGAACAAAATCAGGATCGGCAGCCACACCAACATCCAGGATCATTGCGTGCTGCATGTCTCCCATGACGGCCCCTACAGCCCCGGCGGCCATGATCTGCAGGTAGGCAACAAGGTCACCGTTGGCCATCGCGTCACCCTGCATGCCTGCCGGCTGATGGACAACTGCCTGATCGGCATGAGTGCCACCATCATGGACGGTGCCGTCATCCACCCGCATACCATCATTGGCGCCGGCTCGCTGGTCACCTCCGGCAAGGAACTGCCCGGAGGCTACCTGTGGTTTGGCAATCCCCTGCGCCAGGTGCGCAAGCTCCGTGCCGAGGAAATCGACCAAATCGAATATTCGGCACAGCATTATGTACGCCTGAAAAACAGGCACAGCGACTGATTTGCGAGCCGCTGCCTGTCCGTCATGATGCTCGCCCATGCCTTCTTCAACCGGGATCCCTGTATTGTCGCCCGGGACTTGCTGGGCAAGGTACTGCGCCACCGCTATCGGGGTCACTGGCTGGCCTGCCGCATCATCGAAACCGAAGCCTATTACAGGGAAGAAAAAGCCAGCCATTCCTCGCTGGGCTACACGGACAAACGCCGTGCCATGTTCATGCCGCCAGGAACCATCTACATGTATTACGCACGGGGCGGAGATTCACTGAACATCAGTGTGAAAGGAGAAGGCAATGCGGTGTTGATCAAGGCCGGCATTCCCTGGGTCGATGACAGGTCACCGGCCAGCAATATCATGCTCATGCAGAAGCTCAATCCGGTAAAGGGCAGTGGCCGCATCCGCAAGCCGGAAAAACTCTGCGCCGGTCAGACCCTGCTGTGCCGGGCGCTGCACCTGAAAGTCGCCAGCTGGGATGCACGGGCCTTCGATGCCGAACATTTCTACATCGAGGATTGCGGTCCGCCCCCGGCGTCCATCATCCAGACCACCCGCCTAGGCATTCCCGCCGGGCGGGATGAACACCTGATGAACCGCTTCATCGATGCCGAACATGCCGATTCGGCGACAAAAAACCCGCTGCGCAAACGCAGCGGGCTGGAGGGCGTGGACTACCGGATCATCCGGAGGCCCCGAAGGGCCGCGAAATGACCGCGCTTCAGCCGTGTGACCGGATCATGTCACGCAGCTTGCGCGCCTTGTCGGCTTCGGCAAAATTGGCATCAAGCTTCAGTGCCTTGTCGAGCATGTCAGCGGCCTTGTCCGGCTTGCCCTGGTCGAAATACACCACGCCCAGATGGTAATAGAGCGAGGGGCCCTTTGGCTCCAGCTCGATGGCCTTGTTCAGCTCGGTGACAGCCTTGTCGTAGTCCTTGCGAGCACGGTAGACCCAGCCCAGGGTGTCATGGACTGAAGCGGCCTTGGGCACCAGTGCCACTGCCCGCTTGCCCCATTGCACGGCCCGATCCAGATCCTTGCCATCTTCGGCCGCTATCCAGGCCAGGTTGTTGTAGGCCAGCACCTGCTTGTCATCCAGCTTGATGGCCTTGAGATAGGCGCTCTTGGCCAGCTTCGTCTCGCCACGGTTCTGATAGACCATGCCCAGCTTGACGTAGACCGGTGCCAGCCTTTCATCAACAGCAATGGCCGCCTTGTAGTCTTCGATGGCCTCCTTGTCCTTGCCCAGGGAGCGATACAGGTCCCCCCGGTTTACCCGTGCAACGATATTCTGCGCATCCACCTTGACTGCCTGGGAAAGATATTCCAGTGCCTGCTCAAGTTCTCCCTTGTCGGCAAGCAATTTTGCCATGGCCAGATAGGGCTGCGGGTTGTCCGGTTGCTGGCGTGAAGCAATACCAAATTCCCTTGCCGCCATGCCGTCGAGGCCCTTTGCTGCCAGCGCCACACCCAGGGCAAAATGCCCACCGGCAAAATCCGGACGCAGCTCGACGGCTTTTTGGTAGGATTCAATGGCCAGCTGGGGTTTGTTGAGGGAGTGCATGTAGAGATCACCCAGGGCCAGATGTGTTCTGGCCATGTCCGGCTTGAGCCTGATGGCTTTCTTGAAGGCCGCCTCGGCACCCATGAAGTCTTTTTTTAAAAACAGCAGGCGCCCCCAGGAAGCCTGGACATAGGGATCGTCCGGTTTCTTTTTCAGTGCCTGGCGTATGTACTTTTCCGCGGATCTGGCATCATTCTGCATGAAATTGATTTCTGCCAGCCCCAGCATGGCCTCGACCATGTCCGGGTTGTTTTTCAGGCTTTGTTTGAAACTGTTTCTCGCCTTCTCCAGATTACCCTTGGCAAGGTTCTTTACGCCTTCCTGATAAAAGTCTTTGGCCTTGTTCTGAATCTTGCTGGCAGGGCTTGTCGTATTAATGCCCTGGGGAACAATCTGTGCCCCGTTGACCGCCAGACTGGTCACCATTAACAGGATGAATAATCCAGAGATCCTGACTCGCTTCGTTGTTTTCATGTGATTTTCCGGTTGCAATAAAAAAACTCCCTTCTGTAACGGTACGGAAGGGAGTCTGATTTGGCAAGGACCAAAAGGAATTTATCTGTTTGTGAATCCCTTCAACAATTCATCCCTGAATTTTCACCTTGGACAAAAGGTCAAATGTCTGATTTTTACTTTTCCTGCAAAATCAAGGACTTAATTTATCCCTGATTTCGGCGGTGCCTCCCTGCACCGCATAAAGCGCTGAGTTAAATCAGCCCTTCCTTCAGTGGCCTTTCCTGCGCCGGCGTGCCACACCAATGCCCAGCAGGCCAATTCCCAGCAGAGCCAGTGAGGCCGGTTCCGGAACCCGAATAAGAGGCTTGCCGCCGACACCGGAGAAGGCAAAGATATAGGTGGCCGGAGTACCACCGGTTGGATCCACGTCCGACTGGCCCAGTGAATACAGCTCGGCACTGATGGCGCCCAGAGAGGCCAGTGCTTCTTTTTCAGAGTAGGCCGCACCATAGAAGATGCTGAAGGTAATGGACTCACCGTCGGCCAGGTCACCGAAGCCGAAGTCGAACAGGGCACCATGATCGGAGGGGCCACAATCGGTAAAATCAACGGTCAGACCACAGCCAGCGATATCAACAATTCCATAGAAGCTACGGCTACCGAGCGGATCGGCCGTGGCAAAACCCTGGTCACTGGAATACAGCAGATTACTGGTGCTTCCAGTCCCGGCAATGGTGACATTCTCGTTGAATTCATTGAACGGAATGTCCCAGTCCATGACACGGCGATAACGCACATCGGTCACGGTCGCGCCGGTGGAGTTGGTGATGGTCACCACATCCTGGAACAGGTTGCTGGCCTTGGCCGCTGGGGCATAGGCCTGGGAGACGGTCAGACCCGGCATGGAGGTCAATGAGACCACGGAGGTTGCCGTTGAGGCAGTTGAGGTAAAGGAAACGCTGGTTAGATTGGCGGTTCCAGCATATTCATTCGCATAACCACTCACTCCGCTGGCGGCCACCCCCCAGCCTTCACACAGACAGCCCGGGCTGGTGGCATCGTACCAGCCTTCGGCACCACCGGTGGGTGTCAGCTTGGTGGCCAGGCCCGTTGCACTGGCATTGCTGGTGATGTCGCCAGCAGTGACATTGAGCTGACCCAAGTCATTCACGCCCAATGCCACGGTTGCCGTTGAGGCACTACCCGTGTTGTAAATGATGGCCGCGGCCATCGCATCTCCTGTTACAGTCATGCCCAGCAGGCCAACAGCAAGGCTCATGGCATGCATTGACTTCTTGAAACTGATTTTTGTGTTCATTTTTCAACCCTTCCCTAAGTTATCTAGAAACATGATAAAACCTAGCCAGATCTGTGCCAGTCAGGAATAACCTCCAGATTACAATCACTTAGCCCTCGACACCTATACTTGCAGCACATACCGGATGTAAAAATTATCGACTCCAGACAAGAGGCCAAGTCGGGAAGACATCGACAAAAAATGAAAATGGTCCTTATAAACAAAAGGATAGCTGTTTATATGTCGCTGATTCAGGATGTAAAACTCATCGACATACGATAAAGGTAGCAAGTGCCAACCTGTTAGCAGGCTGTTGAAAAACGCCGTTATTCGACAGCCTGTGAGGGTACGGCCAGCCTCGTCACCGCCCCCTCAGGCATTCGACAACTGTTCCCGTAATTGTGCGATCACAGCGCTGGTCTGCGGCCGCACGCCCCGCCAGAGATAGAAGGATTCCGCCGCCTGCTCCACCAGCATGCCCAGGCCATCGAGTACCTTGCCGGAACCCTGCTGGCAGGCCCAGTCCATGAACGGGGTGGGTTTGGCGCCGTACATCATGTCGTAGCAGGCAGTCTTTGCCGTCACGATGCCGGCGGGCAGGGGGGGCAGCTCGCCGGCCAGGCTGGCGGCGGTGGCATTGATGATGATGTCGAAGGGTTCGAGCGCCAGCCTGTCGTAACCGCTGCCGCTCACCGGTCCGAGGTCGGCAAAGGCATCAGCCAGTGCCTGGGCCTTGCCTGGGGTGCGGTTGACGATGTGCAGCGCAGCCGGGTGCTCTGCCAGCAGCGGCGCCAGCACGCCCCGCGCCGCGCCACCGGCCCCCATCAGCAGGATGCGCCGTTCCCTGATCACGATCCCGTTGTTGTCGATCAGATCGGCCACCAGACCCACGCCGTCGGTATTGTCACCAAACAGCCCGTCTGCTTCGATTTTAATCGTATTGACCGCACCGGCTCGTTCGGCGCGGGCACTGCGGGCATCCACCAGCTTCCAGGCTTCCTGCTTGAAGGGTACGGTGACGTTCAGGCCCTTGCCACCGGCGGCCTGGAAATTGCCCACGGCTTGGACAAATCCGCCAGGATCCACCTGGATGGCGCTGTAATGTACCGGCTCGCCGGTCTGCTCGGCAAACAGGCTGTGGATGATGGGCGACTTGCTGTGGGCGATGGGATTGCCCATTACCGCGTATTCATCCATTTTGGGTTTGAAATCGAATGGATCGGACATGAGAGGTTCCAGTTGGCGGGCCGGAGACTAGCCGAAAATGCCCTTGAGAATGTAGAAAAAGAGGATGGACAGAATCGCCCCGGCCGGCAGGGTGACGATCCAGGACATGAAGATGGTACGCACCACGTTCATGTTGAGCGCCGCCATGCCGCGGGCCATGCCCACGCCGAGCACCGCTCCCACCAGGGTGTGGGTGGTGGAAATGGGCAGGCCGGTACCGGAGGCGACCACCACCGTGGTGGCCGCCGCCAGGGTGGCGGCGAAGCCCCGGCTGGGGGTCAGCTCGGTGATGTTGGTTCCCACCGTGGCGATTACCTTGTGGCCGTACATGATCAGGCCGGCGACGATGCCAATACCACCGAGTAGCAGGATCCAGGCTGGCATGGCCGATTTCTGCGCCACCTCGCCACCGCTGTTGACGATGCTCACCACCGCCGCCAGTGGTCCCACCGCGTTGGCCACGTCGTTGGAACCGTGGGCAAAGGCCATGGCGCTGGCGGTGACCATCATCAGCACGGAAAAGACCTTTTCCACATTGGTAAAGTGATAATCCCGATCGGCGTCCGGATCGAACTTCAGCCGCCGGATGTAGATGAGGCCGATGATCATGATCACCAAGCCGACGAGCAGGGCCACCAGGTAGTTTTCACCGGTACTCAGGTGCAGCCCCACGTGCTTGAGGCCCTTGAACAGGGTCACCAGGGCGACAATGAACCCCACCAGGAAAATATAGACCGGCACATAGCGGCGGGCGTTTTTCAGCGGATCCCGGGTGTTGAAGATCAGATACTGCACGCTCATGAACAGGGCGAAGGCAATCAGGCCGGAGGTCACCGGCGAGACCACCCAGCTCATGACGATGGTGCTCACCTTGGCCCACTTGACCGCCTCGAAGCCAATCCCCACGGCGGCAAAACCGACAATGGCTCCGACGATGGAATGGGTGGTGGAGACCGGCCAGCCGGCGCGGGTGGCAATCAATAGCCAGACCCCGGCGGCCAGCAGCGAGGCAAGCATGCCATAGACCACCAGATCCGGATTACCGGTGACCATCGCAGTATCCAGCATGCCCTTGCGAATGGTGGCGGTAACCTGGCCACCGGCCAGGTAGGCCCCGGCAAACTCGAAAATGGCTGCGATGACGATGGCCTGCTTGATGGTGACCGCTTTGGATCCCACCGAGGTAGCCATGGCATTGGCCACGTCATTGGCTCCCACCCCCCAGGCCATGAACAAACCAAACGCGCAGGCAAGAACAATAAAGATGATTCCGTACTCCACAACCGGTCTCCTAGCGTGCCAGCATCAGTTCGAGCCGACTGCCGACCCGCTGGGCCTTGTCGGCCAGGTCACCAATCCAGTCGATGATCTTGTACATGAACATCACGTCGACCGGCGGCAAGTCCTTTTCCAGCTTGAACAGGCTGGCCCGCACCCGTACCTGCATTTCGTCACTGTCGTGCTCGATGTTGTCGAGCTTCTTGATGATCTGTTCCACCAGATCCACCTCGTTGCCGCGAAAGCCGGTGGCCAGCAGTTCGTCCAGCTCATTGATGGCCGCCTGGGCCTGTCTGGCCGCATCGATGCTGCGGTCGGCATAGGCCAGCAGATCCTTGTGCATGGATTCGGGAAAGCGCATCCTGCGCCCCAGGATCAGGCCGGCAATGTCCCGGGTCTTGTTGGCAATGCCATCCTGCATGCGCAGCACTTCCAGCAGGTCGCGCCGGGAGACGGGCATGAACAGGCTGCGAGGCAGATGCAGACGCAACTTGCGCTTGAGTGCGTCGGCCTCGTCTTCCTTGCGGGCGATATCCTGCTGCAGGGCTTCGGCCCGTTCCCAGTCGCCCGCAAACACCGCTTCGAGAAAACCGTGCAGCTCGCTCGCACAGATTAGCACCCGGGTCATGTGCTCCTGCAGGGGCTTGATGGGCGAACTGC
>JAJRYG010000092.1 GCA_024275915.1 Gammaproteobacteria bacterium
AACAACCATACCAAAGCGGCTGCAACACATATGGTACTGGCTATTGCACCATACCGTCGCGGCAATATGAAACCGGACAGTGGCGCAATCAGCAACAATACGGCCGGACCTACTGGCAGATCAGAATAGACCAGGGCAATCATCAACAATATGATGTAAAGCTGAACCATAGGCCAAAGAACCTGTGATGCAAGAGCCTGTTTTGCTTCACGCGGGAACAGCTCCTGCAGGGCAAACATGCTCAGAATCGCAGCAAGGGTCATGGCAAATTGTCCAAGCAGTAAACTGCCCCCCAATGAACCAATAATCCCAAAGCCACCAGTACTGATCGCCAAACTCAAGGCAGGAAGGCTACCTCGTTTGGCATCCGGGACAATAAAAATCGTGCCGCCAACAATCAGTGCCAGCAGTAATTCCATTCCCAGGACGATATCCATAAGATGGGATACGGGCATAATCATAACGATCAGACTAATAGCCAGAAATACACCTTGTGCCATTCCCAGAATGGATTGTTTGCCAGGAACTATCACAAGACCGACAGAAACAATCGTGACCAGCCACAACCAGTTACTGGCTTCCACTGAGTTAAAATCGGGCCAACCATTAATCCATAGATAAGATGGAAGCCAGATGATCGCCAGCCCCTTAATAACATCTGGATATCGTTTTCTCAATTTGTAGACAGAAAAAGACAATAGTACAGGTACTATCAGACTCGGCAGTATGAGTTGCAGAAAAGCTTTCATGATACCTCCAGAGATAAAAGCGCGCCTGGAATAAATTTCCAGGCGCGTGGTCCCTTGCCTACAATTTCGTGGCTTCGATATTCAGCACTATCTTGATATCATCTCCAATACCACCCTGCATGAAGTTCATACCAAAATCAGAACGCTTGATAACGGTTTCAGCCTTGTAGCCTGCCCGATACCCACCCCAGGGATCCTTGCCGGCACCGACCGGAGCCACATTCAGGTCAACCTGTCTTGTCTTGCCATGCAGAGTGAGATCACCGGTAACCTTGACAGGCTCGCCCTGCTTGTTATAGCTGACCTTTTTGGAGTTGAAGCGAATAACCGGGTACAACTTGGCATTGAAGAAATCCGGGCTGCGCAGATGGTCATCACGTTTGCCATGATTAGTGTCGACACTTGCGGTCTTGATCTCGAACATCACCTTTGACTTGCCATTGGGTTTGAGGTCAATCGAACCCCCAACATCATTGAAACGGCCCACCAGATCACTGAAACCAAGATGACCGACCTCGAACAACACGGTTGTATGTGCCGGATCGATTTTGTACTTGCCTGGTGCGGCAATTTCTGCCCATGAGGCAGACGTGCCCAGCGCACCTGCCAAAATGATCATGCCAAGAGTTGTTTTCAGTTGAGTTTTCATCATATTTCTCCTTAAGATTTGACGTTTTTTCAGTTTGAAGTTTGCATGTGGCTACCGTCACAAAACGGTAAATTTCCAGAGTTCAGGCAGCCACACAGAGCTATCTCCCTGTCCTCCGAAATTTCGAGTGCATAAGGTTCCTTGCCGGTTCCTTGATGCGATCCATCACAGAAGGGGCGATTCTTTGACTGTCCACACTGACAGATGCAGTGAGTGCCCGCATTCAGCTTTACGATGTAGGGTTCCTTGCGATCCATGTTTTTTTCTCCTTTGCGGTTTAAATGTCTGCATATTGACTGTACGTATACGTACTATTGCTGCAAATTTTTTTAGAAAAGTCTCCTCAGCTTGTCCAGCAACTTCACCAGTTCCTTGCGATCCCTGGCAGGAAGTTTACCAAAGGCGTCAGCAAGATACCCAAGGTGTGCCGGGAAAACTTCCTCGAACAACTCCTCTCCCTTGGGCGTCAATCTTGCCAGTGTTGAGCGCCTGTCCTCCAGAGAAATTATTCTCTGAACCCAGCCTTTCTGTTCCATCCGGTCGACAATACCGGTCAGAGCACCCTTGGTAATCAGGGTCTTCTCACCCAGTTCCTTGAAAGACATTCCTTCGGTATTCCCCAGGGTTGCAATGATGTCAAACTGAGGTGGTGTCAATCCGAGACTTTTCACATGCTGATTAGAGTATTGTGAAAAGGCTTGATATGCCCATACCAGTCCTCTCATTAATGGCAGCCACTGCGTGTCCTGGGTGTTGTCCGTGATGAGTATTTGCTTGTTCATGTTCAGTTCTCTCTAAAAAGTTTTAACAAGGATAGTCCGCATGCGTACTACTATCAAGATTTTCTGTGAAAATTTTTTCATTCAATCACAAATACCATAGCCCCTTGTTTTTAATGGATTAATTTCAATGTTCCATTAAAATTCAGTACCTCTGAGAGTATATTCCTCATCTCGTAAGGTGTCAGTCATCATGGTTGCGATGGGGCTGACGACAGATCCTGTCAGGTGGTTCCTGTGGTCAAACGACTATTGACCCGGAGAAGTGCCGGCCTGTATCCCGTTGTCAACCACACAACAGATGAGTACCCGCCCATGCACACACTTAAGATAAATGCCTCGTTAAAAAAGTTTGTCGGTGGAGACAGTTGTGTTTTCAGTTTCAGGTTGTTGATATTGTGATAATTATAATGGCTGTTTTCTGAGGGCAACCTGGTTTGAGCGTTTAGAATGCAGTGGGATGTGTTGCATGGACGAAACCATACCGAATGGTTCCCTCTCCCCCCCGGGAGAGGAACAGGGTGAGGGAATCGAAACGACAGAGAACCTTGGCGCGCGCACCGCGTCGGCAAGCAATGCAGAACGTCTACTGCTGGAAACGCCTGCTTGGCCGTCAGCCAATGGGCTTCACGTTTCGACGCCAGGGGCGTCATTGAGCCCTCTATGGTTGATTTTGTTTGCCGGGATGAAAAATTGATTATCGAAGCCGATGGCGGACAACATGCTGAACAAATCACCTGCGAGGCCAGACGAACAACCCGGCGGGAAGCAATGAGGTCTCCGCTTTTGCGACGGTGTGCCTGAACAAAGACAGTCTGCCCTGATTGCCCCCCCTCACCCCAGCCCTCTCCCTGAGGGAGAGGGAGTTGGCACGGTGGCTTCCCACAAATTTTTCTGAAGAGCCAGATAAATAAACACAAAATCAGACTTTATCAGGTCATCTGTTTGTGCTGTGGCTACGTAACTATGTATGTCCATTTCTGTGTGGACACAGGCGATGGCATTCATTGCCTGTAACCGATACACAAGGAGTAAGGATTATGATCAGAATAATATTCTCAAACCTGTCCGTGGGGCTTGTCTTGCTGGCCGCCAGCTCGATGGCCTCCGCAAGTCCCGATGATGGCAGCAACAAGGGCAAGAAGCTGGTGTACGAAATCAAGGCCTCCGAGCCAAGCCTGAATCGGCGGGTTACCGGACCGGTTGTTGTCGAGGTCGATGGGGTCCCTGCCGAACCGGTGGATTCCTTTGTCTGGGATGGTAACGGCTCGACCGTCATCAAGGGCAAGGCCCGGGTGGAAGTGGATACCATTTCCAACCAGGGTGAAATCCGGGCCGAGTGGGAAGATGAAAATGGCCACTGGACCTACCACCAAACCCTGTTCATGCCTCCCCCTCACCCGGTTGGCCTACGCATTGGTTCTTCGGCTTCACATACCACACTCATCAAGGGCGACCCGGTGATCAACAACGTCTACCTGCATGGTGACAGCAAGGCCGCCGGTCCCGTGGTACCCACCGAGTTCAATCTCCTCGCCACCTGGGGACCGGCCGAGATCACCCACAACGGCCAGTCTTTCGACAATCCCTTCGACGGTCCGGTGCCCCTGTGGGCAGGACATACCATGACCACGGTGGGGGTGCGCGGTGAAGATGGTGTGGTGCGCAATACGGATGGTTCGGTTTACAGCATGGCCACGGCTTCAAGGGGGGCGGTGGACAATGACGATCTGGAATTTCACCTGGTGTTTCACGACATGCCCGGACCCATGACCGCCAACATGCCACCCCCCCTGTCGTTTTTCTATCACCTGACCTTCGAGAAGGTAAAAATCGAGATCAGACAGAAAAGTGAATGACCGACAAACCCTGTCTTTCGTTGTGATCAAAAAAGGTCGGTCATGAGACCGGCCTTTACGTCGTCTTGCAGGGATGTGTAGACGATATGCCCCATGCCACTTCTGTCAGTATTTCCCGCTCAGCAGGCACAACAGGTTCTGCTGAAATCCCCCCCTCAGCCAAACAGCCCTTCTTCTTGGAAGGCCTCCTCTTCCAGCCGCTCCTGCGCCTCGTCGCGGACGCGCTGTGGCCATTGCAGGGGGGCAAAATCACTGATCAGGGCCGTGTCACTCAGCCCTTGCAGGGCTGCGGCCTGCTCGGCCCGGGCCTGGGGCGACAGCTCGAGACGAATGCTGTCGATGATCTCGTCCATCAGGGCGCGCATGGGCGCGCGGCTGACCCATTTGTCCAGCTCGGCCTGCGTGCCCACTCGCAACTGGCTGGGAGCGAAATAGAACACCGTCATCACCTGGTTAGCGATGGGGGAAAAAACGTGGTACTGGATAAGATCTTTTACCAGGGTTTCATCGGGCACCACTTCGAGACGCACGGTCACCACCGGTAGGTGCTGCAGCGGCTGCCAGCCGACCGGGGCGATGAATTTCGGCTTGCCGTAATGCTCGCCCCGCAACTCATAGGTCGACATGGAATACTGATTGGTGAGGTAGTCGGCAACAATGGTCTCGAAGGCCCGTGGATGGAACAGGGAAAACCCCATGTTCTTGCGCTTCACCGGCTTGGCCAGGTCGATGTGCATTCTCAGTTCCGCCAGGGTGCCACTGAACCAGGAACCGTTGAAGGCCCACTGGCGCATAAAGAACGCGTAGGTCTTCCAGTTGTCGCTGACCTTGGAAGCCTTTCCGTAGTTGGCGCGGAAGATCATGTTCGCCAGCCGGTAGTGGCGCCCGGGCGTGATTTGCGGCATGCCACTGCGCCGGTGGGTGTGCCGGGGCACCTTGAAGGCCAGGGTGGTGCCGTCGATCTCGCTGCGGATGGTCGGGGCGCGGGCAAGGCCCGGCCTGCGGGGCACCACCAGTCCTTTGGCTTCGCGCAACTTGTAGCGAACATGCATCATTGGTATTGCCTGCCCTTGAACATGTCCCTGGCTGCCTGCCCCGTCTGGTACACATGGATCAGGCCCCCGGCGATCCCCACGGCCCCGGCAATGCTCAGGCTGGCACCACCCATGCTCAGGGCCGCCCCGGCGGAGGCCACACCGAAGCCGGCCACCCAAGCGGCCCGGCCCGGCGTGACATCCATGTGCAGAATCCGCCCGCGGATTTCGCTGGCGGTCAGGCCACCCCTGGCCGGTTTTTCAAAGGGCACGATGCCGCTGCCACCGGGCGTGTGATGCAGGTCGAAACCACTAGCTCCGGCCATGCTGCGGATGGTGTCGTTGGTCTTGACCAGATCCTTGCGCACCTCCTGGGCAATCAGCCTTACCGGATCTGTAGCCATGTCAGCGATGGCCACGGAGCGCTGTTCCTTGAGCAGGATGACACCGTCCTCCTGGAGCGTCGGCGGCACCGTAATGTCTTGGTCAACACGCCACAGACCCGGCTTTTGCTGATCCTGCTGCATTTGCACGTAGTTCATGTCGGCCCGGATGTGGGTAAGGAGGTAGTTGCCATTGGCCAGGGCTTCCAGACTGGCGGTGACGCCGGGCAGGACGATGTAAAAGCTGCCCTGCCCATAGGCTAGGCTTTTGCGGCTGGCGACGAAGATGTTGTCCTGGTGCAGGCGCCCGCAGCTCAGGCCCATGATCCCCCTGACCACCATATCGGCCCAGTAGTTCTTGCGTTTTGCCAGCCGGATCAGGTCGTTGAAGGTCTTGAGTGCACCGGGGTCGCACAAGACCTTCTTGCCGCCATACTTGCCGACAATGACGGAATTGGTGGTACCGGTGCGAATCTTGAGTCAGTTTGTGGTCAGCATGTATGCATTCCTTTGTCTGTATCAGTTAATAGAGAATCTGCGCTGCTGCCTGTACAGGGCAACCAGTGTGAAAGGAAAGCTCGACATGCGGGGGGAGTGACTTTTCCAAATGTCTTGTCTTGCCGTTCCCTGGAGTTACTGGCGCAGATCATGGATCACGAAACGTTCCATGGAATTTTTGCACAAGTATTCGCCCCTGAACAAGGGTCAGCGGTGCCATTGCCCGATGATTTTCGTGCGATTGCGTGAGCCAGTTCACATTCTGTCCGGTGTCCCCACCGGGGGCGCAAGAATGGTGCATACCCGGCTCCTTCCTGTACCGACACGCACGGGAACTGAAGTCTGTTTCTCACCACGTGCTCGACAGATCATGGGGATGTCGATAAATACGTGGGCAAATTCCCTTCCTTACCTGGATACCGGCCTGCACTGGCATGAAAGGAACGGGTTTGATCGATACCACGCCGTGGCCATGGGTGGTCACCCGCGCCTTGAACCTGGCATCTTGCAAAAAGAAAGGCCGGTTGCAATAACCGACCTTTCGGGGTTTGCCATGTCCGCCGGGGCGTCAGTTGTTCTGGATGACGATGTTGGGGAAGCTGGCGCTGAAGTCCTTGGACTTGAGTGACAGCTTGGCGGCCATGCGACGGGCGATGTCGCGATAGACCTGGGCAATGCGGCCTTCGGGCTCGGCCACCACGGTGGGCTTGCCTTCGTCGGTACCGATACGAATGGACATGTCCAGCGGCAGGGAACCGAGCAGGTCGACATCGAACTGTTCGGCCATGCGTTCTCCGCCACCGGCACCGAAGATGTGCTCTTCGTGACCACAATTGGAGCAGATATGGGTGCTCATGTTCTCAACGATGCCCAGTACCGGAACTTCCACCTTCTCGAACATCTTCAGACCCTTGCGGGCGTCGAGCAGGGCGATGTCCTGCGGGGTAGTGACGATGACGGCGCCAGTGACCGGCACTTTCTGTGCTAGGGTCAGCTGGGTGTCACCGGTACCCGGTGGCAGGTCGACAATCAGGTAATCCACGTCTTTCCACTTGGTGTCGTTGAGCAGCTGCTCCAGGGCCTGGGTGACCATGGGACCACGCCAGATCATGGGGGTTTCCTCGTCGATCAGATAACCGATGGACATGGACTGGATGTGGTAGCTGTTGAGCGGTTCCAGGCTCTTGCCATCGCTGGATTCGGGCTGCTGGTTGACACCCAGCATGCGCGGCTGACTGGGACCATAGATATCGGCATCGAGGATACCCACGGTGGCGCCTTCGGCCGACAGGGCCAGGGCCAGATTGACGGAAGTGGTGGACTTGCCTACGCCACCCTTGCCCGAGGCAATGGCGATGATGTTCTTCACACCGGGAATGGCATTGACGCCCTTCTGCGTGGTGTGAGCGACGATCTTCTGCGAGACATTGATGGTGGCGCTGGATACGCCATCGACTGCTTCGACCATTTCCTTGAGCTTGCTGGCCAGCTCGGCCTTGTAGCCTTCGGCCGGGAAACCCAGCTGAACGTCGACAGTAACCTTGTCGCCATCGATCTTGATGTCCTTGATGGACTTGGTGCTGACCAGATCCTTTTCGAGATACGGATCAATGTAAGCCTTGAGGGCTTCTTCAATCTGGGATTGGGAAACGTCCGACATGTAATTCTCCTGCAAAATACGCGGTTAAATAACCTAGTAAAATAATAAGCTAATATGATTTGGTGGGCAATCTTACACAAATTTGCCCCCAAGTACTATGTGATCCGGTGAAAAATCCCGACCGGCTTAATCGGGATCAGGCTTTGGGCTGTTTTTTGGCCTGCTATGTGGCTGATTGGACTGCATTTGTTTTTCAGACGCCGCCAAATTCGCGTAGAATAGCCAGATTTTACCAGCCCTTCTTTGCTGCTGACAGGTTTTATCCCCCCCTCATCAGTCAGGCAAGGGGAAAATCCATTAACAATCAATAGCCTGGAAATCATGCCGAACAATCCGCGACACATTCTCGTCACCAGCGCCCTGCCCTATGCCAATGGCTCCATCCATCTTGGCCACCTGGTGGAATATATTCAGACCGATATATGGGTCCGCTACCAGAAAATGCAAGGCAACCAGGCCATTTATGTCTGTGCCGACGATGCTCACGGCACGCCCATCATGCTGCGTGCCCAGGCCGAAGGCATCACGCCCGAGGAACTCATCGCCCGCACCAGCGAGGAGCATCAGGCCGACTTTGCCGGTTTTGCCATCGGTTTCGACAATTTCCATTCCACCCATTCGGACGAGAACCGTGAACTGGCCACCTTGATCTACAACCGCCTCAAGGCGGGCGGCCACATTCACAAGCGAACCATCAAGCAGGCCTACGATCCGGAAAAGCAGATGTTCCTGCCCGATCGTTTCATCAAGGGCGAATGCCCCCGCTGTGGCGCACAAGACCAGTATGGTGACAGCTGTGAAGTCTGTGGTGCCACCTATTCCCCCACCGAGCTGAAAAATGCCGTTTCGGTGATCTCCGGGGCCAAACCGGTCGAAAAGGAATCGGAGCATTATTTCTTTGCTCTGGGCGACTTCGAAAAGGAAATCCGTGAATGGACCGCCGCCGGCCACATCCAGCCGGCCATCGCCAACAAGCTGGACGAATGGTTCGATGCCGGGCTGCAGGACTGGGACATCTCCCGCGACGCGCCCTACTTCGGCTTCGAGATCCCCGATGCGCCGGGCAAGTATTTCTATGTCTGGCTGGATGCCCCCATCGGTTACATGGCCAGTTTCAAGAACCTCTGTGCAAGACGCGAGGATCTGGATTTCGATACCTACTGGAAGCCCGACAGTGACGCCGAGGTCTACCATTTCATTGGCAAGGACATCGCCTATTTCCATACCCTGTTCTGGCCCGCCATGCTCAGCGGTGCCGGCTTCCGCAAGCCCACGGCGGTGTACTGCCATGGTTTCCTCACCGTCAACGGCCAGAAGATGTCCAAGTCACGCGGCACCTTCATCACCGCCCGCACCTACCTGGACAACCTGAATCCCGAATACCTGCGCTACTACTATGCCGCCAAGCTGGGCGATGGCATCGATGACATTGATCTCAATCTGTAAGACTTCCAGCTGCGAGTCAACTCGGATCTGGTGGGCAAGGTGGTGAACATCGCCAGCCGTTGCGCCGGCTTCATCGTCAAGCGTTTTGACGGCCGGCTGTCAGAACACTGCGCCGAAGCCGAACTCTACCAGAAGTTTGCCGACGCCAGCGCTTCCATCGCCAGCCTCTACGAGAACCGCGAGTTCGGCCACGCCATCCGCGAGATCATGGCGCTGGCGGATCAGGCCAACCAGTACATCGATGCGAAAAAACCCTGGGTACTGGCCAAAGAAGCGGGCCGTGAACAGGACGTGCAGGATGTGTGCAGCGTCGGTCTCAATCTGTTCCGCGCGCTGCTCGTCTACCTCAAGCCGGTGCTGCCGGAAATGGCCCGGATGGCCGAAAGCTTCCTCGCTGTGGAACCGCTGGTCTGGGCCGACGTGCAGACCCCGCTCACAGGCCACTGCATCAACAAGTTCAAGCCCCTGATGACCCGGGTAGAAAAGGACAAGGTGGAGCAGATGGTCGAAGCCTCCAAACAGGACCTGCAACCGCAGGGCAAGGAAAAAACCACAACCACAAGGGCCAGCAACATGGAACCCATTGCCGACGAGATTGAATTCGATGATTTTGCCAAAATCGACCTGCGCATCGCACGCATCGACAAGGCCGAACACGTGGAAGGCGCCGACAAGCTGCTGTGCCTGACCCTGAGCCTCGGCGACGGCCAGACCCGCAACGTCTTCGCCGGTATCAAGTCCGCCTACCAGCCCGAGGATCTCGAAGGCAAACTCACCGTCATGGTCGCCAACCTCAAGCCACGCAAGATGCGCTTTGGCGTATCAGAAGGCATGGTGCTGGCCGCAGGCCCCGGCGGCAAGGACCTGTGGATCCTCGAACCCCATGCAGGGGCACAGCCGGGGATGCGGGTAAAATAACGCCAGAGAAAAGATACAAGTTGAAAAGATACAAGAAATACAGGTTATTCTCTATCAGGCACAGGGCAAGCGCATACTCACCTTGCACCGGCCACTAACCGTATATGAGGCAGTATGATCTTGCCCTGCAAGCACCATGCTCTGTCATTGCGCTGTCACTGGGATATACTAGACAGAGAAATGAACAACAGGGCCAACACCATGGAACTTGTATCTTGTATCTTTAACCCTTTTTATCTGTAATTTATGACCGAATACGCCCTCATCCTCGTCAGCACCATCCTGGTCAACAACTTCGTCCTGGTGAAGTTTCTTGGCCTCTGCCCGTTCATGGGCGTGTCACGCAAGCTGGAAACGGCCACGGGCATGGGCCTAGCGACCACCTTCGTGCTGACCCTGTCCTCGGTGTGCAGCTACCTGGTCAACGAATATCTGCTGCTGCCGCTGGGGCTGGAATACCTGCAGACCATTGCCTTTATCCTTGTGATTGCCGTGGTCGTTCAGTTCACCGAGATGGTGGTGCACAAGACCAGCCCGCTGCTCTACCAGGTACTGGGCATTTTTCTGCCCCTGATCACCACCAACTGCGCGGTTCTGGGCGTGGCCCTGCTCAATGTGCAGACCGAGCACGACTTTGTCCAGTCGGCCTTGTATGGTTTTGGTGCCGCCATCGGCTTTTCCCTGGTGCTGATCCTGTTTGCCGCCATTCGTGAACGTGTCGATGTGGCCGATGTGCCCGTTGCCTTTCGTGGTCCCTCCATCGCCCTGATCACCGCCGGCCTGATGTCCATTGCCTTCATGGGCTTTGTCGGACTGGTAAAGGTCTGACATGCTGGCGGCCATCATCGTTCTGACGGTACTTGCGGTACTGTTTGGCCTTTTGCTCGGCTTTGCTGCCGTGCGCTTCAAGGTGGAAGGTGATCCCATTGTCGATCAGATCGACGCCATCCTGCCCCAGACCCAGTGCGGCCAGTGCGGCTTTCCCGGCTGCCGGCCCTATGCCGAGGCCATCGCCAGCGGTGAGGCCGACATCAACCAGTGCCCACCCGGTGGTGAAACGGTAATCCATTCCCTGGCCGATCTGCTTGGCAAGGAACCCAAGCCTCTGAATGATGAGCACGGCGAGCACAAGGGCAAAACCGTGGTGATCATCGACGAACAGCTGTGCATCGGCTGCACCCTGTGTATCCAGGCCTGTCCGGTGGATGCCATCCTCGGTGCCGCCAAACAGATGCACACGGTCATTGCCGACGAATGTACCGGTTGTGATCTGTGCATTCCACCCTGCCCGGTGGACTGCATCTACATCCGCCCAGTCAAGGAAGATCTCACCAGCTGGCGCTGGCCGGCCCCGCCTAAACCTCTTGCCGAAGCCGAGACTGCCGAGCCACTGCCGGAGGCCGCGGAATGAAACGTCGGCTGTGGCATTTCCATGGTGGCCTGAAACTGGAAGGGCACAAGCACATTTCCATGACCGAGCAGATCCGGCCGGCTCCTGTCCCCGAGCAGATTGTCATCCAGCTCCAGCAGCATATCGGCGCACCGGCCGAGCCCATCGTCAAGGTGGGAGATCGGGTACTCAAGGGCCAGCAGATAGGCCGGGCCAGTGAATTCATCAGCGCACCGGTACATGCCTCGACATCCGGCACCGTGGTGGCCATCGAAGAGCGCCCCGTCACTCATCCCTCCGGACTCAAGGCCATGTGCATCGTCATCGACAGCGACGGCAAGGATGAATGGATTGAACTGAAACCTCGCGAAGACTTCGAGTCTCTAGACCCCAGCGAGCTGCGCAACATCATTCGTGATGCGGGGATCGTGGGACTCGGTGGTGCCGGCTTTCCCTCCTTCATCAAGCTCAATCCCGGCCCGGACAGACAGCTGGAAACCCTGATCCTCAACGGTGCCGAATGCGAACCCTACATCACATGTGATGCCATGCTCATGCAGGAGCAGCCGCGCAAGATCATCGATGGCCTGTTGATCATGAAACACGCCCTCAAGGCCCGGCGCTGCATCATTGCCATCGAAGACAACAAGAAAGTCGCCCATACCCTGCTGGTCAATGCCCTGCATGAACACGAGGCCGAATTCATCGACATCGTGCAGATCCCGGCCATCTATCCGGCCGGGGGAGAAAAACAGTTGATCAAGGTACTCACCGGCAAGGAGATCCCATCCACCAGCCTGCCCATCGATGCCGGGGTGGTCTGCCACAATGTGGCCACCGCCGTGGCCATCGAAGAAGCCGTGATATTCGGCAAGCCGCTGATCTCCCGGGTGGTGACCGTGACAGGGGAGGCAGTGGCCTATCCCCGTAACCTCGAGGCGTTGATCGGTAGCCCCTTTCGTCTGTTACTGGAAGCCTGTGGCTGGCATGAAGATCAGACCGCCCACGTAATCATGGGTGGGCCAATGATGGGCTTTGCCCTGCCGACACTCGAACTGGCAACCATCAAGACCACCAACTGCATACTGGCTCAGGGCAAGAAACAGCAGGACAGCCAGCCGATCATGCCCTGCATACGCTGTGGACAGTGTGCCCGGGTCTGCCCGGTCAAACTGCTGCCCCAGCAAATGTACTGGTATGCCCATGCACACGAGTTCGATCGCCTTCAGGATCACCACCTGTTCGACTGCATCGAATGTGGCTGTTGCGCCTACGTCTGTCCCAGCCATATCCCGCTGGTGCAGTACTACCGCTTTGCCAAAACCGAAATCTGGGCCCAGGAAAAGGAAAAGCTCAAGGCCGACCAGGCACGCAAACGTCATGAATTCAAGATGTTCCGGCTGGAGCGCAAGAAACAGGAAGATGAGGAACGCAAGAAGCGCAAGAAAGCCATGCTGAAAAAGACCCAGGCCAGTGGCGACAGTGAAGCCAACAGCAAGAAAGCCGCCATCGAAGCGGCCATGGCACGGGTCAAGGCCAAACGTGAACAACAGGAAGCGGTGAAAAAAAATGTCGACAACCTGAGCGAAAAACAACAGGCCGTCATTGCGGAAGTCGAAAAGCGACGCAAGCAACCTGTAGAAGAAAAAAACGATAAAGACAGCGGGGATAAGGACTAAATAACTGTTCCTAATTCATGTCCACCTTATGTATGTCCTGGCAAGCTGAACAGCAGTACTTGGATAAGGCGAGACGCTTTAATAATTCTATTTTATTGCCCCAGGGATGGTAAGCAGGCTGAAACAGGATATCAAATTTTGGATGACATTTCAGAAAGCACTGTGTCATCGCGCTTTTGTGGATCACGTAATTGCCTGCAATCAGGGTGAGCTTCTTTGCCTTGCGATAACGCTTTTTCAATTCTGCCATCAAGAGGATAAATATCTCTGGATTTTTCTTTTCCCATTC